>CAYPFC010000328.1:0-2866 GCA_964409815.1 uncultured Pseudobdellovibrionaceae bacterium
TCTCGGGATGCGTGACTCGCACGAGCTGGCGCGTGATGAACTTGATGAAACGGTAGTCCTTGCTCGTGAACGTGTTGTGCTTCTCTAGGAACTTCGCCTTCGCCATGTCTTTCTCGAGACGCGTTTGCAAGAGCTTGTCGAGCTCGCCCGGCTCCATTTCCGCCGTGCGCGGGAGAGTCTCCATGACATCGAGAAACACGTTCACCGGATAGAGCGTGTTGTTCGATTGATTCGGAATCACGTTCGCCGGCGAGACCACATGGTTCTCGACGAGGAAGCGCATCACGCGGAACACGTCGAACATCGTCGGGGTCACGAAGCGCACGCCGATTTTGTCGAGCAAACCGAACGCGACCTCGTCGGGCTTCGCGAGCAGCTTCGTGATCGCCGAGTCCGAGTCTTTGAACGGCTTGATGTCGAACTTTTGCAGCGGAATGGTATCCGTGGTCTCGGCGCTCCCGCCATTCAGGCGAATGCCGTTGCCGTCCTTTTGGACGACCTGACGATAGGGCCTAAAAATCTCTTCCTGAATTTCCAGAGAGAAATAATTGAACAAGTCATTGTGGAGTTGCGAGATGACGTGCATCACGCGCAGGAGAGCGCAAGACCACCGATGCAAGCTTTCTTCGGTCGAGTCGCGCAGCGAGGACCAGAGAAGCAGATTCGCGATGTCCTCGAGTTTCTTCGGATCGGAAATTTCTTCGGGAATCGACTCCCCGTCCTTAAGCAGCTGCGTGCGGATGTAGATCACCGCGCGCGAGTGAATCGCCCACAGCTTCTCACGATCGGTTTCGACCTCCATGTCGTACCCGTACGTCTTTAAGTACGCGTAGGCCTCGTCCTTCGACTTCAAGCCTAGACGTGGCGTCTCCACCACGGCGCGGCCGCCGATCAAGGACTGAAAGACCTCGGGATCGAACTCCATGTTCAATTTCATAGGGAAAGCGTAGCGAGCGGGTGGCCGCGAGGCAACCCGTTAATTGCAGCGGAAAAATCCGCAGATCGGTACTGTGAAGCGGCCCAACGTGCGCGAGCCCGAGTATCCGGTGAGAGTGTAACTCATCGTGCCGGTGTAGTACTGCCCGCTAAACGTGCCCTGGAGGATAATCGCGCCGTATTTATCTTCGAAGTAAAGGTTTGCGCTACCGCCATTGTTAGGATTTCCGTTGATATAGCCTTCGATGCGGCGAACATCCGGCTGGCTCGCCGAGATATGAATCGGAATCATAGGGCGCTGCGTGCCGTCGCTTCTCGTTTGACAAGCGCGATCGTCGAAGATCTCGATTCGAATTTCCGCTGAGCGCGGATCGATCGCGCCTTGACCGGAGCTGTTCGAAGATTGTGCATTTCCCCAAAAGCGAACACCGGTGTTCTGATTCGATTGGCTCGAAACGTAGCCGAGTTGGTCCTCGGCGGGAAGCTGCTGAAGGACCGGGCTCATCAGGAAGTTGATCTCTTGCATGAACACGGTGTCGCCGCTTTGGTTCGTCACTTCCCCCCATTGCTTACCGGGAACGGAGTAGCTGCCGCAGGCGCCGGCTTGGCTGGTCGGCGCGCCCGTCGGGCGATTCGGCTCGAGCGGAGAGTTCACGTCGCCACGCAGGTTACGGCCCGTGCGCAAGCTTGCGCGCTTCGGGTTTTTTTGTTGGCAAGCCACCAAAACCGTAGCCAGCAAAGTCACTAAGAGAATCAATTTACGCGGAGACATAGGCTCCTCCCATTCACTTTCTGTAATTTACAAGCGGAGTGCCAGGGTCCGTCCGCTACCCCGCGTTTTAAGCGTTCCCGAGGCGGCTTTTCTTGAGGCTCAGGCCGGTTTGACAAATCCCGCCCACAGCTGTCAGGGCCGTTGACGGCCGTCTCAAAATGAGACATCGTTTTCTTCTTCCCGGAGGCCTTCGAAATGACCCGTATTTTTCCGTTGATGGCGGCGTCGTTGTGCGCGCTCACGTTGAGCGGATGCGCGAGTCTGCTGCAAGCGAATTGCGATCAGCCGAACGCGAGCAACATGCGCCAGTGCGCCCCCTACCTCGTTCGCAAAGACTGCGAGAAAACCAATTGGACCGAATTCGGACGCGTGACCGGTATGGCCGGCCGTGATCTCAAACAAGCGACCCGAGTCAAGCAGTGTCAGGATGCGGGCGTCGCCGTCGACGAGCTTTCCGTGCGGAAGGGTTACGAGGACGGTGTCACGCTTTTTTGCTCGGAAGATCGCGCCGAAAAGCGAGGCCTCAAAGGAATGGAGCTCAACATGACTCCCGTTTGCGAAGAAGACGCGAGAGTGAAAGCGGAGGTTGCCTACGCGCGCGGACTGCGTGTTTACTGCGAGCCCTCGAACGCCTTTGTCATCGGCAGCGAAGGCCGTGATCCGGGAGCGAAGGTATGCGAGGACGAAGCTTGGATGGCCGAGTACCGGAAGGGCCGCCGCGTTCACCTCGAGGCGAAACTGGAGGCGCGCGGAGAGCGCGAAGCGGACTTGAATCGCGAGTACTTCGATTTGGAGAAGCGTCTTTTGGATTTGAAGGCCGAGCAGCTCACGGTCGCCGGAAAGGACGAGGCCGCGAAAGCGCGCCTTCGTCAGATCGAGCTCGACAAACTCGAGATCGACCGCAAAATCCTGGGCGTGCGCGAGAAGCAGACGGCGCTGAATTTAGAAATGGATCGGATCAAAACGGAAATGACTTCGCTCTAATCTTCTAACGGAGGAGATTTAAGAATGTTTCGCCTGATCTTGGTTATCGCTTTTGGACTTTCAGTCGCGGGTTGCGCGAGCTACTTCAAGCGCAAAGAATGCGAAAAAACCAACTGGTACGAGCACGGACAAAAAGTCGCGATGTCGGGAAAGCGCCTCGACGCCGACACGTTC
>CAYPFC010000329.1:0-1246 GCA_964409815.1 uncultured Pseudobdellovibrionaceae bacterium
GAAGAGGATCCGATCCAGGCCGTGCATATTTTGGGGCACGAAATGAAGCATGGCTGCGATTTAAAAAAAATCGAGCACAAAAACGTTTTGGCGAAAATTGAAGCCGATGCCAAGTCTAAAGGCGAATCCGCATTGATGTGCTATCAAATGTTTCAATCGGCACCGGTGAATTCCGCGTCCGCGCGCAAGCATTTGGAAGGCGCTTGTGCCTCCTATCCCGAGATCCTGAAGGAGTTACTGGCCGTGCGCAGGACTCAGGATCAGGAAAGCCTCGCGGACGAATGCCGAGCCTACAGAGTGCAGATCGACATGTTTCGCGAGCTTGCGCAGATGGATCCAAAATCGACGTGCAATCATCACGGCAAGAGCCAACGCTATGGCCATCAAGTGGTTTCGTGGGGTCAGAATATCGGCACGAACGAAAAGCTGCTTGGCGAAGGGCATCTTGGGTCTCACGTCGCGCATCGCTACTGTAAGGATCACCTATACCTGAATGAAAGTATTTATCAAATGAGTGGCGGGACTCCTTCCGTGCCGCTCAAAGGTCCGGATGGACGACTGCTTTTGCGTGAGGATATGAAGCAAAGGCTCGTGGAAGCGGGCTGTCCCGTCTCGCAGTAATCGAAAGCTGCATAGCGTGCGAATCGCAAATCTATGGCCTTGGCGCTCGGCTCGGGGTAAGATCATTGATTTGAGGTCTTACCCATGTCTGATCAATCCGTAAGAGTCCGCTTCGCGCCCAGCCCCACCGGCTACCTGCACGTGGGAGGCGCCCGCACCGCGCTTTACAATTATCTCTTCGCCAAACGCCACGGCGGAAAATTCATCTTGAGAATCGAGGACACCGACGAGGCCCGCTCGACGGAAGAATCGCTGCGCATGCAGATCTCGGATCTCGTGTGGCTCGGGTTGAAGTGGGACGAGGGCCCGGATCCGGAGTCGCTCATTGACGTCGGTCCCTACGGACCGTACCGTCAGTCGCGCCGGCAAGATATTTACAAAGAGCACGCCGAGAAGCTGATCGCCCAGGGCCAGGCGTACTACTGCTTCATGACCGACGACGAGATCGAGCGCCAGCGCCAGCAATTCATGAAGGAGGGGAAGCCTCCGCAAGTGAATTCTCCGTACCGCGATTGGCCCGTCGAGAAAGCGCGCGAGAAGATGGCGAAGGGCGAGAAGCCCGTCGTCCGCTTCAAAGTCGTCGAGAAGCGCGATTACAAGCTGCAAGATTTGGTGCGCGGAGAAG
>CAYPFC010000329.1:1256-2838 GCA_964409815.1 uncultured Pseudobdellovibrionaceae bacterium
AAGTGACGTTCCCCTCCGACATGGTCGGCGACTTCGTCCTGCTGCGCTCGAGCGGTATGCCGGTTTACAACTTCTGCTGCGCGATCGACGACGCGTTGATGAAGATCACGCACGTGCTCCGAGCGGAAGAGCACCTCTCGAATACGTTGCGCCAGATGATGCTCTACGAAGCGTTCGCGTACGAATTGCCCAAGTTCGGGCACCTTTCGATTATTTTAGGATCTGATCGCCAGAAGCTTTCGAAGCGTCATGGGGCCACGAGCTGCAACGAGTACAAGCTCAACGGCTATCTGCCTGAAGCGCTGAACAACTTCATCGCTTTGCTTGGGTGGAGCTCGCCCGAAGCTCAGGAAATCATGTCGATGGAGGAGATGACCCGCCAATTCGGTTACGAGCGTCTGAATCCGTCCGCGGCCGTGTTCGACGAACAAAAGCTGTCATGGGTAAATGCGACTCATTTGCGCGCCCTCCCGCACGACGAGCTTTGGCGCCGGGTGGAACCGTACCTGAAAGAAGCCGGATTGAAACTGCCGAACGACAAGGCTTGGCAAGACCGCGCGCTCGGCGTTTTTAAGACGAGCATGAACAATTTGAAAGACGCTGTCGAACTGTTCCGCCCGTTGAGCGAATCTCCGCTGGAGGTTCAGCCGGAAGCGCAAGAGGCTCTGGCTTGGCCGAGCACCAAGCAAGTCGTCGAGGCGTGGAAGATGGGCGTAGAAGGCAACTCAAGCGATTACTTGAGCGAGGAGCAGTTCAATAAACTGCAGGACTCGATCAAGGAAGCTCAAAACGTGAAGGGTAAGCATCTTTTCATGCCCATTCGCGTGGCTGTTATTGGAAAACCGCACGGCGCCGAGCTCAAAATGCTCGTGCCGCTGATGCACAAACGCACGCTGGTCGCACGCGCCGATGAAGTTTTGAATCGCATTAAGTGAGTCGGGCTTAATCAGCAGATCGTATTCGGTGACGCAGGACACGAAGGAAAAGTAAAATGAGCAAAATTCAGATTCACAATTCACAAACGCATCAGAAAGAGGAGTTCAAGCCCATCACTCCCGGCGAAGTGAAGATGTACGTCTGCGGTCCCACGGTCTACGACTTCCTGCACGTCGGAAACTTCCGCGGCGCGATCTTCTTCAACCTCGTTCGCAACTGGTTCGAGTATCGCGGCTTCAAAGTGACGTTCATCTATAACTACACCGACGTCGACGATAAGATCATCAATCGCGCCAAGGACGAAAAGGTCGACTCGCGCGAGATCTCCGAAAAGTACATCAAGGAATTCGAAAACGACTTCAATGCGCTGAAACTCAAAAAGCACTCGCGCAACCCGAAGGTCACCGAGTTCATGAGCGAGATTATCGAAATCGTCACGATGCTCATCAAGAACGGGAAGGCCTACCAAGTGGACGGCGACGTCTACTTCGACGTGCACGCGTTTCCCGAGTACGGAAAGCTCTCGCACAAGAAAGTCGACGAGCTCGAGCAGGGCGTTCGCATCGAAGTGGACTCGCGTAAGAAGCACGCGGCCGACTTCGCGCTGTGGAAAGGCTCTAAGGAAGGCGAGCCCTCGTGGCAGTCG
>CAYPFC010000330.1:0-2804 GCA_964409815.1 uncultured Pseudobdellovibrionaceae bacterium
TTTCTCAATTCCCGCGCGCTTGGCCGCCAGGTGGAGCTCGAGCATGAAGAACTCGTCGAAGATGATCCGCCGCTGCGAGGGCGCCTCAAACTTCAAAAACTTGTCTCCTTGGTCGACCGGCGGATCGTGGATTTCGCGCAGGGCTTGCGCTAACGGCAGCAACCCGTACTTGCTCAGCACCGATGTCGGCAGCACTTCCGGAATCTCTTGCCCGATCACGGTCTTGATCAGACGAGAGATCTTCGCCGACGTGAGCGTCTCGATCTCCGGATAAATCGCGATCAGCGCGTTCTCGTTTTCTTCTTCGTCGGTGATCGGATGAATGTCGGGATGGTGAAACTCGATCGCGCCCCGGTACTGCGTGACCTTGCCGATCACGCGGACGTCCTGCATCGGCTGAAATCTCTCGAAGTAGCCTTTGTACGGCACCCGAAAGTATTTGCAGGCGATGCGGCCCGTTTGATCTCCCACCCACGCTTCCCAAATGCGGCGCTTGGATTTGCCCATCGGGATCGAGCGGATTTTCAAAATTTTTGCTTTGATCGAAACGAGCTGGTCCGGCACGAGCGATTGAATGTGGCGCACGGCGCGACGATCTTCGTACGTGCGCGGAAAGTACTCGAGCAAATCCTGCACGCGCGTGACGCCACGGCGGCGAAGGATATCTCCGAGCTTCGGGCCCACACCCTTCACATATTGAACGTCCGTATCGAAATTCAGCGCCATCGCGAGAATAAGATGGCTATTTTCCCTTGAGGAGTCAATGGATCAGCGCGCGCCGGGAGGCGTGGGATAGCCGGGTGGCGTCCTCTGCAACGTATTCTGTCGCCCGCACGAATAATAGGTCGAGCGGGAAAGCGCGGCCGAAATACTTTCCGCGTATCCGAAAGTCGGAGACCCATCCTTGCAGCTGTCCCCTTCCGCCTGGAGGCACTCGCCCCAAAAGAAGTCGAAGCGGTTCGCGCCGTCGATCGCGCCGCCCACGTCGTCAACGCGGACAAAGCCGTCGTGGACTTTGCCTTTGCAACGCATGCCCTTGAGCCTTGGGAAGTAAAGAATCTTGCCGAGGGGATGAAAACGCGTATCGGCCGCGACGGATTTGCAGGGCTCGAGGCAATTGCCGCGCGAGCCATAACCGTGCGGACAGCGCGAGCGCGAGACCGGCTCTTCGCCGATGCCGACGTTGTAGAGCATGTCGACGCCGTTCTTTTGATAGATACAAGTGCCCTCGATGCGGCGGCAGCGGCGATCGTTGAAGCTCGGGAGTATGGGAACGAGGTAGTGCGTGACGTTCGTCGCCCGTGCCGGTGACGCGCATCCGGACGGTACGCCTGCGTCTGCGGGAGTGGGCCGGCCTCGCGGAGAGAGACTGGCGCTCCCCTCGGTTCGCCGAACATACGCCTTCGCGACGAATCCCACGACGTTGCCGACGCATTTCACTTTCAACCAATCGCCCGACTCCCCGAGGATCTCGACCTGAGTTCCGTTCGAAAGAGCCTTCAACGAATATCCGGACGTTGAGGGGATAGACCTGCAGTTCAGTTTCGATTGGACGTTGACGGTGCCGAATGTCGCGGCAAACGCGTTATGCGTGAATAGGAGAAGCAAGATGGCGAAGAAGCGCATGATTTTATTTTAGCATGTGAGCGTGAGGAGTGAAGGACGGCGCGCTCGGCTTGGACTCGGCCTTAGGCTGGGCCCGTTGATGTTCGCAGAAAGCCCCGGCACAATTGAACATATGCTTGCCTCCGATAAGTACATGAAAATTCGGCTGAATAGTCTTCCACCCGCTCAAGCCATTCCGTTCGACCTGTTTGTTGCGATTGGTGGAAGATACGTGCACTATTTGCGCGCCGGCGATCAGCTAAAGCCCGAGAAGATTTCGAATTTCGAAAAGAAGGCTCCCGAGTCATTTTATATCTTTAGCGTTGAGCGCGCCAACTACCAGAAGTTCGTTCGCGACAGCCTGCTGAGTGACGCCCTGGACACTAAACAAAAAGCATTGATATTACGCGAAAGCACGATGGTCCTGGTCGAGGAGCTGTTCGAACGACCCGACATCGAGACCGCCTTAAGAGACGCGCGTCAGACGGTTGAGGACTTTGTCGCGTTCATGGATTCAGACGCTGAGGCTATGGTCAATTTGATCGGATTATCGAGCCACGATTTTTATACGTACAATCACTCCTTGGACGTGAGCATTTATTCGCTGGGCTTGGGTCAAATGGTGGGCTTTAAGGATCACGATTTGAAAGAGCTTGGTTTGGGTGGTTTGTTCCACGACATCGGCAAGCGCTACATTCCCCTGGAAATCATCTGCAAGAACGGTCCGCTGGACGACCACGAGTGGGAGCAGATGCAGCGTCACCCGGAGTACGGCTTGGTGATTTTGGACGAGCACAAGAGCCCGGATAACATCAAGGCTTGTGCGTTCGAGCATCACGAGAGCCTGCTCGGCAACGGTTATCCCCAGAATCTTCAGGCGCACGAGATTCACCCCATGGCGCGTGTGGTGGCGGTCGCCGACACCTACGATGCTTTGACGACGAAGCGTTCCTACAACGATCCGATGAAACCTACCGACGCGATCGACCTCATGAACAACAAGCTCAAAGGGAAGTACGATCCCGAAGTCATGAAGGCCATGGTCGCGATTTTCCAGAAACTCTGACGCATTTTGCATTGCTGTGAAATCAATAAAAGTTGTTTATATGGCATGATTCTTTCGTAACGCACAGTTTCGATCCCGGGATCGAAACTGTGCGTTATCGAGCACGCGCGATGGGCGCGCGATCTTTCGTGTG
>CAYPFC010000331.1:0-2788 GCA_964409815.1 uncultured Pseudobdellovibrionaceae bacterium
CCGGATTGAACGGCACGAGGGGCTGACCGCGAATCCAGCTGGAGCGAACGGCGTAGTAGTTCTCGCCCATCTGAAGGTAGCCGTAGCGCTTCGGACGGTAGAGATACGGAATTTCCGCGAGAAGCATTCCGGAATCCTTAATGTCCTGGTTAAAACCAAGCAGCTGCTCGTTCATCATGTTCATCGTCATGTCGAAAAGACCCATGTAGGACTGCAGGGTGAACGATCCGACTTCATGGTCGATCACGTAATCGACGATCTTGTTGTCGAACGCGGTCATATCGAAGCGCCCGGCCTGTTGGAGCTGAGTGAAGATCCAGCGATCATCCTCGCTGAAGCGGACGAGCTTCAGGTAGTCCTCGTGGGTCTGCAAGATCAATTGCGGCGTCACCTGACGATCGCTGCGGCCCGGCTCGCGCTCGAGCCGATAGAGCGTGATGAGCGACTTCACGGCGTGCTCCCACGTCAGCATGCGCGAGCCCGCGAGATGGAACCATGTGATCCACGGTTCGCGTTTCGGCGCGTAAGTCCTCAGCGCCTCGGCGACGAACTCGGTCTCGTTTTCGGTAAACATCAGCGGCGCCTGCAGACCTTCCCTGATCATCGGCGTGTCGAGCGTCATCGTCGCGCCCAGGTTGACCGAGACGTGCGGCGCGAGCGGGGGAAGATTGACCGTCTCGGTACGCAGACCTTCCTTGAGGTACTTCGCCAAGCGCACGAATAAATTGATCTGGCTCACCCGATAGCCGCCCTCGCTGATCGCATCTTGGCCGGGGAAGTTGGATGGCATGCCTTTGAGTTTATAACTCTCGATCAGCTCGTTTTTCTGCTGGGGCGTGAGCGTGTTTCCGCGCAGCTTGCGGACGTCGCGGTGAACTTGGCGGAGGAAAGCGTCCTCGTAGCGCAGGATCCGGCCGTTCATCTCCCAATCCTTCAGCGCGATTCGATTGTAGCAAGTGAAAATCTCGCTCTGCCACTTGCGGGCGGCCGTGACGGCGCGCACGCGGATCGCCTTCATGCGCTCGATCTCAGCTCGCGTCTTGGTGGTGAGCTCGGAGATCTGAGCCGCGCTCTTCCCTTCGTACCGTTGCAGATAGGTCGAATAACTAGTCAGCATCGCCTCGGCCAGGCGCAGATATTGCGGAATATCCACGCGAACGCGCTCAAGCGCCTCGTTGAATTCGCCGTCAGGATAGAACAACCCCATCTCGTTCTCGAAAATCGAGCCTGGAGCTCCCTCGAACTTACCGCCCTTGGCGGAAACGCCCGTAAAGAGCGGGCCCACAATCTCGCCGTAGTACGCCGATGCGCGCAGCTCGGTGAGATCGATTGTCCGGGGAACGAGACGGCCTGAGGTGAACTCCTCGCACAAACCGCGCAGCGTGGGCATAGAGCGTGCTTGCTGAAAGCGCTGCGTGATGGAGTCAAGAATGGTTTCGATGAATTTTATCGGAGCTTGGTCGAGGCGGTTGAGAATGTCGGCCATCACGTCGTCGACCTTAAGGCCCACGAGCGGGATGAGATTCGTACGAATGGCCATGTCGAACGCGTGAATCATTTCGAAGTTGTTCAGTTTTGCGTTCGAGTCGGTGTAGGGAAGGAGCGGCTCGAAGGACCCGTAAAACAAGAAGGTCATCAGGTCCGCGGACGTGAGCTTGCCCGCGCCCATAAGCGTGAGCTCGAAGCTCTTCTGGGACATGTAATAGAACAACAGGAGCGTATGCGGATAAACCGCGACAAGCCGAACTGACGAGCCGAACGAGTTCAGAACTTTGCGCACGCGCTCTTCCTCGGCTTCTCCGCCCGGCTTCGGCTTGACCGCCATCGCGGCGAAGATTTTCAGGACGTCCATGCTCGCCTCGACCGTGCCCCACACGCGACGGATCTGCGGCGACTGCCTGAGAGCGTAGAACAAAAGGTTCTCGGTCGGGATCGCGGCGGTGAAGATCTCCTTTGCCTTGAGACTCGACTCCTTAAGGGCGAAAGCGAAACGCATGCGCGCGTAGGCCTCGATCGTATCGGCGAGGTCTTTGGCGCTTCGGCCGCTCTCGACGAAAACGTCCGCGGCGCTCCTCGGGATCATGCGGCCCTCGAATACGGAGTCGACCAGATAGAAGAGCTCGTCGAAATTGGAGATGTAATTCGCGCCGACCGCGGCCGGGTGAAAGATACGCGAGCGCTTAAGCTCCTCTTGCTGGAGGAAGAGGCTTCCGGCTTGCGCGTTGGCGCGATCGATCAGGCGGCGAAGCCCGGGAGTGATTCGGCCATTTTGGTCGTACATCAGTCGAGCTCGGGCCGCCATTATCCATAGCGCTTGTTTAGACCCCGGCGAGATCTGCCACTCGAGGCCCATCAGCAGGTTCCACGCGCCGATTCTCGTAAGGAAGGCGCGCGTCTCTTGCGGATCGCGAACCTGGCGTTCGGCGACGGCGATCGAAGCGTCCAGGAAGGAACGTACGGCCGCGCGCGTGTCGTCGTCCATGTTGGGGAGCGATGCGGGAATTTTCGAAAGCACGAGCTCGAGCAGCTCAAGGTCGGGCTGTCGGTTCTTCAGGTCCACGGCGAACAGGAGGAGGCGCGCGGCCTCGCTCGGACGTTGAACCGCCGCGATCTTCAGGACGCCCGAGGAGTTGCCCGCGATTCTCAAGTACTTGAGACCGAGGCAGCTGCTCTTGATCTGACCGCATTCGAGGTTTAGCGTCGCGACGTACAGTTGGAGGATATCCAGGTACTCGCGGCGCGCGCGATTTTCCTGCGGTAGCGTGATCATGAGGGCGTTCAGATTCAC
>CAYPFC010000332.1:0-1038 GCA_964409815.1 uncultured Pseudobdellovibrionaceae bacterium
CCTCGCGCTCGACGTGGATCAAGTGCGCGCGCTCTCGGCACTGCTTTCTCGGACGGGCGCCGACCGACAGACGTTGAAGAGAACGCTCGCCATCGCGTTCACGATGAGACATCCGTCGGAGCTCCGCGCGGCCTGGTATCCGCTCTGGATCCGCCAAGCGCTGGTCGCGGCGTTCACGCAGCAGCCGATTCCCAAATACACCGAGATCAACTTCGTCGTATGGAAAGAAGACGATATGAACGTGAAGGCCGAAGTCACTCGCGACTACGCCGATCTCGGCGCGCAAATCCAGGCGGGCCTTAAAATTCTGGAGACCGAATATGCTCAAGATTAGTCGGTTGAGTCTGCTCGCGGCCCTTCTCCTCTCGGGCTCGCTCGCCCACGCCCGGGAATACTTCACGGTTACCTACTGCATCGGCGCCGGTTGCTATAAGCACTCGGGAACCTATCAGGGACCGATGGATGACTACAGTGTCGCCGGAGGCGGAGGCGCGGCCATGAAAGAGCAGGCCTATGAGGCCTACCGCTACGGCAAGATTCGAGAGTTCGAGGCTTATTCGGCCGATCTTCAGCGGCAGCTCATCAATTATCAAGTTCAGCAAGAGAACGCGCAAAACGACGAGCAGAAAATCAAGCAGATCACCGAGAACATGCAAAAGCTCGTCGAACAGACCTACCCGACGCCGCCCCAAGAGGTACTCGAAGCCGAGAGCCGCCGAATCGTGAACCCGGTTCCCGAAGGCAAGAGCGAAGATGCGATTCAAAAGAATCTTGATGGCGTTTGGAAAGAGATCAACAAGGAAAGGAAAAATCCCGTTCGCGCGGCGGAAGAGCTGAACAAGCTCGCCAAGCGCATGCAACCGGTTCCGGGCATGGATCTCGCCGAAATTTCCGCGACCGAGGCCAATTTCCTGAAGGCGGAGCTTCGTCTTTCGGGCGTCGTCAATGAGCAGGGCTTCCTCAAGGCGCCCTACGCCGACACCCCGAACGCGCCGCTCATGACGCACCAGTTGAACCGGCTCGCGAAGCGCGCGGCGC
>CAYPFC010000332.1:1048-1482 GCA_964409815.1 uncultured Pseudobdellovibrionaceae bacterium
TCGGTGTTCGGAGCCGTCTGTAGCGGAGAGAACGCGGCCGGTTGCGCGCAGGCGGAAGAAACCTTGCGCGCGCAAGTGGCCACTCTGTACGCGCTCGATCGCATGATCGCGAACCAGGGCATCAGCGATCCGGCCGTCTACCAGCTCTTCCAGGAAACCAAGGCGCTCGCCGACTTCACGGCCGGCGTCGCGAGCGGAATCGTCGAGGGCGCGATCAGCACCGTCGAAGGCATCGCGCAGCTTATCGCCCACCCGATCGACTCGGTCATGGCGATCGGTACCGCGATCTCAAACTACAAGCAGACCGCGAGCCTCATCGGTGACGCCCTTTCGCGCCGATGGGACGATCTTAAGAACGGCGACGCCGAAGCTCGCGGAAAGGTCATCGGAGAGGCGATCTTCGAGGTCGGCTCGCTTCTCGTCCCGATCGGCGA
>CAYPFC010000332.1:1492-2770 GCA_964409815.1 uncultured Pseudobdellovibrionaceae bacterium
CTTTCGAAAATCCCCAAGGCGGCGGCCTTCGTAAAAGCCGGCATATATGAAGCGGCGGCGCAAACGGTCGGCCGAACCGGAAAGTTCGCGGGAGTGCTCACTCAGGCCGAAGTGCGCGCGCACCTGATCGCCGCGCAATTTCAGATGAAAGGCGCGCAAGTCGCCGACTTTCTCAGCTGGTCCGGCAAGCACCTGAGCATCGGCGACAGCGGCGAGCTCGCGATCTCGTTCGCGCGAGGCGTTTCGCGCGAGCGCTACGAGTTTCTGCGCGGGGTTCACTCGGGGCTCAGTGGCGTTTCCGACGGCGCGAAGACCTACATCACCCGCCAGATGACATACGAGGGAAAAATTCTCGGTAAGGGCCGCGAATTCACCGCCGAACAGCTCGACGCCGCCGCGCGCGCGTACGACAAAATCGACGGCGCGATGGCCGGAGTCGCTCCGAAGACCGCGCCGGCCGATGGCTACGTCGCCACCCGCGGGGTCGACAAGACCTACAAGGATTACGCCGGAAGGCCTATGGAGAATGGCGAGGCGAACGTCTTCGTCCCTCACCGCGTGGGCGAATTCAAGAGCGACCGGTTCTCGCAGCCCGGACAAACCGCCATTTATACGAGCCTCGGCCCGGACGCCCGCGACACGATCCTCCTCGAGAGGGGGCCGGACGCCGGCGAAACCATCTTCGCGACCAAAACCTTTCATCCCGAGAAAGTCCTCGATCTCACCGACGATTCGGTGCTGGGCCAACTCGGGATCAACCGCCAGGCGCTCCTCAACGACGACACCGCGGATATTCTGCGCTATCAACTTCCGCAGATCGTCGGCGACGTCGCGGAAAAGCACGGGTACGACGCCATCCTCGTGCCCTCGGCCAAGAAGAGCTCGACGACGAACCTGATCCTCCTCAAGCGGGGTTTACCGTGATCGATATCAAGACGTTTTGGGAGCTCAGAGATCTCTGGCACGCGCGCGGGATGAGCGCGGCGCTCGAGAAATACGATTTCGACAAGCTCGTCGGCGAGCTGGCGCCCGAGCGCCTTTCGCAATGGACCCTGGCGATATTGGACAGCGGACGCGACCCGAAGACGACGCTCGGGGGCTTAGCGACGTTTCTCGAGCTGTGGAAGGACAATCTCTACTCGGGAAAGCGCGAGCGCATGGCGCCCGCGTTCCTCGAGTACGGCGATATGTACCTGGCGCAGAGCAATCCGTTCAAACCGTTCTTCGTCGCGAATGTCCCCGACGAGCATTGGGTGGATCTGATTCCCGAATACCTCG
>CAYPFC010000333.1:0-2759 GCA_964409815.1 uncultured Pseudobdellovibrionaceae bacterium
AACGGCCCGTAAAGCGCGAGTGCTCTTTTTCGGCCGCGTTCTCCGGGTTACTCATGTGCATCATGCCGGACATGACTCCGCCGCCGATCCAAGGATTCAAGTAGCGAATCGGCAAAATCAGCTTCAGCCCGTATTGATATCGGTCCACCCCGATTTCCGCGGCGTCGAAGCCCGCGCCGTTAAAATCGACCGTTACGTCCTGAGCGTCGTATTGTGAATACCCGACGTGAAAGAACATGATCATTCCCAGGTCGATCTCGGCCCAATGGCCTTCCGTTTTTTCGAGCTTTTCGAACTCCGCGACGGGTTTCAGGTCGTAAAGCTCACCCATATTCTTGCCGCCCGCGATCCGGAGCGCTCCGTACTGATAGGGCGCGGGTTTTGCGAGCTCTTTAAAGGCGCCTCCAAAGATATCGAATAATACGGGATCCGCACCGGCTACCGCGTGAACAATCAATGCCAACAGCAGTATTAATTTACGCATAAATAAATTCTAAGAGTACTTAAACCGGTTTACTACTGGTCTGGCCTCTGGTCGGAGGATGCCCCAAATTCCTTCGCGAGTATCGCTGCCTCTACTCCCCTTGGGTCCAATGCGACTCTCCGCCGGTAATCTCTACAGGTCCAAGAGCTGTTCGCGAGAATCTCATTGCCGCGATTCCGGGGCGAAACGTATCAAAGCCCATGCTGACTCTCGCGCTCAAATGCCTACTGCTTTTCCTGTTTGGAACGTTTCTTTTCGACTGCGTTCACTACACACTTCACATCTTTGAAAATTCTCGCTTCCGGGCGCTTCGCTGGCTCGGCGGCCTCCACGCCGTTCACCACGAGTTTCTCGATCGCGGGATGAAGCTTCGTCGAGAGCACGGGGTTCGAAATCTAGTGCTCCACGTTCTGCCCGAATACGGAACGGCCGTCGTGGGCATGGCGATTCTCAGCCACTTCGTTTTCGGATGGCTCGCGGGCGGGATCGTAATTGGAGTTCGAAGCGTGGCGGTGATCGTGTATCTCGTGCAACGCGGAGAGGACTTCACGCACACAGAGATGGATCGGATCAGCGCGCACCGAAGCCTGATCTGGGTCGGCCCGAACTACCATGCGCTTCATCACGTCTACGTCACTCAACACTACTCTTCGTTCGTGAATCTCTTCGACATGATCTTCGGAACGAACGGTCAAATTCGCGGCCGCCGATTTTTAGTCTCGGGCTTTGAGGAGACCTTCGCGCCCGCGCTCGCCCGCGCCCTCACAAAGCGAGGCGGCCTGGTCGAAACCGCGCGCGAAGAAACATGCGACGAAGAGCTCGCGCGCGCGGAGGTTTTGATTTGCGCGAGCGGCGATCTCTCTTCTTCGGCGCGCGCGATCGATACGTTTCGCCTTCTCGGCCGCGATCGACTCGTTCCGCCTGAGGTTTGGGGCGTCGGCTCGGAAACCGAAATCCACGCGAGCTCCGCGGGAGCCCGCCTCGCGCGCTATTACTACGCGGCGACCAATATGACATATCGCCACCTCGCGCTCGCGCCGAGGCGGTCCGGCGAGTCCGCCGCGGATGCGTGCCTCTTTTTCATTCGGCGCGGCTTTCGCTACGCGCCGGCTAGGGTTTCGCCTTCGGCTCTGCGCGCCTACTTTAAATTCTTAAGTTTACCGAGGACGTGCGACCTGCCGGCAAGCACATTGGTCGCGAGGAGCGTCCGATGAAGACCGCGCTCGTGACCGGGGCTAGCGAAGGAATCGGCCGCGCATTTGCCATCAGGCTTTCTCAGGAAGGCTACGCCGTCACGGCGGTGGCGCGAAACGAGCACCGCTTGAAGGAACTTGCGATCGAAGCGCCGGGACTTAAATATCTATCCGCCGATCTGACCACCGCCGACGGGATCTCGCGCGTCGCGAGTCTTGTCAAAGAAGACCGATTCGATCTCTTAGTGAACAATGCCGGAATGGGCGTTTTCGGACCCTTTCATGCCGTGCCCGAAGACTCGAATCGCAAAGTGATGTCCTTGAACTGCACGGCGATGGTGGAACTTTCGCACGCGTTCCTGTCCGTGGCGAAGAGCGGAGACGCGCTGATCAATGTCTCATCGGGCGCGGGCTATTTGCCGCTTCCATGGTCGAGTCTTTATACCGGCACGAAGGCATTCGTTTCGGCGTTTACGGAATCGCTTTGGTACGAGCAGCGCCGCCGGGGAATTTACGTGTTGGCGCTTTGTCCGGGCGGAACTCATTCGAAGTTTCACGCGCGCGCCGGAGGCGACGAATCGAAACTGGCACCGCTGTTCATGCAGACTCTCGCGCTTAAGGCTTTAAGGCGACGAAGTCAGCCCGTCGTGATCTGCGGCCTGCAAAAACCCCTGATCGTGGTTTTGCGCTTCGTTCCGCGCAAGTGGGCCATCGTTGTGTCGAGCTGGTTCTCGGAGCTTGCGGAAACGCACCGCGAGCCCAAGGGGAAGGCTTCCGGCGAAGCGCTAGGATCTTAACTCCCTACCTCGCGCTCCCGCGCGGAATTCCGAGTCGGTCCTCGTAGGCGTTCAATACTTTTATGAACGCCGGTCGCTCCTCACAACGCTTGCGATAGCTCTCGATGTTCGGGTACGACCCAAGGACTTCCGTTTTGCGAAGCTCGCGTAACACGCCCGTAAAAACAATGTCGGCGACGGTAAAACTCACACCCGCCACGAAAGACTGACTCTTGAGTATGCGATCGAGAGTCGGAAAGAAGCGCCCGAGGATCTCAATGTGCCACGGGCGTAGCGCTTTCGCGT
>CAYPFC010000334.1:0-2756 GCA_964409815.1 uncultured Pseudobdellovibrionaceae bacterium
GCCTCGGCACCGCGCCCATCATCAAAGCCTGATCGTCGCTCAGGAACGGATCACCGAGGGCGTCGTCTTTGTAATAAAACTCGACAAGCGGCTTCTCCATCGGCGTGCCTTCCGGCTTACCGAGTTTTTTCGCCGTCGATCCGGCCAAGCGATTGCGAGTTACGACTTCCAGGGGAATGATGGTGAGCTTCTGGCAGATCATTTCGGTCGGGCTCACCGACTTCAGGTAGTGCGTGTTCACGCCCGCGTCCTTCAGGCGCTTATATAGGAACGTCGTGATTTCCGCGTTGATCGAGCCTTTGCCGTCAAAGCTTCCCGTCTTCTGCGCGTTGAACGCCGTCAGAGAGTCCTTGTACTCAACCCAGACCTCCTCGGGATGGCCGGGGATCGAGAACATCTTCTTAGCTTTTCCCTCGTACAGCAGTTCGCCTTTCATTCTTTCCATGCCCTTTCGTTTTTCCTTTCAGAACTTTCTCCAAGATCGAATCGATGCGCTTCTTCTGGCGCTCACCCGAAAAAATCGACTTTAACGAGGACTTGTCGACGTAGCGGCTCGCCTCCGGATCCGCGAGGAGTCGGTGCTCGAGCGAGTCCCCCGGCTCGAGATCGTGACACACGCGCTGAACGAGCTTGTAAGCCTCCTCGCGCGAAAGCCCCTTGTCGATCATCGCGAGCAAAACTTGCGACGAGAACAGCTGTCCTTGTGAGAGCTGGATATTCTTCTTCATGCGGTCTTCGTCGACGTAAAGGCCTTCGAGCAGCGTGCCCATGCGATCGAGAGCGTAGTCGGCGAGAATGAACGTGTCCGGAAAGATCACGCGCTCGACCGACGAGTGAGAGATGTCGCGCTCGTGCCACAAGGCCACGTTTTCCATCGCAGCGCCGGCGTTGGCGCGCAAGATGCGCGAGATCCCCGTGAGGTTTTCGGCGCTGATCGGATTTTTCTTGTGCGGCATCGCGCTCGAGCCTTTCTGTCCGGGCGTGAAGCTCTCGATGACTTCGCCGACTTCCGTGCGCTGCAGGTGACGAAGCTCGACCGATAGGCGCTCGATCGCGGCGCCGGTCATGGCGAGCGACCACAGCATTTCGGCGTGACGATCGCGCGGGATCACCTGAGTCGCGATGCCCTCCACCGCCAGACCGAGCTCCTCGGCGACCAAGGCTTCGACTTCCGGCGGCTGCGTCGAGTACGTTCCGACCGCACCGCTCAGTTTAGCGATACGCATCTGCTGAATCGCGCGCGCGACGCGCTCACGCGTGCGGCGGAATTCGAGCAAGTGCCCGGCCATCTTGTAGCCGAACGACGTCGCTTCGGCGTGCATGCCGTGCGTGCGGCCGGCCGCCAAAGTTCCGGAATGCTTCTTCACGAGCTTCGACAGCGCCGCCTCGACACGATCGAAGCGCGACATCAACACGGGCTCGGCCTTCGAGATTTGCACGCTCAGTGCCGTGTCCAAAACATCCGACGACGTCATTCCGTAGTGCATGTAGCGGCCCGAGGGGCCGACGTTCTCGGCCACGTTCGATACGAACGCGATCACGTCGTGCTTCGTGGTCTTCTCGATCTCGTCGATGCGTTTGACGTTGAACTTCGCTTTGCTCTTGAGGTCTTTGTAGGCTTTCTCGGGAATAATCTTAAGTTTGGCTTGGGCGTGGGCGACGGCGAGCTCGACTTCGAGCAGGCACTCGAAGCGACTCTCCTGTGTCCAAATCTCACCCATCTCAGGGCGCGTGTAGCGCGTGATCACCGCGGGCTCCTTGCTTTTTCATTTGATCGTTCTTCCACTGCATGAGGCGCTGAAAACACTTCGCCTCACGCTCGAGCCGCGCCGACAGATCCAGGCGCGGCAAAGTCTCGGGCGCGATCCAATCGCCGTTCTTCCAGGTAATCGCGCTGTCTCCGCCGCCGGCTTCGTTGAACACGGGCGAGTGCGGGCAGATCCAAGCCTTAGGGTCCGTGAGCTTCCACTCCGCGAGCGGCAGGCGTCCGTTGAGCAGCGCTTCGATCTCGCGCGCCCACTCGCGGCGACGCGACTCATCGTTCGCCGACTGCGCGGGCACAAGCATCCAGACGTAGAAGTGTTCGGGCTCGATCCAGCGCAAGAGCAGATGATTCGAATACGTCCATGGCAAATGCACGTCGCCGAGCACGCCGATGTACTCGGGAAACCCCGCCGACCAGGGACCGCGCGACGAGCGGCCTTCGAAGCCGATCCAACGCCAGTCCGCTTTCTGAACTCCGCGCGGGAACAGAGCCTCCGCCACCTTCGGGCCGAGCTTTTCGGTCTCTTCGCTCGAAAGGCACCACACCCACTGCGCTCCGCGCGCGGCGACCGGCGAGCCGTTGTCGAGCTCCACTTCGGTGAGGCGCGAGCCTTCGAATTGAACGTCGTGAAGCTTCGCGACCGAAGTGTACTTATGCTCGAGCGTGCGGTAGCGCTCAAAGCTCATCACGCGCGACTCGAGGCTTGCGGGAATGACCCCCAACGGCTCGCTGTATGGGAACATCGCGCGCGCCTCGCCGCCTTCCCACGCCTCGTGAAACACGGGCGAGGTCCATAGGCTCATGTAATTGCGCAGCCAGGTCTCTTCGAATTTTCCGGTTCCGGTCTTTCCGCTCTTCAGGTCTTTAACGACCGCGCTGCGCTTTTCGAAAAATCCGCGCATGGATCCGCCAAGCTCGATCGGGCCGTCCTTCGGCCAGAGCGTGAGCCCGCGCGGGAGCGGCTTGGTCTCGGCGATGAGCGCGACTTGCG
>CAYPFC010000335.1:0-2749 GCA_964409815.1 uncultured Pseudobdellovibrionaceae bacterium
CACGGCACCGCTCAGCTGAATAATCTCGCGAACGCGAAGTGCCGCGTGACGACCATTAAGGCCGGCTGGGTCCACACGCCTCAGATCGAGCATTTGAAGGTCACGGAGCCGCAGCTCGAGCCCAAACAAATCGCCGATTTGATCCATTACGTTTTGAATCTTCCGAAGGGAATGCACATCTCCACGCTGACGGTGGAAGCTTACTAGCGGATCGCGGCTCTTCCACGAGCTTGTGTTCTCATCAAGGAATTCTTTTGATCGCAATCGGTTGCTTGCGCTTCGTTGGAAAGACGAACGACCGATTCACGTGGTGAATTCTCCGTCCGGCGTCTTGATTTTTGAAACCGACGCCCATTAGGAGCAAGATTCCCTTATCGGCGCCGAGGATCTGGCGCACACGATTTCCGTCGAAGCAAAGACAGCAACCCGTCGCGTAGCCGAGCAAGCTCGCGATCAAGTTCAAGTACCCGGCGGCAATACCGACGGCCATTTGTCGGTCGCGGAGCAGATTTTCGCGTTGCTCATCACTTAGGTTCTGGGTCGCCAGACGGTGGGTCTCGGTATTACGACGGAAGTCCTTCTTGTCCTCCAATTTTACGTCTGCCGCTTCGAACGCGACGACGAGATTCGCGAGGACCTGCGGGTTCGTCACCGAACTCCCGGTCGCGTGATTCGTTACGAAGCCATCGGTGCATCCATGGATCATTTCGATCACTTCGCGGTTGGTGATAAAGTGCGCGCCGTAGTACGCAATATTTTGTTTACTTGGACACTCGCTGACCGCCGTCATCAGCAACTCCATGTCCTGCTCGGGGATCGGACGCGAGAGATCCCAGTTGCGCTGGCAATGCTGACTACGATGAATCGCCCTCTTCATTTGCTCATGGTCGAACGACATCTTATCTCCCTAGGCGGCTCTCGCCATCGCATAAAGACCAGCTTTCGCCGGTCTAATGCGTTTGCGCCGTATGCCCAGTGTACTGGGGCTTGAGGCCCGAGCCGCGCTCGGCGCGCGCCTTGAAGATTTCTTTCGCGTTCTTGATGTCGAGTGCGTTGACCAAAACCTGGTCCACGTGATCGACCAAGATCACTTTCAGATCCTTCATGACCTCTTTCGGGATCTCTTTCAGATCCTTCTCGTTCTCTTTCGGGCAGATCACGGTTTTGATTCCGGCGCGATGTGCCGCCATGGTCTTCTCTTTCAAGCCGCCGATCGCGAGAGCGCGGCCACGCAGCGTGACCTCTCCGGTCATCGCCACCGTACGCTTCACCGGAATACGCATCATCGCCGAGACGATCGAGTTCACGATCGCGAGACCCGCCGACGGACCGTCTTTCGGGATCGCGCCCTCGGGAACGTGGATGTGCACGTCCGTATTCGCGAAGTACTCTTTATCGAGACCGAAGAGCGGTCCGCGCGAGCGAACGTAGCTCATGGCCGCCGAGCAAGACTC
The DNA here is from genome assembly GCA_964409815.1 of uncultured Pseudobdellovibrionaceae bacterium. Classification (GTDB taxonomy): domain Bacteria; phylum Bdellovibrionota; class Bdellovibrionia; order Bdellovibrionales; family UBA1609; genus JALHOQ01. The sequence continues at coordinate 1,455 of CAYPFC010000335.1, forward strand.
TTTCATCACGTCGCCGAGTTGTCCGGTGACCGTGAATTTGCCTTTGCCCGGGACGACCGAGACCTCGATGACGAGTAGGTCTCCGCCCACTTCCGTCCAAGCCAAACCGTTCGTCAGGCCCAGCTCGTTCGTGCCTTCGACTTTTCCATACTTGTGTTTGTTCGCGCCTAGGAACTCCGTGACTTTCTTCGGCGTGATCTGATGACCGACCGAAGGCTTCACTTTGCCCTTCTTGCCGTGCGTTTGCTTCATTTCGTCGCGAACAATGTCCTTGGCGACTTTACGGCAAACCGTGGCGATCTGGCGCTCGAGGTTACGAACCCCGGCTTCACGCGTGTACGAGCGGATGATCTCTTTCACCGCCGGCTCGTTGAACGTGACCTTGCGGTCCTGAAGCCCGTGCATCTCGATCTGCTTCGGAATGAGGTACTTCTTCGCGATGTTGAACTTCTCGCTCTCGGTGTAGCCTTCAAGCTGGATGATCTCCATACGATCAAGCAGCGGACGCGGGATCGGGTGGAGCGAGTTCGCGGTCGTGAAGAACAGGACCGGCGAAAGATCGTAATCCACCTCCAGGTAGTGATCCTGGAAAGTCGCGTTTTGCTCGGGATCCAAAACTTCCAACAGCGCGGCCGAGGGGTCGCCGCGGAAATCCATGCTCATCTTGTCGATCTCGTCGAGGAGGATGAGCGGATTGCCCTTGTCGACCTTACGGAGCGACTGGATGATTTTCCCGGGCATCGCGCCGACGTACGTTTTGCGGTGACCGCGGATTTCCGCTTCGTCACGAACGCCGCCGAGCGAGATACGCGTGAACGAGCGGTTCAGCGAACGGGCGACGGAGCGCGCGAGCGAGGTCTTACCGACCCCCGGAGGTCCGACGAGGCACAGGATCGGGCCGCGCAATTTGTCGGTCAGCGCCTGCACCGCGAGGTGCTCGAGGATGCGTTCTTTCACCTTTTCGAGGCCCCAGTGGTCCTCGTCCAAAATCCTTTCGGCTTCGACGATGTCGTGCTTCTCTTCGGCGTAATCGCGCCAGGGAAGATCGAGCATCCAGTCGACGTAGTTTCTCACCACCGTCGCTTCGGCGGACATCGGGCTCATCATGCGCAGTTTTTTGATCTCTTTACGAACGCGCTCGGCGGCCTCTTTCGTCCACTTTTTCTTGGCGGCGCGCTCTTCGAGCTCTTGAAGTTCGGCCTGGTAATCGTCCTTTTCGCCGAGCTCTTTCTGAATCGCCTGCATTTGCTCGTTGAGGTAGTACTCCTTCTGGCTCTTCTCCATCTGCTTCTTCA
>CAYPFC010000336.1:0-2740 GCA_964409815.1 uncultured Pseudobdellovibrionaceae bacterium
TGACCGCGGCCTGAGCCATGCGCTCGGTGTAGCGCGGGTTCGTGTCGTAGATCCGCAAGAGATCCCAGTACACGGATGCCACCACCGTCAGCTCCTTCGAGCGCGACGAATTGTTGAAGACCGCGGGAGAAAGCTCGCCCTTTTTCAAGTTGTAAACCACTTCCAAAACGCGCAAATACTTTTCGTATTGAACGGCGGCTTCCGAGTACGCTTTCTGCGACATGAGATTGCGCGCGTTCTTAATGAGATGCACGCGGTTCTTCCATGCCATCATTTTGTTTTTCTCGCGCATGTCGCGTTCCATGCGCAGTTTCAACCCCTGCGACACGGAACCTGAGAGCTGCTCGAAACACGACGGGCAAACGGAAGCGGGAATCTCCTTCGCGTCGCCAGTTTCCTTCAGCGCCAAACGCATGCCCGAGTCGACCGACATCATGTGATCGGTGACGCCTCCGCAACGCGGGCATTTATGAGTCTGAGCGACAGTGGACATACCCTACATTACAACATTGCGAACGGGTCGATGTCGACCTGGACCTTGGTCCTCGGCGGGATCCAATCTTCATTGGAAAGGAGTTGGCGGCAAAACTTGTTCAGCCGTTGAGGGGAGTCGCACTTCACCATGACCTGGAAGCGGAATTTTCCACGCAGCTTAAATAGCGGCGCCTCGGCGGGGCCGAGGACGACGAGTTGGTCGGCGTAGGCCGGCTGCTGTCGCTGCAGCTCTTGCGCGCGATGAACGAGGAGCTTGGCGGTCCGGTGCGCCTCGCTCTCACTCGTGCCCTGAACGCGGATCATCGCCATCCGCCAAACGGGAGGATAGAGCATGTCCGAGCGCTCGGTGAGCTCCGCTTCGGCGAACGCCTTAAAGTCGCCCTTCACGGTAAAGTCGATGCTCACGTGCTCAGGGTTGTAAGTTTGAATCACGACCCGCCCGGCGCTCTGGCGTCCGCTTCGTCCGCTCACCTGGGTGAGAAGCTGAAAGCTGCGCTCGCTCGCGCGGAAATCCGGCCAGTGGAAACCGATGTCGGCGAGGACCAACCCGACCAAATTCAAGCGGTGGAAGTCCAAACCCTTGGCGATCATCTGCGTTCCGATAAGCAAATCGACGTTATGCTCTTCGACGTCCGAGATCAGCTTTTCAAGCTCTTCGCGCGATTGAACTTCATCGCGATCGGCGCGCGCGATTCTCAATCCCGGGAAGAGCTTCGCCATGTCCTGCTCGACGCGCTCGGTGCCGAGGCCGAGCGGCTCGAGCGGCGCGGTCTTGCAGTCGGGGCACGTTTCCTTCAGCCGCTCGCTGTAGTCGCAATAGTGACAGACGAGGTGAGACGTTCCGTGCAGCGTGAGCGAAACCGAGCAGTTCGGGCACTCGGCGACGAAGCCGCACGCGTGGCACTGGGCGGTCTGCGCGACTCCGCGGCGGTTCAAAAAGAGCGCGGCCTGCTCGTTCTTTTTGAAAACTTCCTGCAGCTCCTCGAAGAGCCGGTCCGAGAGCCAAAACGGGAGCGTCGACGGCTCGTCCTTGCGCTTCGAGTGCACCTCGCGCAAGTCGACGACCTCGATGTTCGGCAGCGCCCGGGCGTTCACCCGTTGCGCCATGGTGTGCAGGCGATACTTGCCCTGGCGCACGTTGTGCCACGACTCGAGCGAAGGCGTCGCCGAACCGAGCACGATCGGAATGCCGAGCGTGCGCGCGAGCACGACGGCGGCGTCGCGCGCGTGGTACTTCAAATTCTCATCCTGCTTGTACGAAGGCTCATGCTCTTCGTCGAGGACGATCACGCCCAAGTTCGGGATCGGGCAGAACAGCGCCGAACGCGCGCCGATCAAAATTCGGCGGCGGCCCTCGACCATGTTCCACCACTGCGTGGTTTTCTCGCGCGGGGTGAGGTGAGAGTGGACGACGGCGATTTGTCCCGGGAATCTCCGCGAAAAGCGATCGATCAACTGGGGCGTCAGCGAGATCTCGGGTACGAGCACGAGTCCGTTCTTCCCCTCGCTCAAGGTTTTCTCGAGCAGGCTCAGGTACACTTCGGTTTTTCCCGAGCCGGTCACGCCGTGAAGCAGGTGAACTTGAAACGCGCTCGACTCGGTCAGGCCCGCGAGCACCGATCTCTGCTCGTCGGTCAATGGCGGGGGCGGCGTACGCTCCTCATAATCCTTCACGGCCGGCGATTTCTTCGACGCGCGCTTAGTTTCCTTCGAGAGCGGAGGAAACATCGTCTCCATCACCATCCCCAAAGGGAAAAGGTAATAGCTCGACATCCACTCGAGCCAATCCATGTACGCTTTGGGAATCCGCGGCCGCTCATCGGCGACGCCAAAAATCGGTTTCAGTTTCACGTCCTCGGCCGGGCGCTCGCGCGTCGGACGGACGATCACGCCGTGGGCGCGACGCTTGCCGAGCGGGACGAGCACGGGCTGACCGCGCTCGAAGTGCTCGCCGCTTTCGGGGGCCAAGTAGGTCAGCGCCTCGCGCAAGGGGGCGTCGACCGCGACCAAGTACGAATCGGAGCTCATCTGAATCTCGAGTAAAACTCGCGGAGGGCGTCGTTGTCGGGAATTTTCAAGGCGTCCTTGGTCGACGCGATCGACGAAGTCTTGAAGCGCGCGTCGTTCGGGGTTAAGTTGCCCAGTGACTTCACCGAGAGCGTCGTCACCTGAATCGAGTTGTCGCCGAAAGTGTAGGAGATATTTCGCGGGTACCACATGGTCTCGGCGAATTCTTGGTAATTGT
>CAYPFC010000337.1:0-2342 GCA_964409815.1 uncultured Pseudobdellovibrionaceae bacterium
GTGGACTTCTTGACGGGCTTTATCGCGAGCGAAGCGGACGCCACCGTTTACGGACGCCCCGTCGCGACCGTCATCTTGGCCGACGGCACGATTCTGGTAAGCGACGACGGCGCGGGCAAGATCTGGAAAGTGACTCCGGATCCGACGTTCTTCCGCGGTTTTTCCAGAATTTAGTTTCGAATAGATTGACCGAAAGACAGGGGCGCCACACGCGCCCTCGTCACCGCGAGCGCACCTGATAGCACAGCTTGGTTCCCGGAGTCCCGTAGGCGCGCTCCTCCGAGAAGACGTAATTCATGTAGATCTTCCCGTCGTCGCGCCACATCTTCTTGCCCTCAAGCCGCCCGTGATCGAAGCGCGCGAAGAGCGAAGGCTTGCCGTTCACGTGCCACTCCCAGAACTCCCCGTGCGACTTTCCCTCTTCGTCGAACTCGTAATGGAAGCGACGGGCGCCGTCGAGATGCCAGCCCCGATGAACGCCGACGCTCAGGCCCTGGCGATACTCGCGTCGCGCGACCAACCGCTTCGTGCTCTCGAACCGCTCCTCTTGAACTCCGTCTGGCTTTCCGTTTCGGTACTCGGTTTCGCGAACGGTGCCGATGGCGTCAAAGCGCTCGACGACCACGCCCGAGAAGACGCGGCCCTCGTAGTGCAAATAATCGTTCACCAGCGCGATGCCCTTTCCGGGGCGGTGAATGCGCTTGTCCGCGCAGGCCGAGCTCAGAACAAGAAGGAGGATCGCAACGTATCTCACTGCAGGAGCGCTTCCGCGTCGCGCGCCAGATCGTCGACGGAATCGACGCGAATGCCGGCGTAAATTCCGCGCAGCTTTTGCTCACCGTCGAGGAGGTAAACGTTTTCGGAGTGCAGGAAATCGGTTTCCTTTAGTGGCGCTTTCGAGTTTTCGCGCGCGGAAAACGTATCGGCGCTGAAGCTTTCGCGCGCGAGGCCGTAGATCCGCGCGCGCTCGCCGGTCAGCAGGCGCCAGCGTTTAGCGTCGATCCGGTTCGCTCTACCGTACGCCTTCAGCACTTTGGGCGAATCGTGCTCGGGCGTAATCGAAAGCGACAGCATGATCACGCGGTCGTCGTCCTTGAACTTCTCTTGGACCGAGCGAAGGTTTTTCGTCGTCATCGGGCAAATCCCCGGACACTGCGAATAGAAGAACGAGACGATCGCGATTTTTCCCGCGAGGTCTTCGCGCGTTACCGTTCTCCCCGTCTGATCTTTCAGTTTAAAATCCAGCAGCGTACGCACGGGAGGCGCGCCCCGGGTCTCCCACACGGGGCGCAGGTCCGCGCCGACCAGGTACGGCAAGCCCTTTCCGATAACGCCCGCGATCGCGGACATCTCTGAAGCGTACTGCGAGGAAACCGCGGGCCCACGCTGGCACGCGATCGAGAATACGAGGAGCGCCGCGAGCGCGAATCTCGTCACTGCACGCTTCCCGGAACGCCGCGGAACTTCGTGCCGATGATGTACTTGTCCACGTTCGTGCCGGCCGTCGTGCCGTTGTCGATGTGGTAGCAATACGTTCCCGAGGGAAAATCGGTCGTCGTGCACGACACCGTATGCGTCGTCGCATCGAGTGTGGGATACGCGCCGGCTTGGGTTTTCCGCCCGTAAACGGGGTAGCCGTCCATCATCACTCCGATCAACGTGTCGTCGTCCTCCGATAAATAATGCGGCTCCGTGTGGTGGTGATACTTACCCGTCGATTGGGGGTGTCCGTCTCCGCCGTCCATCGTGAGGAACTCGGTCGTCAAGCTGTCGCCAGGCGCCGCTTGGTTGTTGAAGATGCACACGCCGTACGTGGTGAGCCCGAGGCAGTCGAGGCCCGAGCCCGAAGTGTTGTCCGGAGCGCTGTCGTAGGTCGGGGTTTTGGGAATCGTCATCGTGATCGACTGGCTCGAGATCCAATTCGGGTTTTTCGCGCGCGTCGTACCGTCCCATCCCGAAGTATCGAACGTTTCATTCTTGCCCGAAGCGACCGTGTAGTACGGGCTCTTGTATGGAGGCAGATTGTTCGTCACGAACACGTAAGTGCTGTCGCAAACTTTCACCGTCACGCAGTGGAAATTGTTTTTAATCCAGTCGGGAGCGTCGGGGCTGATGTTCGTCGTGCACGAAAGAACTGTGGGAGAATTGATCATCGTGATCGTTTCGACGACGTCGGAGCCGGTCGTGCACGTTTCGCCGGAGGCCGAAGTCGTCGAGCCTCCGCCGCTTCCGCATCCCCACACCACAAGCCCAACCGCGATCGCGCCCACCAATGCGTACACTTTCTTCATACGTTCCTCTTTTAAGTGTTTCTTTGATGCTAACAACCCGAACGGGCGCGC
>CAYPFC010000337.1:2352-2738 GCA_964409815.1 uncultured Pseudobdellovibrionaceae bacterium
AAGGCCGAGCGCGGACCAACGTCCAGCGCGATCTTTAACAGTCCTTTCACAATTAACGCTTCTTAAACTTAATGGTGAGGCGCGCGCCCTCGACGCCGCTCCCGCGGGACGCGAGGTCGACGTCGCCTCCGAAGGAGCGCGCGATTTTGCGCATGATGACCGAGCCGAGGCCGATCGAGAGCCGACCGTCTTGATCGGTCTGAAATTGGCGCGTGCGGCGCTTGTTGCCGAATTGGGCTGCGGCCTCCGACGTCACCCCGGGCCCGTCGTCGCAAACTTCGATCCGCCAGAAGTCTCCGTCCTCGCGGACATGGACGTCGACGCGGCTCTTCGCGAACGAGAACGCGTTGTCATAGGCGTTTCGAAAAACCCGGCGAAGCAATCCC
>CAYPFC010000338.1:0-2719 GCA_964409815.1 uncultured Pseudobdellovibrionaceae bacterium
AGAAGTCAAAATCAAGTGTCCGGTGGATGAGATCGGCAAATATTCGGTTAAACCCTCGACGACCGCGAGGATCAGGGATTGAGTGAAGTCCACAACTCAAGAATTGAGAACTTCACTCTCGAAATCAATCATTCTTTAACGCAAGCGAGCTTAAAGACTTTGGTCTGGTCCACGAGCGAAATCACCATGCGATTGCCGGCGCCGAACGTTCCCGTCGTGCTCATCCCGCTCGTCCAATCCGGGCCCCAGGAAACCGTAAGGCTGTACTCCCCGTGAGGCATGTTGGGATTCATCGTGTACGCATACTCACCGATCTCGGCGGTGTAGAACGTGAAGACCCCCTCCTTCGTCTTTACGAGCTCTTTCTTGACGTGGTTCTTGAGCTCATTCGGCATGATTTCGAATTGCTCGGCCACGCAGCGAATATCGCCCGGAGCCGCAAACGCGAGATTTGAGAAAACGCCAAGGACTAAGATTAAAACCGTACGCATAGATCCCCCCCCTATTTGTTGGGGCGAGACTATGCGCGCCCGGGAGATTTCGAAACTTCATTCCCCCCTTAGTATTTTTTTCGACGGCCTTCGAGGACGCTCGCCCCGACGGCCGATAAAAAGATCAGGCCCGCACCGATGGACTCGGTGAGTCCGAGCTTCTCGCCCAGAATCAGCATCGCGAAGACGAGCGCGAACGGCGACTCGAGCAGAAAGAGAATGCTTGAAACCGTCGTCGAGAGCTTCGCCTGCGCCCGGACTTGCAGGTAAAACGCGAAAATCGTCGAGCCGAACGCGAGGATCAAAACGCCGGCGATCGCGAGCGGCGGCCATTGCCCGACGCTCAAGAGCTTCCCGTGAATCGGATCGAGGAAGATCACGGGCAAACACAAAAAAGCGGACCAGCCGCTCTGAACGATATTGAAAATGAAGGGCTGCCGCACCCGTGGGCTGATCACCCCAAGAATGTAAATTTGGAACGCGGCAAAGACGGCGCAGATTAAAGTCAGAAGGTCTCCGAAATTGAGATCCGAGACGCTTGTGCCGCCGACGATCAGCCCCGTTCCGACAAACGCGGTCAGCACGCAGACCCAAAGGAGCCACGGCAAACTCCTTCGGGCGAGTACCGACTCGAGGATTGGAACGAAAACCACGTAAAGCGTGGTGATGAAGCCGCTCTTCGAAACGGTCGTATAATGCAGGCCCCAGGTTTGGAAAATCAAAGTTCCGGTCAACAAAGCCGCCGGCCAAAACGCGAGCCGGAGGTTGTCGCGCCATGCCCCGCGCGCGCGAATCGCTGCGATATAGACGGCGCCCACTCCACCGGCGATCAAGAACCGCAGGAGCGTCAGTTGAAAGGCGCTTAAGACCTCGAGCGCCCAGACGGTCGCGATGAATCCGAATCCCCAAAATGACGCCGCCACCACCAGCTCGGCGATGGCTCGGGCTTTGCCCTCGGTCCCTGTGCTCACGATGACCGACGTTTTAACCAACCTCGGCGGCGGAACCAAATGAAAATTGAGAGTGAGACGAGTGCCATGACCCCGAGGGCGGCGAAATAGCCGTAGCGCCACTGCGTTTCGGGAAGGTAGGCGAAATTCATCCCGTAAATGCTGGCTATAAAGTTAATGGGCAGAAAAAAACAGCTGAAAATCGTCAAGACCCGCATGACCTCGTTCGTCCGGCGGGAGGCTTCATTCGTTTTCTGCGAGGCCATCGAGATGTGCAGGTTCAAGAGGGCCGAAATGCTCTCCGAGATCTCGTCGCAATAGAAATAAAGCCCGTCGATGAGCTCGCGCCCGTTCTGAAACAGCGGAAGCAGGCCGGTCTCTGCATTGGACATGACTTTGTTCACGGGCTCGAGGGTCGAGCGCAGCATCCTTTTGTACACCGAGACTTTGCGCTTGAGGTAATAGCCCTTCTGCATTTTGAATTTCCTGTGCGTGCCGGCGCCGAAGATTTCCATTTCGAAGAGCTCGAGATTCGCCATGCACTCGAGCACCGGCTTTTCGTACGAGCGCACGACCTCGAGAAGAATGTCCGCGAGCACGTGCTCGGGAGAGACGGCGGGATCGCCGCTCCGCTTTGACCACTTGGCGATCATCGTCTCGATAAACGGCTGATCCTTGCGATGGATGGTGATGACGAATCGGTCCGAATAAAAAATCGCGATCTTGCGCGTGAGCTCCTGAACCGTATCGGCTTCGGCGTTGCACTCGCAATCGAACGCGCGCAAAACCACGAAACCGGTCTCGTTGATCATCTCGAATTTGGGCAAATGCTCGGGCTGAAGACAGTCTTGAACCGACGTCGGGTGAAGGCTGTACCGTTCCGCAAGCGAGTTGAGAACTTCCGCCGTCGGATTGCTGATGTCGAACCAATGGAAGCTCTGGAAGTTGACGCGCGCTTCAACCATATATCCGAAGCATAAAGCCGTTGGCTCCCCGGCTCAAGCTCTGGTATGGCGTGGTCTGGGGGAAATCTATGTTCATCTCGCTGCTTTTAGTCCTCGCCTCCACGGCGTCGGGGCAATCGCTCATTCCAAGCCAAGAAATCATCTGGGACGCGGCCGCCAAAGCCTGGATCACCCCACTCGAGCTGTCCAAGAAGGTCGGCGCGGGAGACGCGGTCGTTTTGGGGGAAGAGCATGCCACCGACGGTAACAAGTCGGATCTCGGCGTTCGCGTCCATCACGACAATCATTTGCGAATGATCGGCCTGATCGCCGC
>CAYPFC010000339.1:0-2717 GCA_964409815.1 uncultured Pseudobdellovibrionaceae bacterium
AACCAATGCGAGGAATTCTTACACTGTCCCCCGCCCGGAGAGCCAATCCAGCAGGCCCTAGCGTGGTACGGGATTCGCAAATATCCCAAGCGCTACTTTAACGTGGGGTATTTGCGTATGAACAAACTCTTACCGCTGACATTCTTGCTGTTGGTGATTTTTCTCGCGAATGCTACGGCGAAAGCCCACGTTCTCGCCGCGATTCTGAACTAACCCATCGGTAGCGGCAAACCCGCTTCGGCCGTTCGGCTCTTAAGCTTGCGGCCCACGACACTTTCCATTTTCGACGCGTACGTAATCAACTTCCCTAAGTCGACTCCCGTTTTAAATCCCATACCGTGCAACATGTAGACGAGATCGTCCGTCGCCAGATTTCCGCTCGCGCCACGCGCGTACGGGCAACCGCCGAGCCCGCCGAAGCTCGAGTCAAAGACTCTCACGCCGAGGTCGATGCCGGCAAGAACGTTGGCCAGCGCGGTTCCGCGCGTGTCGTGCATGTGAAGCGCGATTTTCTTGAGCGGAACTTTCGTTTTGAGTTTTTTGAGGAGCGAACGCACTTGTTTCGGCGTCGCGACCCCGATCGTATCGCCGATCGAGACTTCGTACACGCCCATCTTGAGGTACGCCTGAACGAGCTCGATCACCTTCTTCTCGCTCACCGGGCCTTCGTAGGGGCAGCCGAACGCGACGCTCAGGTAGCCCCGCACCTTGCGCTTGTTCTGCTTCGCCATCTTGGTGACTTGTTGGAAGCGCTCGAGGCTCTCATTGATCGTGCAGTTGATGTTGCGTTTTGAAAAGCTCTCGCTCGCGGCGCCGAAGATCGCGATCTCGGGGATCGCGGTCGTGAGCGCGTCCTCCATCCCCTTGACGTTTGGAACGAGCGCCGAAAACTCGGCGGCTTTCGGGAACTCCTGGCGGCGCTTGAAGATCTGAGTGATCAGCTCCTGGCTGCCCTCCATTTGCGGTACCCATTTCGGCGAGACGAACGCTCCGACTTCGATACGCTTGAGCCCGCTCGCCGCGAGGTGCTTGATGAACTCGAACTTGTCCTGCTGGGAGAGCGTGGCTTTCTCGTTTTGCAGGCCATCGCGCGGACCGACTTCGACGACTTGAATGAGGCTCATGCTTCCACCACCCGCACGAGCACTTCACCCAAGTTCACCTGCGCGCCAACCTGGGCGTTAACTTCTTGGATTTTCCCGTCGCGGTCGGCTTCGAGAGTGTACTCCATTTTCATGGCCTCCATCACGACGAGCGCTTGACCCTTGGTGACCGTGTCGTCCTTCTTCACGGTGACCTTCGTCACCTTGCCGGGCATCGGCGCCGCGATCACTCCCGGATGCGCTTTGCCTTTGTCGCCGCCCGCGCGCCGCGACTGCTGCGCGAGATCCACGACGTGCGTTTCGCCGTTCAAGTGAAACCAGAGGCGGTTTTGGTATTTCATCGCCGGGACGCGCGTGGGTTTGCCGTGATGCTCGATCGTGACCCAGATCATTGGCGACTCCATGCCGACCATGGGTTCGGCTCGCTTTGCGCGCCCGCGCCTTTACCGGCGGGCTCGGCCGCGAGCATCGAGTTCAGCTGCTGCGCGAGCTTTTGCTCGCTCTCGGCCAGCGGCACGGCATGAATGCCTTTCGGGAAGTGGGTCTCGAAAAAGCGCGTGGTCATCTTGCCGCTGACGAACTCGTCGTGGCTCAGGATTTTTTGTAAGAGCGGGATGTTCGTGCGAACGCCGAAGACGATCGTTTCCTCGAGCGTGCGCTTCATTTTCTGGATCGCGCGGATGCGCGTTTCGTCCCACACGATCACCTTCGCGATCATCGGGTCGTAGAAGCTCGTGATCTCGTCGCCGGGCTCGAAGCCCACTTCGAAACGGCGACCGGGACCTTGCGGCCAGTGCGCGCCGATGAGCTTGCCCGTATTGGGAATCCCGCCTTGATACGGATCTTCCGCATACAGGCGGCACTCGATCGCGTGCCCGCGCGGCTGAAACGACCTTGGCCACGCGAGCGGCTGTCCCATGGCCGTGAGAATCTGCGCCTTCACGAGGTCGACGCCGAGGACGAGCTCGGTCACGGGATGCTCCACTTGAAGCCGCGTGTTCATTTCCATGAAGTAAAACTGCCCGTCTTGCAGCAGGAACTCCACGGTGCCCGCGCCCCGGTATCCGGCGTTGTCCGCCAGGTCGCGCGCAGCCTTCGAGATCTGCGCGCGAAGATCGTCGTCGAGCGAGGGCGAGAGCGCCTCCTCGATAATCTTTTGGTGCCGTCTTTGAACGCTGCATTCCCGTTCGAGGAGCGACGTCACCTTGCCGGCGGCGTCGCCGAAGACCTGAACTTCGATGTGTTTGGCGTTGTCGAGATACTTTTCGAGGAAGACTTGCGCCGAGCCGAACGCGCTCTGCGCCTCGCGCTGAGCGCTTTGAATCAGCTCCTGCGCCTGCTCGCGGCCGCGAATCACTTTGAGGCCGCGCCCGCCGCCGCCGGCGGTGGCTTTGCAAATCACCGGGTAGCCGATACGGTCGCATTCTTTCAAGAGGCGATCCATCGTTTGGTCCGTACCTTGGTAGCCCGGGATCACGGGACCGCCGCCCTTTTCGACGTGCTCCTTCGCGCTGATCTTGTCGCCGAACAGGCGGATGTTCGCCGGCGTCGGCCCGATGAAGACCATGCCCGCGTCCCCCACCGCCTGCGCGAAATCGGCGTTCTCGCTGAGGA
>CAYPFC010000340.1:0-2689 GCA_964409815.1 uncultured Pseudobdellovibrionaceae bacterium
CGTCGGCGTTACGGAAGAAGGTCTTGTCGACGCCTTCTTCGTGGGGAACGGGAGTCTCGGCCGCGCGCTCTTTGAAGAGACGCGTGTTGAAGATTCCCTTGCCCGTGCAGGCACCGAGAAACGCCACGCTCGCCGCCAGGATCGCGATCCTCGTCCATCGATTGAATCTGCTGTTCGCCACTGTCTGCCCCTTGGGTATCGACGGACTGTTCACCCAACCCGTCGATCTGACGAAATTCAAGAAATACGCCGGGTTAAATAAGCCACCTGGCGTATATTGGATTTGGCAGTGATTTTAAGGGCTTATGACCCCCATTAGGCTCAAAAACGCTGATCCCTAGGCCTAATTTTGGCGCTCGCGGAAGACATGGTTCGTTTCGTCGTGGAACTGGTTTATTTGCGCCCGGTAATTGCCGACCATGGAGCTCGTGACCACGGGCAGTACCTGTCCGTTCACCAGCGTGGAGAATTGAACGACCGGCAGCGGGTTCGCGCGCGCCCATTCGACCGCCGTCGACACGAAGAGCTCGCTTAAGGTCAAATCCGACTTCAGCAGAAGCGAATGGAAGAGATCGATCTGCTTGTCCACGTCCGCGGGGATCGGGAACAGCAATAAATTTTGTTTATCTCGAAGCGTTTTGTAGTACTTCTGCGCCGCCCGGTAGTAATCCGTCCGCTCGATCAGCGAATCGGCCGAGATCACGTGACGCTCGTTAAAGCCCATGCCTCCGCCGGCGTCGTCGTCTTTGATCTCCCACGAAGCTTCGGCGGTCGGCCTGAGGCCGCGAAACATCGGCTTAAAGCCCAGGCTCATGCTCGTCAGATAAATGAAGACCTCATCCGTAAGGCCGATGAAATCCTGGTTCGTGTTGTCGCTGATGAAGAGGTAACGCGGCCCCTGCATCCACGCGCCGTCTTTGGTGAAGTTGAAGAAGCTCGGAACCTCAAAGCGATTGAGCAGAGCGACGTCGCGCTCGTTAAAGCGCAGCTCTTCCAGCATGAAGCGACTGGTTTCGATCAGGTGGAGAGCGCCGGCGCGCGCGGCCTGAAGTTTCTGCGCCTCGCATGCGGCCGAGCACGTGATTTGACTGCCCAGATCCAGCGCGCCCAGGAAGTCGAACTTAAAGAGCGCCGTCTTCGCGCGCAAGAAGTGGCGGTAGAGGCCGACGTTGCCATAGGCGTCGGCGAACCAGCCCACATGACCGCGGAAGTGATCGAGCGCGGTCGACATTACGCCATTGCCGGCGCTGCTGAACAACTGAATCTGCGCTCCGGCCGTTCCGGTGCCGCGCGAGCTGTTCTCGAGCTCCTTGAGCGAGGCCGGAAGAGAGACGCGAACGCGATCCATCTTATTGGTGATCTTGCGCCCCTCGAAGCCGACGGTCATGTAGCGCGAGATCCGCACGAGCAGGTCGCGGCCGCGGTAATTAAAGAATATGCGCCCGGTCGATTCTCTTTGGAAGCCGGCCCAGCGGCGGTAGTCCTCTCGGTATTCGGCGATGGCCGCGAACGCGGACTCCATGCTCGTCTTTTCGTTGAACAGATCGTTCAACGCTTGCGCCGCGGGTTTCGCCGTGTCCAGTGTCGCGAAGAACGGTTTCGCCTTGAGCGCTTGCAGCGCGGCCTGCTCGTTCGGTTGCTGGCTCATCGTATTCAGCGCGGTCTGGACTTCCTCGAGGAATCGGAACTCCATATCCATGAGCTCGCGGCGGCGCTGGGCCTCGAGCTGGCGCATGCGCATCATACAGGTCGGAAGTTTCTCGATGAAGGTGCGCGTGGTTCCCAGAAGGTGCTCGCGCATCCTGAGGCTTTCGTTCATAAGGCGATCGATCTCGCCGAAGGCACGTTCGTTGGTCGAGTTCGCGAGCTTGAACGCGCTCTTGATCAGGAAAAGGCGGCGCATTTTCGGGTCGACGTCGGAGCGCAAGACTTCGATGGCTTCGTCGAACGAATTGGCGAGTCGCTGTTTTCCGAGGTTGTAGGCGGCGCCGGCCGCTTTCATCGGCGAGGCCATGTAGTCGCCAAGCTCGCCGAGGAAGGTGATGCGCGAGAGGTTTTTCAAGTCGATCTGGTTGTCGAAAATGAATTGCGCGCCCTGCGGAGCTTCGCAAAGCTGCAGGAGTCGCGGGATCTCGGCGCCGGGCCTGAGCAAGTCGTCCTGGTAATCGATCAGACGGCGCATGTGCTGGTCGGTGCGCTGCTTGTATCCCGCGATGAACGTGTTGAGGAACTCCTCGGCGGGAATCTCGTAAAGCTTCGGAAGGTCGGCGAGCATCGCGAAGTAAAGCGCCCAAAGCATTTGAACCGAGTCGATGCCTTGCGCGTTCCGAGCGCTTTCCGCCGAGCGGAAGCTCGTATACAGGAACATCGGCGCCATCTTGCCTTCCATCAAATCGTGAAGGACGAGGTCCTTCGTGATTTGAACTTCGGAACCGAAGAAGGTCGTCACTTTGAAGTCGATATTGTTCTTCGCGGCGAAGTAGCCGAGCATGATCATATTCGGATACGTCACCATGTATTTGATCGAGGGGTTGAGCTCCTCGAAAAAGTTGCGCATCTTCGCGATCTTCTCGGCGAGAGGCGTACCCTTTTCGTTCGAGTAGCGACGCTCGATCTCATCGGCGAAGAAAGTCTCGATGTGTTGTATGCGCGTAACGTAATCTTTCCAGCGCGGAGTCAGGTTCTGATC
>CAYPFC010000341.1:0-2665 GCA_964409815.1 uncultured Pseudobdellovibrionaceae bacterium
TCCTTAAAAAGTTCGGCCAGGAGCCGGGCGACTCATTCCGAGTTCTTCGCGAAAGTGGACTCGCGAATCGCGTTCCTGCGCACGCTGATAGGTATCGTCGAGTTCGATCTCATCCGCCGTCGCGAGATCACGGCCACCGGCCAAGCTCACCGCGAGACCGAAAAGGGCTACGCGATGATCGCCGAGCTTGAGCAGCTCAAGGGTTACGTCGTGAAGTCCTTCGCGACGAACCATAAGCGCTACTTCGACTGCGCACTCAGGCTGCAGGAAATCGAGCGCCGCCGCACGAACAGGATCTACGAGGAAGAGCGCCGGCACCTCGGCGAGATCTTCGATCTCATGAAGTCGATGTACGCGATGAACGACGCCGCCCGCGAAGTGCGCTCACAGGAGCTCAATGCGAACTACTTCCGTAAGGAGGGAAGCGGCTACCGTTTCGATTCGGTTGCCGGTCTCTCTTACCGCATGTCGAAGTACGATCTTCTGAAGCGCATCAAGAAGCGCCTCGAAGATGACGTCTTCGCTCGCGGCACCGAAGCCGAAAGCCGACTGTACGCGGGCGACGCGATGTACTTCCGCCCTCGCCGCGTACAGGTCTATGAGACCGACGGCGTCGAGCGCGACTCCATGGTGTCGGCCCAGACGGCGAATACGATCTACGTGACCGGCGACACGGAAGAGGCCCGCGCGGCCTTCATCAAGGCCGGCATGGCGAGCCTGAACGGAAAGTCCGGAGCGTTCGTCGAGTGGAACGGCCAGCGCATGAACGACATCAGCCTCATGAACTTCCTGACGACGCTGCAGAACTTCTACCTCCTTGGCCCGGTGAAGGGCACGGACGGCCAGACGTACCAGCTCACCAAAGAAGAGCTCACCGACGCCTTCGTCAAGGTCATGGCGAGCTACACGCTGGACGAGCTCGACGTGCAGGCCGCGCTCGAGTTCGGCACCGACGGGCGCTTCGACCGTACGTTCTTCCAGGACAAGATGTTCGAGGCTAACGGCTCGAAGCTCGCGTTCTTCTCGCTTCTTATGACTCAAGTCAAGGGATGGGCGGGCGTCCAGCTGGAGGGCGCGGACGGCACGCTTCATACGCAAGAGGCGCTCTTCTTCGCGCAGAGCCAGAACAACCTTCGTCCGTTCGTGTTCGCTCCCTCGGGGACCGTCCCGACGCTCGTTAAAAAGATTTACGGCGATCGCGCGCACGCCGAGCTCCAGCGCGTGGCGGACTTGTACTCGTACCTGAAAACGCTCGAGTCGCAGAGTCGCGACGTCGCCCGCCTGGACGCGCGCTTGGCTCACCCCCTGTACTTGCAGGACACGCGGCCCGTGCTCTGGTACTCGCCGTCGAACGCGCTCGTCGACCAGACGAAGGCGAACGACTTCAAAATTCAGCTCGATGATTTCTCGCGCCGCTCGGGTGACTTCTACGAGACGAAGTCCAAGGTGGTCTATCAATGATGAAGCTTTCGCGATTCCTCATTCTGGGAATCGTGCTGGCCGGTGGGTTCGCCGCGCAGGCACAAAATGTTCGCACGAGTGCGACCCTTTTGCGTTTGGCGGAGAAGGAAAAATCCAACTGGTCGTCCAGCTTCTATTACGGCGTCAACAGCGATTTCGCGGACAATCGCGACCCGCGCGGCTACACGCACTCGCTCGGCACATCGCTCGGATACGACTTCACGAAAGGCTTTTCGGCTTCCGCTTCGCTCGGCCTGCGCGCCGAAACTATCGGCGGTCAGATCGAAAAGGAGAAAGAGCAGTCATACTCGGAAACCGTGAAGCCAAGCGTATCCTTGGGATTGGCGTACGGCGGAGGACTCTTCTCAAGCCCGCACTCGTATTCGGTCAGCGGCTACGTCGAGCCGCTGTTCGACGAGATCAGCCGTCTCGAAGGCTACAAGGCCGTCGTCGGCTGGGGCGCGGGCGTCTCTCTTAACTTCTTCGATAAGCGCTGGATCATGAGCCATAACGTGAATTGGGGATCGATAATCAACACGTACGCTTACGGCTCAAACCTCAACGCAAACCCCGATTACTTCTATGGCTACAGCCTTTCGAACTCGTTCCGCCTTTGGCGCGCGCTTAAGTTCTCGTACGCCTGGGGCATTCGCTACACGCGCTACCTCGACGATTACCTCGGATATTCGTACAATAACACGTACGCGCTTTCGTACTCATTCGACAATTTACTGGTTTCCCTCAATTACTCGAATGGCGGATTCACCGATGACGGTGAGGTTTCGCTCTGGTTTATCGACGACTACCGCAGGATCGTAAGCCTGGCTTTGGCTTACAGTTTTTAAAGGATGAACGTGCGCCGCTTGGTCTGGACCCTAATTTTAGCTTTGCTCTTCACGGGATGTACCGAAAAGGCGCCACCCGTGAACGTTCACGAGGGCGACCAGCGCCCCGCGCGCCAGGAACCGCTTCCGGTGGAATCCGAGCAGACGCAACTCGAAGCGAGCGAGGAGCTGCGCGCGCGCGTGGACGCCGCCAGAGACCCGCTGCTCGAGGTCGTCAAGCCCCTCGCGATCCAAGTGTTCAACGACCAGCGTGTCCGTGCCGCGCAGTCGCGCGTCGACGAGCACGTCCGTCAGGACCTCGTGAATCTGAACGCTCTCATGCTTACGCTTCCGCAGGAAAATCGGGCGCGCCGCGAGTA
>CAYPFC010000342.1:0-1713 GCA_964409815.1 uncultured Pseudobdellovibrionaceae bacterium
AAGGAGTGGACGGCCTTCGAGAATTTCACGAGCTCCCAGTTCACTCCGGCGTTACGCATCTCATCCTCGAACGCGTTGACTTCCGCCGGCGGAACGAACGGATCGTCGGCGCCGTGAAAAACGAGAACGTCGCCTTTGATATTTTTCGCGTCGGCCGCGTTCGGCGTGCTCAAGCCGCCGTGGAAGCTGACGACGCCTTTGACGTTCGCGCCCGAGCGCGCGAGCTCGAGGGCCGTCGTCCCGCCGAAGCAGTAGCCCATGGCGCCGAGGCGCGCGGAATCGACGGTTTTATGTTTGGCGAGCTCGGCGAGGCCGGCTTGCGCACGTCTGCGCAGTAGCGCGCGGTCGTCCTTGTACTTGGTCGATTCGGCCGCCGCGGCCTTTTGGTCGGTGGGTCTTATGCCCTTGCCGTAGATGTCGGCCGCGAAGGCGGTGTAACCGAGCTTCGCGAGCTCTTCGGCGCTCTTCTTCGCCTGCTTGCCGACGCCCTTCCAGTCGTGAATGACCAGAATGCCGGGGCGTTTTGCCGCGCTCTTCGCGTCGTAGGCGATGTAGCCTTCGAGTACGGTGTCGCCGTCTTTATACTCCACGGTTTCCGTGCGGATCTCCGCGCGCGCCGCGAATGTCAAACTCATAAGTAAACCTAGCAATGTGAATCGTCGCATTTCGACCTCCGAGGTCTAACCTTTACAGGGAGCAAAGGGTGGCTGTACAGTTTCAACGATGGCCAGCACGACGGATCGAAAGAAGATTTTTAAATTTATCACGGCGACGGTTTTTCTCGGCGCGTTCGCGATATTGTTTTATCCGTTCTATGCGGAGCTTCTGCTCGCCGCGGTGTTCGCGTTCGCGATGGAGCCGCAGCTCGGGCGTTGGCTTCAGCCTCGTCACTTGCGCTGGCGTACGTCGGTGGCGCTCATTCTGGCTTTGATGTTCATCGTCGTCGCGGCCCCGCTGACGGTCGTCGGCTACAAGATCTACGCGGCGATCGTTCAAATCTCCAGGGCCGGTCTTCAAAACACCGAGCTTTACCAAAAGGTCTATGAGCTCAAAGGTCAGCTTGTTCAGATCGCCACCCGCCTCACGCATCGATTCGGCATGGGCGAGCAGGTGGATCTCGCCGGGCTATCGGAAGACTCGCTCGCGCGCGTCGCCAACGCGGTCATGGCGTTCTTCACCGGAATGGTCGGACAGATTCCCGCGATCTTGCTTTCGGTGTTCGTCTTCGTCGCCGCGCTTTACTTCTTCCTCGCGGAAGCCGCGGTCTTAAAAAAGATCTTCAATCGCCAGGGGCTCTTGAGCCCTCACGAAACCGATCGCTTCATCGAGATCCTCCAGCGCGCGTGTCACAGCACGGTCGTCACCTCCGTGATTATCGGATTCATTCAAGCGGGCATCGTGGGTGTCGGAGCGCTCGTCTTCGGCGTTGGCGACTTCACGATTGTCTTCGTGATTACGTTCTTCTGCTCGTTTATCCCGGTGATCGGCGCGGGGCCCGTGGCTCTCGTGATGGGTCTTTACGAGCTTTTGCTAGGGCATCCCGGGCCCGCGATCGGCTTGTTCGTCGTCGCGGTGATCGCGGGTACGACGGACAACCTTGTGCGCCCGTACCTGATCAGTTCAGGCGAGGCGGACCTTCACCCGATCGTGAGCCTGCTCGCGCTCGTCGGCGCGCTCGTGATTTTTGGAATGCCGGGACTCTTATTGGGGCCG
>CAYPFC010000342.1:1723-2653 GCA_964409815.1 uncultured Pseudobdellovibrionaceae bacterium
GGTCATCGCGAGCGTCGCCGTGAAGATCATTCCCACGCTCTACGCCGGGCCCACCATCGACGCGAAAGACCTCGCGAAGAAGCACACTACTTAACGTTCGTGACGACTTTGCGCGCGCACTCGTCGAAGGTGATCGCGACCTCGTTTTCGAATAGCGTATTGCCTCTCCAGCCGAGCGCGCGCACCGAGAAGTCGAAGGGCTTGTCGGTGGCCGCGAAATCCATCACGACCACGTTATGCGTGCTCGTGACGCGAATCTGGCGCGGGTTGAACGGATTGAGGAAAATATGTCGTCCCGGGAAAGTCATGCTGTGGGCCGAGCTCGAAGTGATCTCAACCGTTTCATAGCCCAGCGCCTCGGCCTCGATCGTTTGCACCTCTGAAAAGTGAATGTCTCCCGAAAGGAACGCCAGGCGGGCGTCCTTCGCGGCGCTCGCTTCGCTCAGCTTTCGCGCGAGCTCGGTGTGGTACTCCGGCCAATTGTACTCGAGAGAGTCCTTGCCTAAGTGGCGACCGAAAAACTGGATTCCGTTGAGCAGAAAGTTCGCTCCGGGTTGGATTTGCTCCAGCATCCATTGTTCCTGAAGCGCGCCGAGCATCGGGCTCGCGGGGTCGGCCTCCCGGAAGCTGCGGCCGTCGAGCATGATGAAGTTCTTGTTGAAAAGGCGGAAGGTCTTCGCGAGCGCGGGGCCGTGATCGACCACGCCCTTGATCTCGTCGTTGGCCATGTAGGTTTCGTAAATCGGGCGGATCGCGGCCATGAGCCCGAACTTGTAGTCGACATTGTTACCGCCGGAGTCGTGGTCGTCCCAGACGCTCAGTGTGGGAACCAGGTTCTTCCAGCGGTAAAGACCGAGCTGATTGCGCGAGAGCGCGAACTGCTCCCACACTTCGAGCTCCGAAGTTGGATTCGCGGACCAAAACAAATTG
>CAYPFC010000343.1:0-2646 GCA_964409815.1 uncultured Pseudobdellovibrionaceae bacterium
GTGCCGACGACTTGCCCCCCGGTATGCGAAGTGAGCGTGACCACGGGAGGGGATACGTCCGCGATATATCGAACCTTGACCGAAGATTCTTGCGACTCGAACTCAGAGGCCGTCGACTTAAGACTCAGAGTTTGCTCGCTCGACACGCCGTTGACGAGGGGGCACACGTCTTTAATCGAGTTGATCGTGATCGAGAACGTGCCGTCGGAGCAATCGACGTCGGTAAGCGTGGCATCGACGTATTTTACGTCGGTCCACGTGGCGCCGCTATTGCAACTCACTTTGAAATCCTTGGCCTTGCTGTCGCATGCGCCGGTCAGCGTGACCGGTGTCGTATCGGTGAGAATCACGCGATCGGTTTTGTCGGAATATTCCGGCATGTCGATGGGAGTAGCGCCGGTAATGGTCTCGAATTCGGGAGTGGCGTCGGTGCACGCGAGTAGGAACGAAGAGGCGAAGAGCACAAAAACACTCTTCAACGAATATCGATATATTCGCGCTACCCGCGTCCGCATACGTCCACTTTTCTCCTGATTTCATTGTAGCAACGGAGACTTAAGTACGGTGGAAAGACGTATGAAAGAACGAAAATGATCCACGTGAATTCTCAGAGTGAGACGGCGAGAATCTCACTTCGGACGCGCGCCAGGTCAAACGTGAGAAATATTGAAAAAGCGGCAGACATACCAGGTCATCGCCGCGATCAAACCGGTCGCGGGAATCGTCAGCACCCACGCGGTCACGATACTCTTCGCGACTCCCCATCGAACGGCGCTCACGCGCTGAACGGCACCAACCCCCATGATCGATCCCGTGATCGTGTGAGTGGTCGAAACCGGAGCGCCCATCGACGTCGCGAGGAAGAGCGTGATCGCGCCGCTCGTTTCGGCGCAACAACCGCCGAGCGGATTTAGTTTCGCGATTTTGAGGCCCATCGTCTCGACGATTCTCCACCCGCCGAACAACGTGCCGAGGCCCATCGCGAATTGGCAGACAAGAACGACCATCAATGGAACGTGAAACTCCCCTTGCAGATAGCCCGCGGAATACAGAAGAACGGTGATGATACCCATCGTCTTCTGAGCGTCGTTGCCGCCGTGGCCGATGCTATAGAGGCTCGCCGACACGAATTGCATCTTCCTGCTCGCGGCATAGATCTTCGCCGGATTGTAATAGAAGAAAATGCGCGAGACCGACGCCATCAAAAGGTATGCGAGGAAAAATCCGAGCATCGGCGAGAGTACGATCGACACCAAAACCTTCGTTATCCCGGCGAACTCGAGCGAGTGAACGCTTCCGGTTTTCACGAGCGCCGCGCCGATCAATCCTCCGATCAACGCGTGCGACGAGCTCGACGGAATGCCGTAATACCAAGTGACAATATTCCAAATCAGCGCGCCGGTGAGCGCCGACAAGATCACGATCGGATCGACGATCGATACGTCGACGATCCCGCGACCGATGGTGTTCGCGACGTGCAGACCAAAGAATAAAAACGCGATGAAGTTAAAGAAAGCGGCCCACATGACGGCGTACTGGGGTTTCAACACGCGGGTGGAAACGATGGTCGCGATGGAGTTCGCGGCATCGTGGAATCCGTTCATGAAATCAAACGCCAAAGCGACGGCGACGATAAACCCGATCAACATACCTAGGCGTGATCCAGCACGATGCTTTCGATGATATTCGCGACGTCTTCGCAGCGGTCGGTGACCGACTCGAGCATCTCGTAAATCTCTTTAAGCTTGATCAGCTCTTTGAAATCCAGATCGTTGCGGAAGAGCTTGCCCATTCCGACGCGCATGACGTGATCGGCTTCGTTTTCCAAGCGATTCAGCTCCACGCAACGCTTGAGGATCTCGGGCGCGTTCTTCATATCTTCGAGGCCCGCGACGGCGACGCGCACGTCCTCGGCGCACTTGACGATGATCTGCGCGAGCTCCTTCACTTCCGGGGTCACGCGACGGATGTCGTACATCAAGAATCTTTGCGAAGCCGCATCGATGAAATCGAGAATGTCGTCCATGTTCGTGATGAGTCGGTAAATTTCATCGCGATCGAGCGGCGTAATGAAAGTTTGGTGGAGGCTCTCGACCGCTTTATGCGTGACCGCGTCGGCTTTGTGCTCAAGATCCTTGATCTTCTTGGCTTGAGTTTCGACCGTGGAAAGGTCGTTGGTCAAAACGATCAATTCTTTGGCGGCGTCGACGATATGGCCCGAGGTCTCGCGGAACATATCGAAAAACTTGGCTTCGCGGGGTACGAACCAGCTCAGCATGTTGAGGCTCCCTGTCGTGGTTGGCGGGAGGGTGCGTGAGGGGGTGCGGACTGTCAACTTGGGACCGCGCCGCGTTCGCGAAAATTGCAAGATTTCCCTTAATTTTTCCAAATACGGTGGGGCGCCGAAATTGAACTCCTCGTGGGGACCGGCTACGCTGGCGGGAAATGATTGAAAATAGCTTTGTGCACCTTCCCGGTATCGGTCATGAGACGGAGGCTCGCTTTTGGGCGTCGGGCATTCGCACCTGGACGGATCTTGAGGCCAACCTCGGCTCGGTCTTCAGCGCCAAGCGCGCGCTGGCCTTGGCCAAGGCTCTGGAAGAGTGTCGCGCGGCGCACGAGGCGCGGGAGTTCGGATATTTTCAG
>CAYPFC010000344.1:0-2629 GCA_964409815.1 uncultured Pseudobdellovibrionaceae bacterium
CCCGAGGCGAATTAGGGTGAAGTCGGAGGTGCCGCCTCCGAAGTCACCGATGAGGGCGATCTTCTCGCCCTCGAGTTGGCGGCGCAGATCGAGCGCGGCGGCGAGCGGCTCGGGAACGAATCGGATGTTATTGAATCCGGCGAACTCGGCCGCCTTCGTCATGCGGTGGAGCGCGAACTCGTCGCTCATCGGATCCAGAGAATAGCGTGCGGGCTTGCCGATCACGGCGTTGTCGACGGTCTCACCGAGGGCCTTCTCGGCCCGCTTCTTCATCTCGAGCAGGAAGATGCCGATCATTTTTTCAAGAGTGACGGGACGATCGTTGATAAACGTTCCAAGGTAGTTGCGGTTGGGCAAATGAGACTTGAACGAGCGAAAGAGGCGACCCTCCATCTCGAAATCCAGGTATTTGCGAATCGCATCGGCGCCGTAGAAACACTGATCGGCGTGCGGGAAATACAAGAGCGTCCGCATCAGGCTCGCGTCGGCGGCCGAGGGGTCCAGAGGCAAAGCCTCCACGCGTTTGCCGTCGCGCCAGGCGCCGGCTAAGGAGTTGCTCGTTCCGAAATCGATGGCGAGAACCGTGTTGCTCATATCCATCAATCTTCAGGGCAATTCATTTATTTACAAGTCTGTTATTTTTCATTACACTTTGGATACTCTCGAAATCTGGACTGAAATTCCTTATGAAAACGATGAATCAATGGCTGGCCGAATACGCGACGACGCACACTCATCCGGTGAACAAGCGTATTCACATGATCTGCGTGCCGGCGATTTACTGGTCGATCACGGCCGTCGTTCCTTCTTTGGTTTTCATTCCCGTTTTGATTTTCTATCTCATCCTTGGATTTAAGGGCTTTGTCGCGATGACTCTGTTCACGGCCGCGTGCCTCGCGCTGAACTATGCGATCGTTCAGGCGGGACTGCCGCTCGTTTACATCGCAATCGGCGTGTTCGTTCTCGCGTGGATCGGGCAGTTCTACGGCCACAAAGTGGAAGGCAAAAAGCCCGCGTTTCTCGACGACATCCTATTCTTGCTGATCGGTCCGCTGTGGATCGCGCGCAAGCTGAAGGTCGCATGAAGTGCTCGTGTGATTCCGGAAAGCCGATGAGCGAGTGCTGCGGTCCTTTCTTAAGCCGTGAGAAAGTCGCGGAAACTCCGGAGCAGCTGATGCGCTCGCGGTATTCCGCGTTCTGCGCGAAAGACCTCGATTACATTCAGAAGACCACCGACCCGCAGGCGCTGAAGGACTTCGATCGCGCGGCCACTGAGGCATGGATGAACGGCGCGACGTTCACGAAGCTTGAGGTCTTATCGAGCTCGATGGAGGGCAACAAAGGCCGCGTGGAGTTCCGTGCGACTTTCCAGATGGAAGGCAAGGAGCCGGAAGTGCACCACGAGGTCTCGAAATTTCGCAAGCAAGGCGGCGTCTGGTATTTCCGCGACGGTAAGGTCTACGGGCCTTGACCTCCAGATGTTCAACGCATGCGGGCGCCCAACTTGGCCCGGGCCCGGTCTTTTAAGAATCTGTTTTTGTAATCGGTCGCAAAGGGTCTCGGGATCAGTTGATAAATAAAATTTGTTATTTCCGCAGCGGAAGTACTCTTGTTTTATTCGATTTGAGGTCGCTTGGTATGTGCCAGTTTTAGGGCGCACGTTTGCGAGAAGACGCTCGACGTGGCGGCGCGGAGATGTTCCATCCGTGAGTCGGCTTGTTCGTCCGGAGATCGAAGTGTTGCTCGCGCGGACTAGCGACCTGTAGCCACCTGCGGACGCTGCGAAGACGGCCTTAGCTCAGCTCGAATATACGCGGAGTACTTCCGCTGCGGAAGTATTCACGCCTATATTCTAACCCGCGCATGGCCGAGCAAAATAAACTAAAATTATATATTATTTCAAATCCGCGAGCTTAACCATCCAGCCGAATCGATCGGCGACGGTTCCGCGTTGAATTCCGCGAAGGGTTTCGAGCAGGCCGCGGCCCACGGGGCCCCACTCGCCTTTGTTGATGACCATCGGCTCGCCTCGGTAGCAGAGTTCTCCGATGGGCGAGATCACCGCGGCGGTACCGGTACCAAAAGCTTCCAACAACTCTCCGCGCTGGTAGCGGGTCATGACCTCGCCGATGGTAATCAGGCGCTCGCTGACCTTAAACTTTTTGTCCTCACGGAGAAGTCGCAGAACCGAATCGCGCACTCCGCCCGGAAGGATGCTTCCGTTCAGCGCGGGCGTGACGATCTCGTCGTTGAAAACGAAGAACGCGTTCATCGTTCCGACTTCCTCGATCCCCGCGTGAGCGACGTCGAGCCACAGAACCTGGGAGTAGCCCTTCTTCTTCGCGGCTAAAGCCGCTTGCAGACTCGCGGCGTAATTCGCGCCCGCTTTGGTCGCGCCCAAGCCTCCGGGTGCCGCGCGCAATGCTTGATCCTCGACCCAAATCTTCACCGGACTTGTTCCCGACGAGTAGTACGTACCGACGGGCGAGAGGATGATAAAGAACATCATTTCGCGCGAGGGGCGCACGCCGAGGAAGGGCTCGGTCCCGATCAGCGTGGGCCGGACGTAGAGCGAGCAATCGCTGCCCTTCGGGATCCAGCGCTTCTCGATTTCAATCAGCTCGCGCAG
>CAYPFC010000345.1:0-1661 GCA_964409815.1 uncultured Pseudobdellovibrionaceae bacterium
CTCGAGCTCACGCGCGTCGATCGCTTTTTGAACCAACACTTTTAGGTCGAAGGAAAACGCATCCTCGAGAGCGCCCCGCAGTTGCTCGCGGGACTTCACTTTGTGAACTCCAACGCTCGATCCGGCATTCGCCGGCTTCAAGAAGAGCGGCAATTGAAACTGTTTAAGAATTCTCTCTTCAAGTCCCGAGCGATTCGTCAGAAACTCGGATTTGCGAATAGTCAGTGAGGGCACGGTCGGAATTCCGGCGGCGTTAAAAAGTTTCGCCGCGACGTCTTTGTCCATTCCGAGCGCGGAACCTAAGACGCCGGCACCGACGTAAGGGATCTGCGCGATCTCGAGCATCCCTTGAATCGTTCCGTCCTCCCCGAACGTTCCGTGAAGGATCGGGAGAATGACGTCGAGAGCGGGAATTTTCGCGCCGCCCGATTCGAGGGGAACGATTTGGCTCTCGGTGGGAAACGGAACGAGTCCGTACGAACCCGAAATTTTCGAGAGCTTTACCGCCATCGGATTTTCCGCATGCTTCAAGAGGGGAGTCGGATCGGGAAGAAGCCAGCGGCCATCTTTGTCGATGCCGATTAAAATCACTTCATAACGCGACTTATCCAAAGCGTTATAAACCGACATGGCCGACGCAATGCTCACTTCATGCTCACCTGAGCGGCCGCCAAAAATAATTCCTACCCGAATCTTCTTCGTCATCGTGACTCCAGAACAAAGTATAAGACCTTGCGTACTGGGGCGTCATTAAGATAAATCTAATGCAGGATATCCTAGTCTTTCAGAAGGAAATTTGGGGGTTCAAGTGATTCGCCGTACATGCTGTTCGCTGTTGTTGTTTTTCTCGGTCGCGGTTGTTGCCGCCGAATCCAACGTCTTGTCGTTGAAACCCGAAGTTCAGCGCGGCGACTTGAGTCAACCGCAAGGGCTGTGGCCGTTCATCGGCGTGGGTCTCGGCGTGATGGATCACAACTCGTCGATTCGCACGGGTGGAATTCCCTCTCACGTAAAAGTTCTGGGATCGTACTACTTCGACGACGCGCCCTGGGTGGCGGATGCCGGACTCGGGTTGCACAACCAGTTCCTTTCGCAAAACGGATCCGACAGCGATTCGATTCAATCGCTTTACACGGAGCTCGCTGCCCGTTACGAGTTCACGAATCGCTGGCAGCTCGGCGCGATTTGGAACACGCTCGTCGACAACCCCGATCGCTACGAATCGAACACGAACAATCTCGCGTCGTTCGTCGGCCTTCAGGCGATGAAAGAGTTCACCTGGAACAATGAGTACCTCGTGCGTGCCGGCGGCCGCGCGATGACCGACGTCGGTATCAGCGGAGAGACAATCGATACGGTCATGGCCGAACTCGAAGTGAGCTTCGGCCCGTCGTCGCCTCCGCCTCCTCCTCCGATCGTCGAGAAACCGCAACCCGTGGCTCCGCACCTCGCAAGACGGGCGGTTCAAACGTTTGACCTTGATCCTCGCGCGGTGAATTTCGAAACGGATTCGACGAAGCTCGTCGGCTCTTCGCAGCGCTACTTCCGTCGTCTTGCGCGCGCGCTCGCTGCGAACCGTCACCTTTTCGACAAAGTGGAGATCATCGGTCATGCGGATCAACGCGGAACCGACAAATACAATGAGCGCCTGTCGGAGCGTC
>CAYPFC010000345.1:1675-2614 GCA_964409815.1 uncultured Pseudobdellovibrionaceae bacterium
ATGATTTCGGCCGGTATCAGCCGTTCGCAGGTGCGTACGGAGGGGCGTGGGGAGCAAGACTTATTGTCCAGCTCCATGGCGCCTACAGCGCTGTTACGCAATCGCCGTGCGGTGATGGCATTCGAGGGCGTAAAAAATCAGGAAGCTCTCAAAAACATTATCGATTCCGTGAAATACTAAGCACGATCGGGGCCTGGAAAATTTACCTCCCGGGCCTGCCCAGTCCTAACCTTCTCCTAACATTGGCAAAAGTTTGGTTTTGGTAAATTTGGGTCATTCCAATACGGAGGACCCCCATGCTTTCATTGCTGACCATGTTCGTCTTGTCTTCGGCCAATGCGGCAGAGACCATCGCGATCGACGGATCGAGCTCTGTGTTTCCCATCACCGAAGCCGTCGCTGAAGAATTTCAAAATTCTAAAAAAGGCGCTGTCAGAGTGACGGTCGGAATTTCCGGAACTGGCGGCGGCTTCAAGAAATTCTGCCGTGGTGAAACCGCAATCCAGAACGCATCTCGCCCCATTCAGAAAGACGGCAAAGACGGTCAGCCCGGCGAGATGGAGAATTGCAAGAAGGCAGGGATCAAGTATTTCGAGATTCCAGTCGCTTTTGATGCCATGGCGATTATCGTAAATAAGAGCAACACCTTCCTGAACGAAATCACGGTCGCTGAGCTCAAGAAGATGTGGGAGCCCGGCGCTCAAGGTAAAGTAATGAAGTGGAAAGACGTCAATCCCAAGTGGCCGGATCAACCGTTGAAACTTTACGGGGCGGGCTCGGATTCGGGAACGTTCGACTACTTCACCGAAGCCGTCGTTGGCAAAGCGAAGTCCAGCCGCGGTGACTATACCGCGAGCGAAGACGACAACGTTCTCGTAAAGGGCGTTGCCTCCGATAAAGGCGCGCTCGGATACTTGCCGCTCTCCTACTATGAGGAAA
>CAYPFC010000346.1:0-2581 GCA_964409815.1 uncultured Pseudobdellovibrionaceae bacterium
TCTTAAATGAAACCGGCTTGGCCGAGTACACCGGCAAGGGACGCCTCGCGATGGGCGTGTTCGCGGTCATCGATGAAACCGGAAAGGCGCCGTTCTTCATCGTCGATCCGAAGAGCGGCGCGTACCTGAGCCGCCGCGACCTCCTGACCTCCGAGGAAGTACAAGCTCTCTATAAGTATCTCGCGGCGAGAAATCAGATCGCGATCTACCTCATTTCGGAGTTCGCGTTGGAGAGCCGAACGCTTCCCGACGTCGCCTCCGCGTTCGCCGGTCGGCTCGAAAAGGATCTGTTGGGACTGAAAGAAGACTTCGAGTTCATCGCGGTCGAGGACGAGAAGGAAGAGTAGTCCATGATCACGCGCACGTTCATTTTCGTCCTGCTGTTCGTGGCTCCCGCGGCTCACGCGTTGACAGCACTCGAAAAAGCATGCGCGAAGATCGTCACGCAAGTCCCCGCCGCGGATCCGCGCGTACTCCTCGCGCACGCGATCGGTCAGGGGCTCGACATGGACAACGTGCGCGCGCGCCTGGAAGAGCTCTCGGGCGTAAGGCCGATGGCCGACGGCACTTACCTGAAAGAGCGCGGCACGGACGCCAATCGAATGATCGCGCGTCTGCGCATTCATGAAATGCTCAAACAAGCCGGCCTTCGTCCCCGGTTCGAAAATTTTCCGAACGGTTCGAACATCATCGCCGAAATCAAAGGCTCAAAATCTCCGCATCAAGTGCTTGAGCTTTCCGCGCACTACGATTCGGTCGGAAATCCCGGCGCGGACGACAACGGCAGCGGACTCGCGCTCGTCCTCGAGCTCGCCGCGTACATGCGCCGCTTCAAGCCCGAGATCACCATCCGCTTCGTCATCACCGACCTCGAAGAGCGCGGAATGCAGGGAAGTCGGTACCACGCCGAACAGGTCGCGAAAGACAATAAGAACGAGATCATCGGAGCCATAGTCATCGATACGATCGGTTGGGCTCCGGAAGGCGGCGAACATTACCTAGCCGTCGTCGAAGTGGGAGAAGAGAGACACCAGGACTCGAGCGAAGCGTACGCCCTCCAGGAAAAATTCGCAGCCGGTATGTTCTATCTTCTCAATCGCATCGGGCGTCGCGACGGCATTCGCTTCTCGCCCGAAACCGAAGGCGCGATGCCTGGAACGGCCGACCACGGCTCCTACTGGCGCAATGGAATTCCGGCGATTCTGATCGCCGCGGTCTACGAGCGCGGGTTCGTAAATCCGCACTATCACCGCCCGACCGACACCGTCGACAACATGAATTGGAATTATTACGGGCTGGTGGCGCGTGTCGTCGCTGAGCTGACCGCCTACGTTTCGGGCGCCTCGCGCACGCTCTCGAGCGACGACATCA
Source organism: uncultured Pseudobdellovibrionaceae bacterium (assembly GCA_964409815.1). Lineage (GTDB taxonomy): Bacteria > Bdellovibrionota > Bdellovibrionia > Bdellovibrionales > UBA1609 > JALHOQ01. The sequence continues at coordinate 1,372 of CAYPFC010000346.1, forward strand.
CGGCGTTCGCGGCGCTTGAGAACACCGAAGCTACATTCAGCATCGAAGTTCTCCGCCAAAGCCTTCCGCGCGCGGCCGCGCTTCCCCCGCCTCCACCCGCGCGCGAGGAAATCCCATCTAATATAGAGAATGGTCCGCGCGGACCCGGTCTCTTCACGCGAATCTTCGATTTCTTCTGGAAGAGAAACTAGTTCACGAATTCAAATAACGGAATCTAAGAGGTTCCATTACGGGTACGCGAATTAGAAAATTCTACTCGGCACTTGAAAAAGAATCTTTGGAATTCCGCCAGCAGTTCAACTACTCGTGTCCTCGTAAGGGTACAGATTTAGGGGAGCATTTCAAATGCGCGGACTTCTTAGGGGCTTCATTTCAATCATTTTCATCTTCAGCGTCGCGGCCGACGCGGTCGAGCTCGGCAACGAGTTCGTCTCGGCCGATCAGATTCGCGCGCTCCCCTATCCGGAGCTCATTCGCTTTCGCGACTCTCTCAACAAGAAACTGAACGCGCTTTCGTACCTGGTTAATCGCGATAGCAACGAGGGCATTCGTTTCGGGCGCATCGCCGACGTCGGCGTCATCCAGTGCGAAGAGAGCTTTCGCGCGCTCGCGCAGGCGCTAAAGGCGGAGGTCATGCGCATCGGCCTGAAGGACGCAGGCCCGCACAAGAGGGTCCTCGAAGAGATCATCATCGCGATGAGAAACATCGCGGTGAAGCGCCCGCACCACTACCAAGAGGACCTTGCGGCGACGATGGTCCTGATTCGCGAAAACTTTGACAACACGAGCGACACGAAGAGGCTCCTCCAGGAAGTCGAGGGCGTGATCGAGCTTATGCGCAGCCGTGACGAGGCGTTTTTAAACGTTCGCGACCTCGTCGTCGAGCGCCAGGCCGTCGAAGACACTCCCGAAAAGCGCCTCGAGCGAGCGACGGCGATTCTCGACGAGGGCCTTCTCGGTCAGCCGGAAGTGAAACAAGCGCTCATGGATATGGCCTGGAGAGCCGAGCTCTACGGAAACGCGCGCCAGACGCCTGACCTGATCTATCTGATGGGATTGTTCGGAACCGGAAAAGACACCGCGGCCGAGGTTTTCGCCGACGCGCTCAGCGGCTACAAAGACGCCTGGAAAGAGCACCTTTTCCGACTGCCGATCATGAAAGAAAAATCGGACCTGTGGCAAGTCACCGGATCCTCGACCGGGTACCTCG
>CAYPFC010000347.1:0-2561 GCA_964409815.1 uncultured Pseudobdellovibrionaceae bacterium
ATGGAAGGCACTCGCCCGTGACCTCGGCGAAGAGCTGCGTTTCGCTCGGCTTCTTGCCAGCGCCGGTCGTTCCCGACTTGGCGTCGATGACGAGCGAGTCCGCGTCGATCAAACCGCGCTTGAGAAGCGGAATGAGCGCCATGCTGATCGAAGTTGCGTAGCAGCCGGGGTTCGCGATGAGTTTCGCGTTCTGGGGCAGGGGGCCGCAGAACGGCGCGAGACCGTAATCGGCAACGGCGAGCTCCGCCTTGGCGGTGTGCTCAAAGCCGTACCATTTGCTTACGTCCGAGGCTTTCAAACGGAAAGCACCGCTCAAATCGATTACGGTTTTGCCCTGGCTAAGAATTTTCGGAGCGAGCTCGAGCGAAACTTCCGCGGGCGTGGCGAGAAAAACGATGTCCGTAAGATTTTGAAAGAGTTGATCCTGCGCGAGGCACTTGACCGGGCGCGCGCGATCATCAAAAATCTCCGCGCTTAGATCAAAGCTTTGAGTTGCATACGCGTGCGTGAGTTTCACGGCGGGATGCTTGAGCAGAAGGCGCGCGAGTTCCAGGCCTGAGTAGCCTCTGGCGCCTACGATCGACGCGGTTTTGACTTGCATAGCTTGCGAATAATTATGCGTCATACATGCATAATTATGGGAATTAGCTGGACATGTCAAATTTTTATTTGATAGGAAAGGACATCGCTTGCATAAATATTCTAATGCGGCGGGTCCAAAAAGGAACCCCTCAACGAAGGTAGGAAGAGAAATGGCTCAATCGAACAAGAACGAAAAAGTTTTGCTCGTCTACAGCGGCGGGCTCGACACCTCGATCTGCATTCCGCTGATGCGCGAAGAGTATGGCTATAAGGATGTTGTAACGGTCACGATCGACGTCGGCCAAGATCCCGCGGACATCAAGCAAGCTGCTGAAAAAGCTAAAGTAATGGGAACCGAGCACTACACTTTGGATGCCAAAGAAGAGTTCGTCGAGAAGTTCTGCTGGCCCGCGGTTCAGGCGAACGGCGACTACCAAGGGTATCCGATGTCGACCTCGATCGCGCGTCCGCTCATCGCCTATAAGGCGGCCGAAAAAGCTAAAGAGCTTGGCGTGAAAGCCTTCGCTCACGGTTGCACCGGCAAGGGAAACGATCAGTACAGGATTGAGTTTGGAATTCGTACGCTCTTGCCCGAGGCCGTGATCCATGCTCCCATTCGCGAGCGCAACCTCACGCGCACTTGGGAGCTCGACTACGCCGCAAAGAAGGGCGTTCCGGTCACGCAATCCGCAGCTAAAATCTGGTCCATCGACGAGAACCTCTGGGGTCGCTCGATCGAGGGTGGCCGCCTCGAGGAGCCCGACTACGCTCCCCCGGAAGAAATCTTTCAGTGGACCAAGTCGGTCGACAAAGCCGAAGCGAAGCCCACGGCCGTCACGGTCGGTTTCAAGAACGGGCTTCCGGTTTCGATCAACGGAGAGAAAGCGTCTCCCGCCCAGCTCGTCATCAAAATGAACCAACTCGCCGGAAACGCCGGCGTGGGCCGCATTGATATTATGGAAGACCGGATGATGGGCCTTAAAGTTCGCGAGAACTACGAGTGTCCCGGCGCGACCGTGTTCTTGAAAGCACACAAGGCGCTTGAGAACTTGGTTCTTACCCGTGATGAAATCCGCTTCAAGGCTTTGGTGGATCAAGAGTGGTCGAAGCTCGCGTACGAAGGTCTGTGGTGGGATCCTTACAAAGAGGATCTGGAAGCGTTCATCGGCTCGACCCAGAAGCGCGTGACGGGCGAAGTGAAACTTTCGCTTTATAAAGGTCAGACGACGGTCGTGGGTCGTTCGTCGCCGTGGCAGTTGTACTCGGAAGACCTCGCGTCCTTCGATACGACCACGTTCGACCAGCGCGAGTCGACCGGTTCCGTGAAGATGTTCGGCATGCAGGCGCGCATGTATTACCAGTTGATGGCGAAGAACCAGAAGGAAATGTAAGTGGCACTGTGGGGCGGGCGGTTTGAGAAAGAGACGGACGAGGCCGTAAAAGTTTTCTCGTCCTCGATCGATATCGACTCGAAATTGTGGGCGGTGGACATCAAAGCGTCCATCGCGCACACCCAGATGCTGGCTAAGCAAGGCATTATTCCGAATGCTGACGGCGAGAAGATCGTTCGCGGGCTTTTAGAGATCGCCGAAGAGATCAAGTCTGGAAAATGGACGTTCAATCCTAAGGCCGAGGACGTGCACGGCGAGATCGAGTCGCGCCTGGCGGAAAAAGTCGGTTTGGCGGCGAAGCGCATGCACACCGCCCGCTCGCGCAACGATCAGGTCGCGACCGATACGCGTTTGTTTTTGCTCGAGCGGGTCGATGGGCTGGTAGGTGACCTGCGCGCGCTTCAGGCAGAGCTCGTTGCTCACTCGGAAAAGCACGTCGATACGATTCTTCCGGGCATGACTCACATGCAGCACGCGCAGCCGGTTTCGCTCGCGCATCACTTGATGGCGTACTTTTGGATGTATGAGCGCGACATCTCGCGTTTGAAAGATAGCGTTTCCAGAATTTCGACGATGACCTTGGGCTCG
>CAYPFC010000348.1:0-2555 GCA_964409815.1 uncultured Pseudobdellovibrionaceae bacterium
AGTACGCGCGCCTTCGCGGGGTCCAGGAGGTTCATGATTTCGGCGGCGTTCTTCTTCTTCATCTTCGCCAGAACTTCCACCGCTAAGTCTTCGTTGATCGTCCCGATAACGTCTGCCGCTTGTTTCGGCTTCATGTTCGAGTACAGATCTACGAGCTTCGTCACTTTCTCCTGATCCACTTCCACGCGCTCTTTAAGAACCGTAGCAATCTGGCCTCGCATCTCTTCCAGCTGCTGGATTCTTTTGTCGAGCTCAACCTTCTGCCTTTGCAATTCCTCTTCCAACTCGGCGAGCTCTTTCTCGCGCAGGTCGAGCTCTTCTTTTCTCTGCCTCAACTTTTCGAAATGACTCAGATCTTCCGGAACTGCGGACTTGCCTTCAAGACCCTTGTCGGGATTCGCTCCATCGGTGCCCGCGGCAGCTTTTTCCGCTTTCTCGCCTTCGCCTTTGGATTTTTCTGCCGACTTACCGCTCGCGGCCTCCGCCTGCCCCATCGCGCTGACTTCGATTTTCGAAAGGAAATCCGTCAGTGCATCGGGCGCCGCCAGATAAAACCCTGCCGCGCAGAGACTGACCGCAAGTCCCGCGGCCGCCTTCCAGGGGAAGGGCGTCTTTTTCTTCTTCGGGCGCATCCGCACCGCCTCGCGGAGCCTTGCTTCCACCGGATCCAACGCGGGGGCCGTCGCTTGCGCTTTGGCCTTCATCTGAAAGCGGGGCGCCGGCGCATCCTTACGCTTATTATCTTGAGCCTTCTTGAAGAACTGTTCGTATGAGTTTTTCATTTCTTCACCCAAGCGCGACGGACCATAGTGAGGTCGTCGAGCTCCTTCGTTTCGATCTGTCTAAGCCATTCACGATATTCGAGCAGACGCTTTTCCCTGAGCTTCACTAAAATCTTCTTCTCGCGAGCCGCTTCGATCAGCGCCTCTTGCTTTTCTTCGGCGATCTGGAGGAGCCGTCGCGCCTCCAGGCGCAGGGCCTCGATACGGATCTTGTGGCCACCGAGGAACGACTCCATTTCGCGAACTTCTTCGATTCGTCGCGCGGAACCGTCGCTCTGCGCCTCGTGAATCTCTTCACGCACTTCATCCATGCGGGCGTACATCGCATCGATTCGCTGCAGGCATTCGTCGACCGCGGCCTGCGCCTCGGCGAACTCACGCTGGGCGACCTCCTCGACGCGCTTACGGTGCTTCAGTACGTTTTCAAGGCCAAACCGGAAACCCATTTTACTCCAAGCTCATCAAAATCTTTTGCGCTTCCTCGAATGAAGAATTCTCGCCGACATCCTGTTTCAAGAGACGCTCGATCTCGGGCTCCATTTTTATAGCCTGATCGATGCGCGCGTTGGATCCCGTTTTGTATGCGCCGATGTTGATCAGATCCTCGGCTTCCTTGTACACGGCCAACATCTCGCGCACTTTCTGCGCCTGACGGTAATGAGGCTGATCGACGACATTTCGCATAACGCGAGACGTGCTCTGAAGAACGTCGACCGCGGGATAGTGACCGCGATGCGCCAGTTGGCGAGACATCACCACGTGACCGTCGACGATCGAGCGAACCGCGTCCCCGATCGGATCGTTCATGTCATCGCCCTCGACGAGAACCGTGTAAAGACCCGTGATGCTCCCCTGCCCGTCGAACGTTCCCGCGCGCTCGAGCAATTTCGGAAGGAGCGCGAACGTACTGGGCGTGTAGCCCTTCGTCGCCGGCGGCTCGCCGACATTCAACCCGATCTCACGCTGGGCCATCGCGAAGCGGGTCACGGAGTCCATGATCAATAGGACGTCTTTTCGTTGTCCGCGGAAGAACTCGGCGATGGTCGTCGCCACGAAGGCCGCGCGTGTCCGCATGAGCGCGCTCTGATCGCTGGTCGCGACCACGAGGACGGACTTCTTCAAGCCCTCTTCGCCGAGTGTGTGCTCGATGAACTCGCGCACCTCGCGGCCGCGCTCACCCACCATCGCGATGACGTTGACGTCCGCTTTGGAGTTGCGCGCCATCATACCGATCAAAACCGATTTGCCGACGCCCGAGCCAGCCATGATGCCGACGCGCTGGCCTTTTCCGAGCGTGATTAACGAATCGATGGCTCTCACGCCGAGGCTCAGGTTCTGATCGATGGGCGGACGCTCGAGCGGATTTCCCGCCTGCGCGTAGAGCGGAGCCTCTTCGGTGAGGAAGATCTCGCCCTTGCCGTCGATCGGCTCGCCAAGCCCGTTGACCACGCGGCCCAAGAGAGCGTCGCCGACAGAGATGGACGCGAGATTGCGGCGAACGAGAATCGTCGACCCCAGGCCGAGGCCGCGCATCTCGCCGAGCGGCATCAAGAGGACCTCGCGGTCGCGAAAGCCGACCACCTCCGCGAGAAAGCTCGGAGCGCCCGAGTTCGGGAAAATCTCGCACACGCTTCCCACGGCGACTTCCGGGATGAAGCCGCTGATCAGAAAGCCGGTGACGTGCGTGACCTTGCCGATATCGCGCGTGAGTTGCGCGGTCTCGAGAGCACGCTCATATTTGGTCAGGTTCAGAGCTTCCATTTCTATTCTTTA
>CAYPFC010000349.1:0-2551 GCA_964409815.1 uncultured Pseudobdellovibrionaceae bacterium
GCCGGGGTCGGCGCCGTCGTCTCCGGCTACTTCGCGAACAAATGTTATCTGACCAAGGAGGCGGCGTCGGCGCTACATCGAGCCCAATCCGAGCTCGAAAAAGAGGGACTCTCGCTTCTCGTATTCGATTGTTACCGTCCTCGGCGCGCGGTGGAAGCCTTCGTGAAGTGGGCCAAGGACGCGAATGACGAAAAGACCAAGGCGTTTTATTATCCGGCGGAAGAGAAGAAAAATCTCTTTCGTCGAGGCTATATCTCGAGCAAGTCCAGTCACAGTCGCGGGAGCACGGTCGACTTGACGATCGTGCGCGAGCCGAAGCCGGGTAAGTGGTACCGCGAGATCGAGACGAAGGACTGTCGTTACCCGAAGAATATCGAGGCGACGGGACAACTCGATATGGGAACGACTTACGATTGTTTCAGCGAAATGTCCGCGACGGATTACCCGAAACTCTCGGCGGAGGCGAAGGCAGCTCGCGAGCGCCTCCGAGTCACGATGGAACGGGTGGGCTTCAGGCCCTACGCCAAGGAATGGTGGCATTTCACTCTGCGCGACGAGCCGTTCAAAACAAAATCGTTCGATTTTCCGGTGCGCTAGATGGCGCCCGGCGGCGGGAGGACTGGCGTACGCGTTGCACTCGTTGCGGGCGAGGAGGGTCTATGAATACCCGAGTTGAATTGCCGGACCATCGCGCCGTTTTCGTCGACGTCAGCCAACAGGATCGCATCCGCGATCACAGCCCTGAGCACGTGAACAAACGGATCGAAGAAGAGATCGAGTTGAGCATAAAGAATTTTTCTCGCGCCAAGCCCGACGAACTTTCCCGCAGAATCAGCGAGCTCGAGTCGGAATGGGATATCGATCGGGCCACGATGATGTTTTTTGCGGCCCTCGGCTCCGCGGCGCTGGCGCTCGGAACCATGAAAGACAAGAGATTTTTAGCCTTGCTGGGAATTCAGCTTCCGTTTCAGGCGTGGCACGCGTTCTACGGTTGGTGTCCGCCGGTCTCGCTGCTTCGACGTATGGGATACCGGACGCTGAAGGAAATCGACGCCGAAAAATTCGCGCTTAAAACGATCCGTGGGGACTACCGGCGCTGGGCCTAAAGCGTCATCCGGTCGGTAAGACAGCGACCGGAAAGTGTCATGTAAGCGATGCCGCTCGGTTGCTCGCCGAGCTCGCGGCAAATTCGCGCCTGCGTTCGCGCGTACGTACGGTGCAGCCAATCCGCGGGAAAGCGCTTCATCAGCTCGGTCACGAGCGCGAGTTTTCCGATCGGAAAGTATCCGGCCGCCCCCATCGCCTCGCGGTCGGGAAGCGGCTCGCGCCTGAGCCAAACTCCGATGCGCTCTAGAGCCAATCCGTATTGTTTACTAAAGCTAAAGAATAGATTGCTCGTCGAACCCGGCATATGCCAATCGATCGGCGCCGTGCTGCCGAAGTACGCGCAATCGAGCCAAACCTCGACGTTCCGGCGCTCGCACTCATGAAGAAGCTTAAGCTGCGCCGGGGCCACCGTCCCAGTCTGGCAAAAAGGTTTCGAGGTTACGAAGACGAAAGAGGGGTCGATATCTTCCGTGCCGCGCACCGTCCGCAACGGAATCCCGAGCTTTTCGGCGACGTAAGCGTAAAACCGGTACTCGCCCTCGACCAGCGCGAGACCGAGACCGCGGTTTTTTAAATCGTAAAGGCACCAGGCGATCGCTTCCGTCGACCCGTTGACCGGATAAAACCGGAAGTTCTCGAACGTGCGGCCGCTCCAGTCGCGAAAGACTCGCGCGAATTCGTCGATGACTTCAAAGCGAAATCCGATATCCCACTTTTGATCGTGGTAAAAATAAAGCTCGCGATCAAACTCTAGAATCGCTTGGTGGACTTCGGGGGCGCGAAAGGGAGTGATCACGCGCTCAAGGGATGCGTATCTTTCCATGCCTACGCGACAAAAACATGAATTCAGGCCGCGCACCACGTGAAAACGTATTGCGTCGCGGCGACTTGCAAGCCGCTGAGTGCTGGGTTCTATTTAATGAATGCAGCGCCGGACGAGCCCCTTGAAGGAAGCGTTAAAGGAGATCAGTCACTTGAGATTGCGCTCGATTCCTTGGGACCCGTCGCGACTGGCAAGCCTCGTGGGGTGCGAGCTTTCGCGCTTGCCGTTCAGCGCCTCGCAGAGGACGGACGGAAAGTGGCGCTGCGTAGACTTGGCGTCGAGCGATCCCACGCTCGATTTTTTCGTCGACCCGGCCGCGGGCAGGGACCCCGAGGAGCACCTGCTGAGCGTGCTGAGAGAGAAAAATCCTGAGCTTACTTCGCGGGAGGCGCGGGCGCTCATCGCGCGCTGGCCCGCGCGTACCCGCAGGGCTTACCTAGGGCATTTTTTCGATCTGCGGAATCGTATGAACGGCGAGCTTAAGTTCCGCGAGGGCTTGAGCGTCGAGCTGGTGGAGGAGCTACTCCGCGGTCGGGAGATTTTGCGCTACGACCGGGTTATCCTTACCGAGATGCTTCCTGGCTGCGAGATGACCTACCACAGTCACTTCGATTTTGACGG
>CAYPFC010000350.1:0-2551 GCA_964409815.1 uncultured Pseudobdellovibrionaceae bacterium
GCTCTGCCAACCGAGGGCTTCGGCCATCACGCCGGTGAAGCCGGCGAAGAAGACCCTGGGGACACCCATCAAACTCGTGAGGAGCGCGTACTGAGTGGCCGTGAAGCGCTTGTTCGTCTGTGCGCCCATGAAGGCTACAAACGCCGCCGTGCCCATACCGCTCGTCAGGTTTTCAAACGTAATGACCCAAGTGAGGCCCATAGTCGACGGGCCGGCGTCCGCGAGCAACGCGAACCCCGCCGTCGATATCATTTGTAAAAAGCCAAAAATAAGAAGCGATCGATTTACGCCAAACTTAAGAATCGTGAGGCCCCCGATCAGACCGCCGCCGAGGGTGGCGAAAAATCCGAAGGTTTTAACGATGGCGCCGATCTCGGTCTTCGTGAACCCGAGCTTCACATAAAATGGATTCGCCATTCCGCCCGCAAGCGTGTCACCAACCTTGTACAAAAGAATGAACGCGAGAATTCCCCAAACTTCCTTACGTTGAAAGAATTCGGTGAGTGGATGAACGACCGCCTCAAGCATTGTTTTCGGAGGAGGAGCGTCGATTTTAGGCTCGGACGCGAAGAATGTGGTCGCAATTCCGACAATCATCGTCGCGGCCATGATCAAGTACAACGTCGACCAGGACATATGATCCGCCATGATCAGCGCCAAACCACCCGTAACCCAAAGTGCCGTATAATATCCATAAATATAGAAGGTAGACCCGATTCCCAGCTCAGTATCGGTCATCGATTCGCGACGGTAGGCATCGATCACAATGTCCTGAGAAGCGCTAAAGAACGAAACCACCAGGCACATCGCCGCCATGATTACGAGGTGCTCCTGCGGATTCAAGATGGCCATTACGGCGATGGTCGTAAGGAGCAATCCTTGAGTCACCAGCAACCAACCCCGCCGTCTCCCTAAGAACGGCAACGTGTACCGGTCGAACACCGGAGCCCAAAGAAATTTTAGAGTGTATGGAAGCCCCGCCCAAGCGAAGAAGCCGATCGTTTTTAAATCGACTTGCGACTCCGTCATCCAAACTTGCAGCGTCTTACCAACGAGCAAGAGCGGAATACCGCCGGAGAATCCCATAAGAAGTGCAACCAACATGTTCTTTTGGAGAAGCGCTTTGAGTGTATTCATACCCGAAGCATAACCACGGACTAAAGTTTTAGGAAGAAAGGCGTGCTTCCGCCCCGACCTTAGACGAGCAGCCAGTGAAGGGCGCTCGAAGTGAGCGCGAGAATCACCGCGCCAAGCAGCGCGGAAATCCAGCCGTCGATCTCGAAGTCGCTCAGGAACGCGGCGCTAAGCCTCAGAATTATCGCATCCACTACAAAGGTAAACAGACCGAGCGTGAGGATGTAAAACGGAATCGAGAAGAACACGAGCACCGGACGAATGAAGACATTGGCCACGCCGACAATCAACGAGGCGATCATGGCCGTGCCGAATCCACGAATTCGAAAACCCGGAACGAGGGCCGCGGTGAGCGCCAACGCCAATCCGGAAACGACCCAATATGCAAGGAGTTCCACCCAATTCATGGCTTGAGGGAATAACATTTCCAAAGGGAATTCGTCACGCTCCGCGCCCGGTTGACAGCCCCCGTAAAGCCCGTTAGACGCCTTGTCATGAAGTCGTTTCTGGCGCTTCTCATTCTCACCGCTTCAGCGCAAGTCGCAACCCCGCAGCGGACGCCGGCCCAGCCGCCGGGCGCGCAGACAGCGACGACGTCGCCCTCCGCCTCCACGCAAACGCGGACAAGTAAGGCCGACGAGAATTGCCCGTCCACCACGAAGCCGAAGCCCGCGATAGACGACTCCATGTGCTCGATCGAGCCGGCCGCGCCGAAATCGCAGACCCGCTAATCCCCCGGCTCAGTTCATATCCGCAAACGGACGCCGAGCTCCGCATTTCTCCCGAGCCTAACCGTATTGAATGCTAACCTTGCCCGCGACGGTGCGCGCTTTCTTCCGAGCCTCTTCGACGTTCTTGCCGCGAGCGAGCGCGACGCCCATGCGCCGATACTTACGCGTCGACGGCTTGCCGAATAAACGAACTTCGCTGCCCCTCATCTTCAAGGCCTCGGCGACACCTTCAATTCGAAACTTCTCGGCGTCGCGATCGGCCAAGATCACCGCCGACGCGGACGCGCCCCAGTAGTTGATCTCGGGGATCGGAAGCCCGAGCACCGCGCGCAAGTGAAGATCGAACTCGCTTAAGTCCTGCGAAATCAACGTCACCATCCCGGTATCGTGCGGGCGCGGCGAGAGCTCCGAGAAATAAACTTCCTTGCCCGCGACGAAGAACTCGACGCCGAAAATTCCCGCGCCGCCCAAGTAGTCCGTGACTTTCTTGGCCATGCGCTGCGCTTTCGCGAGTTGCCCCTTGCCCATCTTCGCCGGCAGCCACGATTCTTGATAATCGCCGCGCTCCTGGCGGTGGCCGATCGGCGCCACGAAAAGCGTCGGGCCTGCCTTTTGTTTGATCGTGAGCAGAGTGATTTCATAGTCGAAGTCGATGAACTCCTCGACGATGACTTTCGCCTTATCTC
>CAYPFC010000351.1:0-2543 GCA_964409815.1 uncultured Pseudobdellovibrionaceae bacterium
GCGGCGTTCCAGCGAACCATTCCTCCGAGGTGCGTGCACACGGCCGAGAAACAATGGAGCCGGCACATCTCATCTTTATATACGGCGACTTTGCGAAGGCCGTCGCGGATGACCGCGCCTTCGCCGGCCTCGATCTGCGCGACCGAGTCGACATCGCCTTCCGAAAGCCAGTCGCTATAAGGAACCGTCGACTGCGCGGCTTCGACCATGTACGTGGCGAGGCTGCGAAAGTGCAGACGCGAGGGTTTGTAGACCTCGGCCCACGGGTTGTCTTTGCCCTCGATCAGATCCTTGAGAAGAATCGCCGCGAGCGTGCCGTGAGTGAGGCCGTGGCCCGAGTCCCCGGTCGCGATGTAGACGTTTTGATCGTCGCCGGGGTTGTGCCCGATGTACGCGAGCCCGTCGATCGGCTCCATGATTTGTCCCGACCAGCGCGTGACGACCCGTGCGTGGATGTCGAGATGGTTCTCGACCCAACGGCGCAAATTTTCGAAGTGGTGCTCGGGATCGACGTCCTGACCCGTGCGATGGTCTTCGCCGCCGACCAGAAGGATGTCCTGATCGGTGACCGGGTCTTTTACGAAGCGCAAGTAGTGGTACGGGTCGCCGGTGTCCCAGATAAGCGCGTCCTGAACCTTTTCGGGCGAAACGGGAACGCCGATCAGGTAGCTGCGATACGCGGGATTTTTGGTGTGAATGGCGACCTTGTTATTGATCGGAACGTTGGTGGCGACGACGATCGCGTTGCACTCGACTTTGAAGCCCTGACTTGTTTTCACGTACGCGTTTTTTCCGCCCTTGATCTCGACGACTTCCGAGTGTGTAAGAATCCTCGCGCCGTGACCCAAAGCCGCGTTGGCGAGCCCATCGATGTAGCGCACGGGGTGGAATTGCGCCTGCCTCGGGAACTGCAAGCATGGCCCCGAGTCAAAGAGCGCGACCGGAGCGCGCGGAAGCAGCTTCACTTCGGTGAGCCCGATTTCGTGGCAAGCGTTCAACTCGTCCATCAGCACTTGCAGATTGGAGCCCGGATCGAGGAACAAGAAGCCGTCGACGCGCTTGAAATCGCAGTCGATGCGCTCGGTGGCTTGAATTTCCTCGATAAGGTTGATCGCTTCCGTATGGCTCTCGGCGGCCCGGCGCGCGCCCTCGGTTCCGTGCAGGCGCTTCAGCACCGAGTAACGATCGTCGAGCGCGTTGCTTAAGTGCGCGGAGGTCAGGCCGGTCTCACCGAGGCCGAGTCTTTCGCGATCCAGAAGGGCCACGCTATGCCCGTGACGGGCGAGGAGGTAAGCGGTGGTGAGACCCGTAATTCCTCCTCCCACGATGCAAACGTCCACGCGGATATTTTCCGCGAGAGCCGTGAAGAGCGGTTTATCGCTTTGCTGCCAGAATGAGTGCGCGTCAAAATAGGCCGATCCCATAGTCCCTCCGGTAATGGAGCATGGAAAATGCACATTTAGTTCCATAGTGAAAATCGGATGAGAATGCGCCATTGCCAATTGGACGAGGCAAGTTGAGCTGGACGTGGAAATTTGTCCCTTCACCGACGTGAATTTTGGCGCGCCGATTGCTTAATCTCAATCGTGATGAGAGGAGGTCACGATGAAAGAGGTCATTCGCAATGCGAACGGTAAAGTCGGATGGATCGTACTTTGGGCACTGGGTGTGCCGATTCCGGTTCTGCTGGTGCTTTTTCTAATTCGCGGCTGCACGTAATCGGTAAACGGCGCCCGCGGCGTCGTCCGAGATCAGCACCGTGCCGTCCGGCATTTCTAATATGTCGACCGGGCGGCCCCAAGCCTTCGGTTTGCGCAAAAAGCCCGTGATAAACGGCTCTTGCTTGACCACGCGATCGGCGGAGTACTCGACCCGCACGATTTGGTAACCGACGGGCGAGGAGCGATTCCACGAGCCGTGCTGCGCGACGAGGATCGAGTTCTTCAGCCCCTTCACGTTCTTGATAAACCGCATTCCGAGCGGCGCCGTGTGCGCTTGAAAAAGCGCGACGGGTTTCGTGTAGTCCGCGCAGTTCTTACCTTTGCCGAACTCGTCGTCGAGAATGTCGTTGCCGTGGCAATACGGGAACCCGAAGTTTTCACCGGGCTTGGAAACTCTGTTGAGCTCGCACGGGGGGCGGTCGTCTCCCATCCAATCGCGGCCGTTGTCGGTGAACCAGAGCGCCTTCGTCGTGGGATGCCAATCGAAACCCACGGTGTTGCGAACGCCGCGCGCGACTTGCTCGCGGGTCTTTCCGTCAGGCGAAACGCGATGAATCGCCGAGAACACGTCAAGATCGTCGTCGCAGACGTTGCAGGGGGCGCCGACCGGAACGTAGAGCCAGCCATCGGGTCCGAACGCGATGAACTTCCATCCGTGATGGGTTTTAGCGGGAAAGCTCGGGCCCCAGGGTTCAAAGGGCGCTCCGGGTTTCAAGTGATTCGCGATATTTTTGAAAATCAGAATGCGGCTGACTTCCGCGACGTAAAGGTTTCCGTCTTTGAACGCGACTCCGTTCGGCATGTTCAAGCCGCTTGCGAGCT
>CAYPFC010000352.1:0-2541 GCA_964409815.1 uncultured Pseudobdellovibrionaceae bacterium
AATTTTGTCCTTCTCGACATCCCACTCCCAGCTTCCGACCTTCGCGATCGACTGGGCTTCGCGCAGCTGGCTCTCGCGGCTCGCGAACTCTACGGCGAGCTCGTGCTCGGTGCGAATCATCGCGCGCGCGCAAAGAAAGACCGCGGCGAGATTGGCGAGTACGATGATCAATGTGAGGCCGACGGGAACGGAGCCGGGAGGTGAGAGCGGATGAAAATATTCGATCGCCAAAAACAGCGGGATGTGCGCGAGCGGAAATCCGAAGTGCATCCACGGGCGGTCTTCCGAATCCAGGACTTCGCCCAAGATGTAAAGGAGCGCAAGACCGATTCCCAAGAAGGGACTGTTGATCCCCCCGGTCGTCCAGTAGGTCGGTAGGCACGCGATCCAGTACGCATGGTAAACGGGTCGCCAGAAATACGGGCGCGCGGGTTTTTGACGAACCCAATGGAGCGAAAGCGCGCAGCCGCCGATCAGCAGAAAGTCGGTGAGGAGCACGAGATTTTGCGTCCAGAGAATGTCGGCGACGGTGGTGATGCTGGCGAGAACCAAGCCTCCGACCGCCAGCGCGCGACCGACGCGTACGGCGCGCTCACGGCGCCAGAGCGCGAGGATTTCGGCTGCATGGCTTTGGGTCGGATAACGCATAGCGATTTTTAGCCCCGCCGAAACCGCTACGCAAGCATTTTGACTCTAACGAACCCAAACTCCGGAGCCGTAGGCGCCATTCACGCAGTACGGAACGCTTAAGTGCATGTGACGCCCGTGATCGGTGTTTTCCCAGCCGATCGAGCCCGTAAGCTCCGCATTGGATCGGTAGTACGGGCAGCCGTTAAAATCATGTACCGTTTTTCCCCAACATTGACGGAGCGACTTATAGAACGAGCGATTCGACGTCTTCGCGTAGTCGTAGTCTTTGATCTCGCCGCTCGCGAAGCGCACCTTGATCAGCTTGATGTCGATGGCGCGTTTGTGCGAGTGAAGGCTGCGCGACGAGTGGTTCGCGTCGGCGGCGATTCCCGCGTGAGTGAGGTGGATCGCGCTTGCGGAGTTCGTTGAGCCGACGGTTCTGAGTCCGGCGTCCACGCACGCGATCAGTCGCTGTTGCAGATAATTATTTAGGATGACCGAGATACCGCGGTTCTGCGCGCAATCGTATCCGGTGTAATTTCCCGTGACTCCCGCTTTGCATTCGTCCCACTGAGTCTGCGGGAACTGAATCATCGGAGAGAACCATTCCTTATGAATGGTGGTTTCTTCATCGAAGACGGGAAGCTCTCCGCCATGTTCGCCGCCGTAGCTATCTTCCAGCGTGGTGTCGACGTCGCTTTCCCAGAAACCGGGGCCGTAGTCGGGCTCTTCCGCTCCGTTGGCGTATGCGGCTACCGAAATCAGGGTAAGCGCATAAAGTAATAGTGTTTTCATGTCACACTCCTTGGTGGTGTGAAACTTTCGGAGCGCTTCGGAGGGACCTTGATGGACCGGTTTAGGTCGGGGTTCAGGGCTTTTTCCCGACGGAGGTGTGTGTCTTGAGTATTAGGTGGAAAGGATTTGCGCCCGTGTTAGGACCCGGGCCTATTCCGGCCCAAGGGTCCCGGGCGGATGGTCACGCCTAGTTTTTGGAGAGTGTTTCATATAGAGTCGCCGAGAGAGAGGAAGTCGCGAATGTCCGTCGAGTTCAATCACACGATCATTCACACTCGGCCGAACGTCGGTTAACGAATCATCCGATAGACGTGCGGACAAACTTCGTACGGAATCCCGCGCCGCGGAGGCAGCGCGTACTTCTGTAACTTCAACTCCGGATGATTCTCGACTTCCAAATTCAATCCGCAGTGAATGAGATGCTCGAGCACCAAAGTGTCTTCGGCGTTGTACGTGTACAAAGTCTCAAGCGCGTTCGGAACACCTCGGCGGTGCAGGTTCCACAAGCGAACGGCATCGAAGCCGTCGATGTCCATGTATTCCCGCTGCGGGACTTCCGCGAACGTCTGCTGAATCTTCTTCAATCCCCCGCGGCGACCGAGGCGGGCCATCCAATAGCGCAAATCGATGTGCGGTTGAGCGAGCGCGATCTTAAATTCGCGGCGTAAGAAGGGCAGATCGAACGTCGATCCGTTGAACGTGACCAAAAGCTTCGCATCGCGCTCGATCTCGCGAAATAGCATCCGCTTGCGCTCGTGTTCGTGCTCCAACTCGAGCCGGCCGCGGAACAATACCGCGACCGTCGTCGACTGACAGGTCGGTGGAAACCCTAGCCCGGTCGTTTCGATGTCCAGGTAGGCAATATCGTCCCGCAAATCGCTCGCCAAAAACGCCGGTAGCAGGCGCCACATATCCGCGCCCTTCAGGCGGCTCTGAAAATATCCGAACTCCCGCGCCTCGTGCGCCGCGCGACACTCTTCCAGCGCCTTGGCCACGGCAAGAGCGCGCTTGGCGCTGAAGACCGTGCCGAGATTGGCCTCAAGATCCGTCCACGTACGAATGCCCGACGCCCAAAAGCGCGCCTCCGTCTCATGACCGATACCGGGAAGCTGGACA
>CAYPFC010000353.1:0-2531 GCA_964409815.1 uncultured Pseudobdellovibrionaceae bacterium
CTCGAGCTCGGCTCGCGTTTGCTCGATGATCTTCTGACGATCGTTGAGCTTGGCGGCGGTCAGGCGGCGGTTCGCGCCGTCACCGTTGAGGTGAGCTTCCATGACTTTAATCTGGCCTTCGACGTTGTCACGGTAGTAGCGCCATGCATAGATGAACTGGCTCGCGCCGTAGATCTCGGCGGTCGCGCCGGTCATCGCCGAGTCGTTCAAGAAGGTCTGCATGGTGAGCGCGTTGAGATCGTACGTCATCGGCAGGTTGATCGGGTCTTGGCAGGCGCCGAGGAAAGCTTCCGAGAAGTTGCGATTTCGAGCGGCGGCGTCGAGCTTCTCGAGCTGCGAGCGGAAGCTACGTTCGAAACTGGTCAGAATGTCTTTCGAAACCTGTTTGAAGAACAGGGTTTCGGCGGAAAGTCCCGAAGCTTTGTCTTCCTCGAGCATCGCGAAGTCGATGATCTCGAAGATGCCGATGCGGAACGCGAAGTCCAGGATGTGGCGCTTTTCAATGCCGTCGAAGAGGCGGTCGACATTGCCGAACTTGAAAAACGGGATGACGGCGCTGTAATCGGCGCGCAGGAATCTTGCGAGCGCCTGATCGGCGGGAATGTCGAACCATTGGTCGCTCGAGCGAACCCAGGGGATGTGGAGCTTGATCGTACCTTGGGCTTTCGCCATGTAGTAATAGAGCGGGACGGTCATCGGCGTGGTGACCGACATCGCGAAATGATCCGCGAGCGCGCCCAGGTCTTCTTTCAGTGAAAGATACTCGGCCTGTAACGGCGCGGGGGCTCCGCTTCGCGAAAGTCTTTGGTCGTAAACCTTGATCAGGAACTCGCGCGTCGAGTTCAAGCGGTCGCGCAATTCATCCCAGTCGAACTGCGACGTCGCATTCACTTCACTCGCCACTTCGTAGAAGTAATCGGAGCTGAGGCCGCCCTTCGCCTGGAATTTCTCCTTCATGATGCGACCGTAGTTCTGAAGCGTGACCTTCAGAACGTACGCGGCCTGGAGGCGGGCGTAGTTGCGGACGAACTTGATGAACTCGAAATCGTTGAGCGAGCCGACGCGCGCCCAGTAGCTCTGCGCGACGTTCATGTCCATCTGTTGGTAATAGACGCGGTCCAGAATGAAGAACGCGAGATCCGTGCGCGGCGTGAGCTGCACGCCGAGGTTGTTATACATGAACGGAACTTCGCCCAACGCGGCCATCGCGTAGGCGTAGCCTTCGTCCTTGACCTTGAGGCGCGGGGTTTGGTCGTTCTTGTCGACCTGGTAGTTGGCTGCCGCGCGCTCGTTCTGCTTGCGGATGTGCTCCGAGATCAACTGGGTCAACTGGCCGCGCTGGCTCGTGCACTCCACGAACTCGGCGAGCATCGAGCGACGCGAGCGCTTATCGAGGTCCATACTGTTGAAGAGCTCGGAATCCAGGGGATTCAGCTCGGTCAAGAATTTGCAGTAGCCTTCGTTAATCGCTCCGGCCTGGGCCTGGTTACGTAAGTGACCGAGCGCGAGTGTGAGTACGTCGCGGTGACGGCGGTGGAACTCGTGCTGCTTTTGATCCGGGGGGAGCTTGCGGAAATACTCGAAGTAGTCGCGCGCGAAGTTGACGTACTTTTGATCCAGTTCGGGATTCGCCTGGGAGTTGCTCATCTCGTAGGAGAGCGTCAGCAGTCGGTAGTAGCGGACGACGAGGCCAAAGTAAACCGACTCTTCGGCTCGCAGTGCTTGAAGGTCGCCGGCTTGTTGTTGTTGGGCGTTCGCCATGCGCTTGAGGATGTCCTCGCGCTTGCGTCGGCTTTCGGTCAGCGGGCTTTCGAGCGTGACCGCGATGCGCATGAGAATGCGGCTCGCGAGGTGATCGCCGCGGAACAGCGCGAGCCGCACGCAGTTGCGCGCGTCGCTCGTGCAGTAGGCAAGGGCGGCGTCTTCGTAACGCTTTAGAATTCCGCTCTGAACGACAGCCGGAAGCCCGAGGTCCATCGCCTTATCGAGGGCGCGGTGGAACTGCGAGAGGACGGCGTCGTACTCGCTGCGTCCCGCTTGCTCGGGATCGTTGAGCACGGTCGGGTTCAAAACGATTTTCTCGAGCTCGAGCGCGATCTCGAGCGCGCTCTGGACGGTCGTCGCCGAGTTTATTTTTTTGGCGACGTCCACGCGCTGGGCGAAGGCCTGCTGGACCATTCCGCGGGCTTCGGCCGGAGTCACGCTTGCGGTGTCGGGCGTCTCCTGGCGCGGGCCCTCATGAACGGTGCGCTTGGAGGGCTTCGGCGTACAAGCCGAAACCAGAGTCATGGCGGCTAAGATGTAGGAAAGGCGCTTTGCGATTACCATGACATGTCCTTTTCGAGGTAGTCATAGAGATCGAAGAAGTAATATCCGTTCAGTACCGACGCCGCCATGACAATCAGCGACTGGCCGCGAAGAGCGTCTTCGCACTGTTGGCGCTGCGGTTTCGGAGAGAAGCGGTTGGCTTCATCCAAGTAGTACTTCTCGAACTGCGTTTCGACGGAGCGTAAGAAGCGATTCTTCGAGTC
>CAYPFC010000354.1:0-2520 GCA_964409815.1 uncultured Pseudobdellovibrionaceae bacterium
TGAGTTCGTTCGGCTCACGCAAGCCGATCATCCAGCTCGGCCTCATGGAGCCGAAGCGCCTCGTTCCGGGCTCGCGCCTCGCGGTTCCGGACTCATTATTAGGACAAGCGTCGTTCGAAGCGATTCGCACCGATTTGACCAACCAACTCACGCGCGAGAAGTCGGCGATCGAAGAGATGCTCCGCACGACGTCGCCGGATCAGCTTCTCAGAAACGCGCAAGCCGCCGCCCAGGCGGAAGCTCAAGGCCAACCGGTCGAGGGCGACATCAATCCCGTAACTCAAATGGCCCAGTCGCTCGCGAATCCGAACAGCCTCACGTCGAATGCCGTCGGCGAGCTCCTGCAGACGCGCTCGAAGTCGCTCGAAGAGCTCATGGGACTCAAGCGCCTCGAAAGCGGCCGCCCGATCGTCGACGAAATGGCCATGGGCCTCTCGACGCTCGCTCAGCGCATGAATTTGATGGCCCAGCAAATCGGTCCGCTCGAGCGCGTTTACAACGCCGACTATCTGCAAGCGCTGATCAAGATGCCGAAGCTCAGCGAGAGCCGCCTCGATCTTCCGGTGAGAAACGCTCAAGATCTCGCTCGCCTGCGCGAGATGAACTCGCAAGAGCTTTCGAAACAGGAAATGGCCGATCTCATCACGAACAGCCAGATCGGCTCGAAGACCGGAATCTCGAGCTTCTGTACCGACCGCCACTTCCACGATCAGATCGACTCGTACGCGATGGGCATCGCCCAGGCGAACGTCGACAAGGTCGAAGCGATGCGCGCGGTAATCAAGGATCTTCTGCTCCACGAAGTCGGCCACATGCTCGGCCTCGGCCACAACTTCAAAGAGAACATCCTGCCCGAGAAGGGCAGCGTTCCGAACGTATCGCAGAAGGCCGGCCTCTATAAGCCGTTCTCGTATGACGAGCTCGAAAAAGCCGCGAAAGACCAGAACAAGAACTACACCACCGTCATGGGATATAAGGACGGCGCGCTCGACGTCATCATGAAGTACGAAGACCTGATGCCGGGTCCGGGCGATATTCTCTCGCTCGAATACTTATATAACGGCCGTTATCCGATTTATCCGAAAGACGCGAACGGCGCCGGCGACTACGAGTTCATGGCGCTGACTCAAGACGGCTGGATCCTCGAGAACATCAACCACGGCGGCAAGCAGTACAAGCCCGGATACTTTCCGAACTGCAACGACTTCACCGCGTCCAGAGGAAGCGATCCGTATTGCGCGCGGTGGGACCGCGGCTACAACGCGACGACCATCGTGCAGAATCGCTTCGACTCGTATCGCGGAAACCTGATCTCTCAACTCACCGCCTTCACCGACACCGTGAAGGGCGACATGTTCTGGATGCAAGAGTACTACCTCTGGTACAAGAGCTTGACGAACTTCTCTCGCGTTCGCGTGTTCTACGATTACATGCGCCAGAAGTATGAGCCCGAGATCAAAGCGATGGTCGCGTCCGGCTCGGAAGCGGGAATCCAAAACTTGCTCCAGTTCTCGGAAACCTGCCGCAACATGGCTCAGAACAAACCGGTCGAGAACCGTTACCTCGAAACCATGTTCAAAGCGAAACCCGAGCTGCAGGACCTTTGCGTCGCCGGCTCGATCATGGTGAACGAGCTCTCGCAACTCATGCAGCTCCCCGGTAAGGACTACACGCAGATCGACTACAACAATCGCTACGTTTCGTTCGCCCGCGGCGGAGAAGCCCGCTCGAACTGGGGCCGCGCGTTCGGTACTTGGAAAGAGCTCGCGCGCGTTCCGATTAAGATCTCGTCGCTGCTCACTCTGACTTCGCCATACCCGTACACGCAGTGGGGTGGCTGGACCGTTCCGATCTTCGAATACGCGCGCGAAGACGGCGCGTACCACATCAGCACGCTCTACGCGAAAGAGTACACTTCGGCCGTCGCGAGCGGCACCGAGATGAACTTGAACCTCGGAAACTCGGGCCTCGACGAGACAACCTCGATCGGTCGTACTGTCATGTCGATGGGCTATTTCTTGTACAACACCTGGTTCTCGAACGACATCCTCACCGTCGGCGCGCCGTTCATCAACAACATCCGTAACCAGACGACCTTCCGCTACTCGTACGCGATCATCGATGTGGAAAAAGAAGTGGAAGAAGGAAAGCAAATCGGACGCAAATTCACCGGCACGATCTACAACATGTACAGCCGCGGCCCCGAAAAGGTTCCCGAGATGTACATCTACACGAACGACCGCATCGTCATGCGTCCGCCCTCGGGAAGCTTGCTCATGCCGGTCACTCCGCTACGTTGGTACTCGAAGAGCGGCGGCTACTTCTACGCGATCAAGATGGACTACTCGGACGAGTTCTTCGACCGTCTGAAGACGAATAGCGTACGTCGCACGCTCTTCGAAAACTATCAGGAAGTCATCAAGAAGTGCGTTCAGGGCGACAACCGCAACGGTCTGCGCTTCTTCTTCAATAAAGACGTGCCCGAAACCGTGTTCCCGGGCTTCGAGTTCCCTGACACGA
>CAYPFC010000355.1:0-1568 GCA_964409815.1 uncultured Pseudobdellovibrionaceae bacterium
ATGCCCAGTCGTAGCTCGAGGGAGCCAGGGTCTTCAATACCCGCTGAGACGGGCCTTTGATCAACTCAACACGGGAACCGACCCGCGCAATCTCGACGTTCTTTTTGAATCTCGCTTCCGCCTCGGCGCACTCACGACATTCGGCGCTGAACGAGTCGATCGCCGTAAGTTTTGAGTTTTCACCCGATAAGATTTCGCGAGCGAACCAAATCGTCGAAAGTCCCTCGAACGGCCCCACCTCGAGCCCCTTCACGCCGGGCTTAGCAACGAACTCTTTAAACGTTTCGGCCATTCGCTGCGCCTTCGGCGAGAAGAAATCTTCCGTGAAGCAAGTTTCACCGGATACGAGCTTTTGCTCAATGCACTTTGAAGCCTCGGCGGCTCGCGCCAAAGAAAGCCAGATCGTAAACGCTACCAGCACCTGTCGCCTCCCAAAAATCAACGCTAGCACGAGCGCTTGGACTTGGGATAGTCTCGCAGAGTGATTCAAGAACCGCGCAAAGATTTCCCCCGGGTGCCTTCCGTGATCCTCCTCGAAAAGGAAGCGTACGTGAGCATGGCGAAAGAGCTTGTCAGCGGATTGCAGTTTGACGAGGCGACGGGGCTTTACGCCGGCACGGTGGCCGACCGCAAAATCGGATTCGTGCGGGCTTCGTTTTCTCCTCAAATCGCGATTAAGGTCGAACAACTGAAAGCGCATTACGGAACCGAGCGCGTAGTGCGTATTGGAACTTGCGGGGCGATCGATCGCTCGCTCGTGGTGGGCGACATCCTCGCGCATAACTCGGCGGTTCGCGGCGAAGGCACGTCCAATTGTTACCTTCCGTCGCGCTTCCCCGCGATCCCCGACGAAGACTTGCTCGCGCGATTCTTGGCGGCGCTACCCGCGAAGACCGGCATTACCTGGACGACGGACGGGCGTTACGCCGAGTCCGCCGCGAAGCTTAAGCGCTATCACGCCTATGGCGTTCGCTCGGTCGAGATGGAGACCGCCGCGCTTTACGTCGTCGCGCGCGTTCGCGAATTGAAGGCGCTGAGTTTGAGCGTCGTTTCGGATCGGCCCATTCACGACCTTGACAAACCCCATAAGGGCGCTATCGACCCTGAGGAATACCGTCGGGTCGTTCTTCCAACCATTTTTCAATGCGTCGAAAAGACTTGCGCCCTTCTTTCGGGCCTTACTTAGATTTAACCAGTTTAAAAATTTGAGAATAGACGAAGCTCGACTTGCCGAACTTTTCCTCGAGCGCGGGAAGCTCCGCGGAGCCGTCGCGCCCCTGCACGCGCGCCTCGAGGGCGTTGATAATCGCGTCGAAGTGCGCGACGCCGGGAAGGCTGCGAACGTCCGCCTTAAGGGAAGTGAACCGCTTCTCGTTTTTTTCCAGCGCGGCGATTTTCATTTCGGTGATCGCGATAAGGCGCCAGAGCGCTCCCTTTCCCGTAAGGGTCTTTGCGGCCGCGTCTTCGGCCGCTCGAATCGCCGCCGTCGCGGATTTAAGATCGCGGGCTTCAATGTGGACCTCGGCGCGTTCGAGCTCCAGCGCCGCGATTTGATCCGGCCGCGCGGG
>CAYPFC010000355.1:1578-2516 GCA_964409815.1 uncultured Pseudobdellovibrionaceae bacterium
TGGACTTCAAACCCTCAATGCGGCTCAGGCGTCGTCGCGCGTCTTCGGTTTTGCCGCGCTCAAAGAGCAACCACACCATCTCGCGCTCGAGGTTGCGCGCGGACTCGCCGGTTAGAACCTTAAAGGCACTTTCGAGCGTTTTCTCGCAATCGTCCCAGCGGGCCGCGAGCCGGAGCGCCAAGCAGCGGTCACTCGCGAGTTGCGAGAGCGTCTCAGGGCTCACCCCCGCCTTCGCCAGCGTATCAAATGCGAACGACGCGCTAAGAAGAGGTGAGGCGTCGCCGAGAACGACGATTTTGTGACTTAAGTTTTCTCGCAGGTGCCGGTACCTGCCGTCCACGTCCGCCTTCGCGGTTCGGGTGAATGAATCGATGAGTTTTTCGTGCGCCTGGTTTGCGCGTTTCTGGAAATCCAGGCTTTGCGCCGGCGGAACCGCGAAGAAGAGTGCCTCGAGCGCGATCAAGCGAGCTTGTAGCGAGGCGGAAGATGCCGACGGAGTCGAATTCCGCGCCCAGTTCAGAATACCTTCGGCGTGCGCGCTCGGACCCGGAGGTATCAGGTCGCGCGCGAGTCCGTAATTCGCCCCGCATTTTTCAAACGTCTCGAGGGCGGTCTTAATCGCTCCGGCGTTCACCGTGGAGACCCAGTAGCGATTCCACCATTCACGGGCCTTGCTCGAAAACTGATCGCGGCTCAGGCGGCACATGCACCTTGGCCACGCCGTCGGCGGGATCGCGCAGGCGCTGGGGCTTACGGCGCAAAGCTGCGCCCTCGTGGCCATGAGCTCGTCAATTTTATCGGCGGGGTAGAGTGTGAACTCGGACGCGCAATATCGATTGAAGTGGATATCGACTTCTTGGATCGTGCTCGCGGCATTGTCGGTGGAAGTCATGAGCATCCGCAGTTTCGCGAAGGGATCCTCGGCAGCCCGCGCGACG
>CAYPFC010000356.1:0-2515 GCA_964409815.1 uncultured Pseudobdellovibrionaceae bacterium
GGCCCGGGCGCGCCGGATTCTTAAACGAACGGAATGCGTTCACAACGTTTTCGTACGCGCGCTTCAGGCCCGACACTTGCGTAGGATCGACGATCTTGCGGCTGCCGTAGAATGCGGCGAGATCTTCGCGATTCATTTTACCCTTACTGAGAAGCTCGACCGCGAGCGGAAGGAACGCGCTCTCGTAGTTCGCGAGAATCGTATCGTCCGCGAGTTGCTGCGCTTCTTTCAGAATCAATTGGATCTCGGACTCAAGGAGCGCCTTCTGACCGTCCGAGAGCGAGGAGATATACTCGATCGGGCTGACCTTGTCGGGAATCGCCGTCAGGCCCCACTGCTCGGAAAGTCCGAAGCGGATTATCGCGTCCTGGGCGAGCGAAGTCGCGCGCATGATGTCGTTCTGAACCCCGGCCGCGTGCTGGTCTCCGCGCGAGACGATGCGCTCGGCCGCGCCGCCCGCAAGCATCACCGCCACGCTGCGGACGATCCAGTCCCGCGTGCGCGAAAGCTCCCGGCGATGCTCCCACACGGCGACGCCCGCGTAATAGAGCCACTGGTCGCCGAACATATCGACGCCCGGAATGACCGAGAGCTCGGTGTCGTAGCTCGCGTCTCCGAAGAGCGCGTTACGAACGATACTGTGACCTGCTTCGTGATAACCGGTAACCGTGACGCGAACCGTGGTTTTCTCGGCCTCGGTCGCGACGTACTTGCGCTTGACCTTGAACTCGAGCGGCTTTTCGCGGCCCGCGACGACGACGTCGTAGATCACGTGGCCGTCTTTATCCTTGATGTTATTGGCGGTGGTCTCGCGGTGCTTGATCACGACGGTGGAGCCGGACGCGACTTTCTCGCGCAGTAAGAGCGACTTGATGCCTTCTTCGAAATCATTCATCACGAACGAATCGATCGACGCCCCTTGCTTATACAAATCGAAGCCCTCGTCGATCACCATAGTGATGAAGGCTTTGTACTCCTCAACGGTCGGGAAAACGATCTTCCATCCGCGTCGAGACTCGGTTACGGCCAGGCGCTTGAGCGCATGCTCCATTTTGAGCTGCGCGAGCTGGCGGAGCGAGCGGTAGTTGTGCGGCGGCATAAAGAAGATGTTCGTCTCGCCGATGCGGGCGAGGAGTGGCGCCGGATAGTACTTCTCGAGGATCCCTTGCAGGAGGGGCTTATCGTTTACCGTGCGGCGATAGATCTCCTCCCAAGCCATCATCTGGACTTCCATCGGAACCCAGCGCGGAACGTTCTGGTAGAGCTCCTGCCCCGGGTTTCCGGTGACGACCACGGTCACGCGGCCCATCGCGCGCGGTTTGCCGTCACTGAACGTCGAGACGACCGGCTCGCGGAAGAAATCGTAGAGCGCCTTGAGCAGGTCGGGATCGCGAACGTTCGCGAGCTCGTCGAACGCCACGACCAGATTTCCGTTGTTGCGGTCATATTCCTTCATGAACTCCGAAGGAACGGGGTTCCCCATCGCGTCCTTCGAGCCCAGGATCTTGAATTTGAAATCACTCAGCGTTTGGATTTGGCTGAAGTCGAACGTCTTCAGCTCGTCGATCGCCTTCTTCACGATGCGCGCGTACTGTTTCGCGGTTTCTGTTTTTCCCGTAGAGGTCAGGCCGTTCAGCATGATCGCGTTGACGGGGCGGCCGGCGCTGCCGGTGGATTCGTTCTCGATGTTGATCGCGCGTTGGGCGAGTCTTTCGAGAATCGGGTCGACGCCGAAGACCGCGGCCTTCAGCTGCGCCTCGATACCGGCGAGCTCGTCGATCCGCTCGTCGCTGATCGGTTCGGCCGGAATGTCCTTCTCGGTCAAGCGCATGAGTTGTTTCACGGTGAACGTTTTGCGGCCCTGCTGGACGTTCAATACGAGGTCGTGCGTGCCGTCGGGATTCACTTCGAGGTCGAGGTGAATCCTCTGGCCGGGGAACTTCGTAAGGCTCCCTTCGCGGACGGCATCGTTCAGAGGCTCTTCGATCAAGCTATACACGCGGCCGGCGATGGGACGGGCGTTCTCCTCGGCGACGTAATCGTAAACCTGAAGGAAGGCCACGAGCTCACGTGACCACGTCAGCGTCGTGTCTCCGATCAGCGGGGACTCGGCGATGGCGGCGGCGAGCTTTTTAAGGTTCGCCTCGGCGATTTGCTGCAGGTGCTCGGGAGAAAGCGGGCGCAACAAGAGCAAGAAACGATCTTGGATGCGGTTGAGGAACTCGGGCGAGATGCCGGGGGCATTGCGCTCGCTGCCGCCGTCGCCGTTCACTTTTCCGTTGGTCGCCATGATCTCGGCGCGTAACGCGGCCTTGTTGCCTTGAACGAGCTTCCAGCGCTCGAGGAGCTGCTCGTAGCTCATCGGCTTTCCGAAGCGCTGGCCGTTCGCCTCGCGCGCGGAAATCAGCCCGATGCCCTCATTCGAAGCCACGACGAAGCGAATCGGAACCGTAATCTCGGCCAGACCGCCGTTGGGCGAGTTGATGACGAAGATTCCTTTTTCGATCGCCTGCTT
>CAYPFC010000357.1:0-2507 GCA_964409815.1 uncultured Pseudobdellovibrionaceae bacterium
GCCCGCGAGATCGCCGCCATCCGCGAGCCCACTCGGCCGAGGCCCACGATGCCCAGGGTTTTTCCCTCTAAGCCCTCCGCGCGCTTCAGCCCGTCACGCCACTGATTCCCGCGCACGTTCTTCACCGCCGCCATTAAGCCCCGCTCGAACGCGATCATCAATCCCGCCGCGAGCTCCGCCGTACTTCCGGCATTTGCCGTCGGTGTGTGCGCAGCTGTCACTTTACGGCGCTGACACTCGCGCCAGTCGATGTGATCGAAGCCGCTCGTCGCGGTGACGACCAATTTCACGTGCGGCGCCTTCGCGAAAAACGCGGCGTCGATTTTGGTTTGGCTGCGGATGAGAACGGCGTGCGCGTCGGCCAGCGAGTCCACGATGCGAATGCCGGGCGCGGCCTTCAGGCGCGCAAGAGCCGCAACGGAGTAGGATTCCAGGACGCAAACGTTCATGCGAAAAGAGGTCTCACGACACCCAGGCGCGCGGCAAGATCTTGTTTCATCGAGGCGAAATCGCCTCCCGTTTTTTCACAAAGCGCCTCGAAGAGCGCCATCATGTCCTCGTCGCGCACGTCGCCCATATGGCCCACGCGAATGATTTTGCCCTTCAAGTGGTCCTGGCCGCCCATGATCGTGATGTTGCGCTCTTTCTCGAGCCAATCGCGAAGGGTGACGCTGTCGGACGGCGTGGAGAGAGCGGTCACCGACGGCGAGGGCGCCTGAGAGTAGGGATCGAGCCCCAGACGCTCGCCGAACGTGCGCGTGATTCCCGCTAAAAGTTCGCAGCGCGCGATCACTTGCTCGAGGCCCACGTGCTGAACGCGCGTCAACACCTCGTGCAAGCCCACGATCAACGGAGTCGGCGTGGAGAAATGCGTTTCCTTCTTGTCGTTCGCTTTTTTCTCCAAAGCGAGATCGAGATAAAACTTCGGAATCTTCGACCGCGCCTGCGCCGCCCACGCGCGCTCGCTCATCGCGATGAAGCTCAAGCCCGTCGGAATCATGAACGCCTTCTGCGAGCCCGCGATCACCGCGTCCAGGTCCCACGCGTCCATCGGCAGCGGCATGCAGCCCACCGCAGTGATCGCGTCGACGATGAACAACGCTTGAGATTCCGCGCGCACGATCTTCGCCATATGCTCGATCGGATGCACGGTCGCCGTGCTGGTTTCGCACACTTGAGAGAAAACCGCCTTCACCGCCGGATGCGCCTTCAGCGCCGTCGAGAGCTGATCGCGGTGAACCGTCTCGCCCCATTTCACCTCGAGCTTGTGCGCCTTCACGCCGAAGCGCGCGCACATCTCCGCCCAACGCTCGCCGAATTTTCCGCTCACGATCACGATCGCTTCGTCGCCCGGAGACAGTGTGTTCACCACCGCGGCCTCCATGGCGAGCGATCCCGTTCCGCACAAAATTTGAACCGGCTGCTTCGTTTGAAAAACGTAGCGCAAGCCCGCCCATGACTCGACGAGCACCTTCTCGAACTCGGGCGTGCGATGGTGAATGACCTTCTCGCTCATTTTTTTCAAAACCAAGGGAGGAACGGGGACGGGACCCGGGGCCAGCAATCGATACGGAAAATTAGTCGCCATAGGCGTTTAGTTCTAGCTCGCTCTCGAGGCAGGCTCAAGGATTGACCTTGATAAATGCGCCGCGATTGTTTAGCGTCGAAGGCGTGCGCATATCCTTGTTAACTCTTCTCATTTCGGGCTTATTGACCGGCTGCGGATACCGCCTCGGGATCAGCGATCGCACTTTGCCCGGCGGCTACACGCAAGTCGCGATCCCGATTTTCAAAAATCGCAGCGCCGACGTCGGCATCGAGACCGCGTTCACGAACTCGCTCATCCGCCGCTTCGCCCGCAGCCAGGTCGCGCGCGTTTCCGACAAGGATTCCTCACCGCTCGTTTTGCTCGGCGTGATCGATCGCGTGGAGACGATTCAGGGACCCGCGGTGACCAACGACTCCGCACAGCTTCCGACGTTGCCCGACGACACCGTTCTCACGACGGAATATCGCTTGAAAGTTAGCGCGCGCTTAACACTCAAGCGAAAATCCGACGAGAAAATTCTCTGGGAAGGGAATTTCACCAACGAACGCGTGTACGCTCCGCCCCGTATCGGAACCGCCGTTGTCAACTCAGCCAACGCCACGTATAACCATTCAGCTCGAATGGAAACTCTCGCGCGCCTCGCCGACGAAATGATGGCGGAAGCGCACGACCGAATTACGGAGAATTTTTAAGACGTGGTGCTCGACCTTAGAAAGCTTCAGCAACGACTTGAAACCAAAGAGCCCGCGCCGCTCTATCTTCTGATGGGAGAAGAGGCGTTCCTCGTGCAAGAGGCCATGCAGCTCCTGAAAACCAAAAGCGTGGATCCCGGCACCATCGATTTCAACTGCGATGTCTTCGACGCGTCCGAGACCGCCGCCGGCGTCGTGAAAGACGCGGCCGAGATGCTCCCGATGATGAGCGCCCGCCGCTTCGTCGCTTACCGCGGCGTCGATGA
>CAYPFC010000358.1:0-2507 GCA_964409815.1 uncultured Pseudobdellovibrionaceae bacterium
GTTTTACCTGGTGATCGACCGCATGGTGTTCGCGGAGGACGACCAGAACCGCATCGCCGACTCGCTCGCTCAAGCGTACACGGCGTCGATGAAATATTCGAAGGCGTTCACGTCCGCCCAGGCCGAGGTCGTCACCGTCGACGGCAAGCGCCTGATCCTCAGCGAAGAAAACTCCTGCTCGGTATGCAATTTCAAATTTCCGGCGATCACGTCGGCGCTGTTCTCGTTCAATTCTCCCGTCGGCGCTTGTCCCGACTGCAACGGCTTCGGCAACAAGCTCGATCTCGACGAGGGAAAGATCGTCCCGAACCCCGAGCTGACTTTGAATCAAGGGGCGATCGCGCCGTTCGCGATGCCGAGCGCGGCCGCCGACCGTAAAGCGCTTCGCGCTTTCGCAAAGAAAATGCGCATCGACATGGACGCTCCGTGGGCGAAACTTCCTGAAAAGCAACGGCAGCTGATTTGGAACGGTAACGACGATTTCTACGGCGTGAAGGGCTTGTTCGAGTATCTGGACACCAAGAAGTACAAGATGCACGTGCGCGTGTTCATCTCGCGCTTCAAGAGCCCGTTCACTTGCCCGACCTGCAAGGGCTCGCGTCTTAAACCGGAAGCGTTACAGGTATTGATTCGCGAGAAAACCATAGGCGACCTCGGAGCGATGACGATCGAGGAGCTTTACACCTTCATGAAGGGCATCGAGCTCACCGAGTTCGAAGCCACGATCTGCGCCGAGCCTCTTCGTCAAGTTTGCGAGCGCCTGAAATACTTGAACGACGTAGGCGTGGGTTACCTTACGGTCGACCGCCCCACGAAAACCTTAAGCGGCGGAGAGTTCCAACGCCTCCAGCTCGCCAACCAACTCGGCATGGGGCTTTCGCAAACTCTGTACGTGCTCGACGAGCCGACCGTGGGCTTACATCCGCGCGATACGGACCGCTTGATTCAGGTCTTGAAGCGCCTGCGCGACCTGGGCAACACGTTACTCGTGGTGGAACACGATCCCGACGTCATTCGCAACGCGAGTCACGTGATCGAAATGGGTCCGGGATCTGGACATCTCGGTGGAGAAGTCATTTTCCGAGGAGAATCGCAGCAATTCCTGACGGCACCGCATTCGAAGACCGCGAGCTACATGCGCCCGTCGCCGAATTGGGTTCCGATGCGCCAAGCCCGCCCCGTGGACATCGAAGAGTACAAGTACGTCTTGTCGTTTAAGGGTTGCAAAGGTCACAACTTAAAGAACATCGACGTGGACATTCCGCTCAACCGTTTGGTCACGATCACCGGTGTGAGCGGCTCGGGCAAATCCACGCTCGTCACGCGCACGATCTACCCGACCGTCGCGCGCCACTTGGGCGTCGAGTTCCTGCCCTCGATGCCGTTCAAGTCGGTCAAGGGCCTAGAGCAAATCAAAGGCGTCGTCCTGATCGACCAATCGCCGATCGGTAAGACCGCGCGCTCGAACCCTCTCACGTACCTCAAAATCTTCGATTCGGTTCGGGTGATCATGGCCGGAACACCCGAAGCGAAAGGCCGCGGCTACAACGCCGGCACGTTCAGCCTGAACGTCGACGGCGGACGCTGTCCCGTATGCAAAGGCCTCGGCTACGAGCTCGTCGACATGCTCTTCATGGACGACATCGAAATCAAATGCGACGCCTGTGACGGCAAACGCTACCGTCCCGAAATTCTGGAGGTCACGTACAAGCACAAGAACATGGACGATATTCTCAACATGACAGTGAACGAGGCGATGGATTTCTTCGTCGCGCACCCCAACGTGCGCCGCCCTTTGAGCGTCCTGAAGGACGTCGGCCTCGATTATTTGAAGCTCGGCCAGAGCGCGAACACTTTGAGCGGAGGAGAGTCCCAGCGCATGAAACTCGCGCGCGAGCTCGCCGAGACTCACCAACAGCGTACGCTTTACATTCTCGACGAACCCACAACGGGACTACACTTTCACGAGGTGCATTTGCTCCTTAAAGTGCTGAATCGACTCGTCGAAGCGGGAAGCACGGTCTTATTGGTCGAGCATAACCTTGAAATCATTAAACACTCGGACTACGTTATTGATCTTGGACCTGAAGCTGGAGAAAAAGGCGGCGACCTCCTCGCCTGCGGAACGCCCGAGGAGCTCATGAAGCGCGCCAAGAAGTCGTACACGGGCAAGTACCTGCAAGCCTATGTCGACGAGCTCTCGCCGTCCAAGGGCAAGGCATGAAGTTAGTTTGGAAAATGTTGGCTCCCGAGCTCAAGGTCTACCGCGCGCGGTTGATCGTGGTGATGCTATTCGGGGTCACGATTTCCGGATTGAAGTCGCTGACTCCGCAGCTCCTACAAAAGATGGGCGACGCTTGGACCGCGGGCGACGTCGAGCAGACCTACCGCATTCCCATTTACATCGGCGCGATCTGGATGACGGCGGCGGCGCTTCGCTACTTCCATCTCTTCTGGATGCTCTACATCTCGGATCTGATCGCCGTGAACTTGCGCCGCAAGCTCAT
>CAYPFC010000359.1:0-2503 GCA_964409815.1 uncultured Pseudobdellovibrionaceae bacterium
GCCACCGAGATCGTAGTAAACACGAATCAAGCGCGAGTCGCCCGAGTTCAAAGTCAATCCACCGGCACAACCCGCAAACGGAGCGACCGCGCCCGGGTTTTTAAACACGACCGCGCTCAGCGCGGTGGGCGCAGTACCGTCGATGTTGTTCGTCTTTGACGTGCCATCACCGATCGCGAGCGCGAAGCCACCCTTAGTGTTCGAAAGGTCTTCGCCCAGGTGATTCTCGGAATAAAGTACGCACGTCGCGCTCGGGTCCAAGACTTCAATTTTGAAATTTACGGATGCGTTCGTAACTGGTGTGCCGGTCGGAAGAAACAAACCGCCGCTGATGTTCAATGCAGCAGGGCCAGATTGCGCGATGGTGACTTGCGGATAAAGAACGGCGCAGAGAACGAATCCCGAAAGTAAAGAAATCAGAATTTTGCGCGCACATTCCAGATTCACGCAACGTCCCGCAAGTGATTGATTGTCATAATACTTTTCGGATTTCTTGGAACGTTTCTAGACTCTGGTTCTCAAACTAAGACGTAGAAAACGAGCGCAACAAATTGCAATTGGGTCTACATGAGAGCGGTGAATTAAAAACGGAGATCGATTTGACTCAATCTGAGACAGTGAGCGCGTGCGCGACATCGTTCAGAGGTGCACTCCAGTCCCCAAATGTTGTTTGCCGGAATAAGCGGACACTGCGGTACCAGGGCGAGCGATCTCCCGGCAGAGCCCAGATATAGTAGGGAAGAACGGGCGCTATAACCCAAGTCGGTTTGCCAAGAGCGGCCGAAGCGTGCGCGACGCTCGTGCAGGACGTGATCACGAGCTTCAGATTGGCCAGAATTCCGAGCGTGTCCTCCCAAGACTCGATCGGTAACCGCGTCTCCTCGAGCTGAAGATTCACCCAGTCCCTTCCGCCCAGGGCGCGTACCAGATCTTCTTTCGGGAAGCGCCGATGCTGCTCATGCTCGAACTTAGGATTTCCATAAAAGCGAAGCCCGATATCGGGAACACGCCCGTGAAGTGATCTCAAGAGCGAATTCCATTTCGCCACGTACTCGGGCCGCGCGCTTATGTAAGGCGCGCCGGTGAGATTCTCGTACTCGTAGCGCAAAACGCGCGCGGCGCTCATGGCTGGAACCCAGAAGTCGTGATAGACCTCGACGGCCCGACGGTGACCGATGACGGCGCTCACGCCTTCAATGCGCGAAAACACCGGAGCCAGATTCGGATCGCACGTCAAAATCACTTTTGCGCCCCGTCGCGCGAAATCCGTCGCGAACCGAGCGTTGATGATCTCATCGCCTAGTCCGCCTTCGGAGCACATCAACAAATAACGCCCGTTTAGGTCCTCATCGCGCCAAATGGGTTTCCCGCTAGGCAGCGGCTGATCGCCGAACACGCGCTCCCAACGGCCTTGATCCAAGAGACTCAAGCCTTCCAGAAGTTTGCCGTCCATCAACTCGTACCACGCGCGATTGAACGCCGCACGATTGCACTCGGGCATTTCGCGTTTGAGTTGATCCGCGATCTCGCGCCCGCGCTTGAAGTCTCCACGCAATCCCGCCGCGACTTGCTCGTCGAGCAATGGTGACGGTTTCGGTCTCGAATTTCCGAAGCGATCCAAGAATGAGGGCATATTAGAAGTATGAATGCTACCGCGTGAAGTCATCCAGTCGAATCTTTGGGCGCGAGTTAGCGCCATGAGGCGTAGATACCGATGCGGCCGGCGGCTGTCGAGGCCGTCCAGTTGGAAGAGATCGAGAGCGCGCTGGAGGGCCCGTCGCGCTGGGCGCCCGACATGCCCGCGTTTGTGCCGTTCACGTTGATGTCAAAAACCTCGGTGAGTCCGCTCCAAGTACAGGTGGGGCTCCCACCGGCGCCGCCCGAGCCCGCCAAGCCCAGCGCGAATCCATTGTTCGGGATATCAAGCGTGCCCGTACCCGGCTGCGCGGTCGAAGTCGCGGTGTCGGACGGTGTCGGGTTGCTTAATCCAGTGACGGCCCAGAGCGCTCCGGAGGTCACGGCGATCGTCCCCGAGTTCGTAATGTTGACGACGACGTTACCCGTAGTTCCTGTTGGAACGTGAGCCGTGTAGAAGGCCGCGCGAATATTGCCGTTGGAAGCAAGAAATCTTTGCGTGGCCGCAACGCCGGCAATGGTGACCGAATTTATCGTGCTCGGGTCCTGGTCGTTGACATAAATTCCAAAGATGATCATACGCCCGGGGTGCGCGGCGCCTAGGGCCCTATTTGAGCCAAGGGTTTGGTTTGATCCGCCGTTAAGATCCTGAGCCTCGAACGCGTCCGTATAGACGACTTTCGCGCGGGGAGGCGGAATAAATTGAAACGGAATATTTCCGCCGGCGATGGCCGTCGGGCTAAAGATGAGTATCGATGCGAGCAGCGCTTTGACCCTATTCATTAGTAACCCGTTTGCCACGAGACCAAAACGACTGTTCCGGTTCTAAGGAAAGTGTAAACGGTATACGAGGAAGCCGTTCGCGCGG
>CAYPFC010000360.1:0-2495 GCA_964409815.1 uncultured Pseudobdellovibrionaceae bacterium
TCCAACGAACGTCAACGCGTTCGACTACACGATCACCTTTAGCGAGGCGATCGATCCGGCGAGCCTTACGATTTCGGATTTTGCTTCGAGCTTCGCCGCGCCCGTAACGGGTGTCACCGTGATGTCACTCACCGATAGCGGCGATCACATGAACTTCACGGCGTCAGTGACGGTTACTCCCTCCGGGTCGTACAGCGATATCGCTTTGAGCCTCGCGGCGAGCGCCGCGACCGATCTGGCCGGAAACGGCAGCAGCGCCTCGAGCGCGGGCGCCGATCCTTGGGTGCATTACGATGGCGTGAAACCCCTCGCGGGTTGCGTGGGACCGAGCGGAACCGTGGGGCCAAGCGTGACCGCGACGGTCATTTGCTCGGATTCGGGATCGCTCTGCGCGGCCGCGCGCGAATGCGCTCTAGACGGCGGAGCCTCGGTAAGCGCCGACGGATCGGACCAGTGCAGCTTCACGGGATTGAGCGACGGCCCCCATTCCATCGCGACGACCACTCATGACGGCGCGGGCAACACGAGCGCTGCGGGCGGCGCGGCCGACTGCTCGTTCACCGTCGATGCGACTCCGCCCACGCTTGCGGCCGTGAACTTCCTCGGCCTACCCGCCGCGAACTCGGCCATGACGATGCTGAATGTGGACATAACGGACGCCGATGTCGCGCAATTGGCTTTCTATTACGGACCCGCGGCGGATTGCAGTTCCGTGGCGTACTCGCTGTACGCGGCTCGCAACGGCTCCACGGGCGCCGGCAACTACGAGATCTCGGTGGCGACCGGGGCGGCGGAGGCGAAGGTTCTCTGCGTGAAAGCGAAGGACGCTTACGGGAACGAATCCGCGCCGTTCTCGCACGCGTGGACGCAGCACGTGGCCGAGCTCTCGGTCGCGAGCGTCGCGGTGTCGGAAAGCTCGAACGCCGTCTTCACGTTCAGCCTCAACTATCCCACGGACGTCGACGTGAGCTTCGATTGGTCCGCGACCGACGGCACCGCGTTTGCGGGAGACGATTACGTCGGCGGCATGAGTACCGAGACCATCTTCGCCGGCAACACGACCAAGAACGTGACAATTACTGTTAACGACGACGCGACGGACGAGCCGACGCAATTCTTCTACATGTCGATCGTCGGCGGCTCCGTAACGGGTGCCGGCACCGGCACCACACTGGCCACGGGCTCGATCAACGACAACGACGCTCAGCCCTCGCTTTCGATCGCCGACCTCACGCTTTCCGAGTCCGGATCGGCCGCACTCACGCTCACGCTTTCGCATCCGAGCGAGCATCCGGCGCAGTTCGATTGGGCGACGTCGAGTGGCACCGCGATGTCGGGAGTGGACTTCACCGCGATGAATGAGACCGCGGTCAATTTCACGACCGGCGCGACGACGATGAATATCACGGTGCCGCTACAAGCGGACGCTCTTCCCGAGGCGGCCGAGACGTTCACCGTCACGCTGTCGAACGCCGTGAACGCGACCCTTGCCGACGCCTCGGCCACGGTGACCATTACCGACGACGATGGACCCATGCTGCTTGATGTTCAGCCCATTTACGGAGCCACGATCAATTCTCTGGGCGCGAAATGGAACGACTACGTCAAGTTTGACAATACGGGCGGGGGGACGAACCCATACGATCAAGATAATGATGCCTGCTCCGGAATCGAGACTTCTCCTCAAAACATGGAGAACGGATGCATTCACGGTGGCGAAAAGAAAAAGGTCCTAGTCACGGGTTACTCTTCTTGCGCGGGGCTGACGATTGCCGATCAGCTCGACGTGTTCGATTGGGTATGTGACGACAGCCTGGGGCTCGCAAAATTCTATTCGCGCGGGCTGAAGGCCGGCAAAGGCCTTCGGGATCTCATCACCGGATCGCCGGGAGCGGACGACGGCGCTTGGCGTACGAATTTCGTTACGGTGACCTACAACGGAAACGTCACCGTCGGCCAATCGCTTCCGCTCGCCTGGTGGTCAAACACGATTCGAGAGGCACCCACTTCGCCCGGTACCACGAACGCGGTCACGGCTCTCACTCAGCCGGATATTTACTACGTCGCCGACGCTAGGCCCTATCACATCATTGACATGAGCAGCGACAAAACCGCACTGGTCACCATCGGCTCGGGCAGCCTCGAGAAAAATAATTTTACCGGAACCTCCGGCGGACGTTGTGCGACGAGCAACGGCAGTATCGGAGGAGCCGGAGCCGGCCCGCGCGCGATGATTTGCGTGAGCTCACAAAGATTTCTTTGGATCGAAGCCGCTATTAATGGGGCGCCAGCCGGAGTCATGCATAAGGCGGAAATAGGGGTTGTGTTGGGCGATGTGAAGCATAGCCGCATCAATGTCACGGAGGTCGCCGGCCTCGAGTCCACCGGCGGCTCAGCGGCGTGCAAGCACTGCGTCCCGATCAAGACACAGCCGACGGCCGCTACAAAACGTATCAAGCGGAGCACTTCAACTCTCCTAGCTATAAACCACCTTG
>CAYPFC010000361.1:0-2481 GCA_964409815.1 uncultured Pseudobdellovibrionaceae bacterium
ATTCCCCTCTCCGATCTCGTCGCGCGCGATCGACTCGTGAAACGCGGTCGCGCGCTCGTCGACTTTTGCCTTTCGCGACTGCATCCGGCGCTTCAGAACTTCGCGGGATTTTTCGATGCGCGCTTTCGTCAAATCTCCGGCGTGCTTACCTTCCTGGTAAACGCTATCGATCGTAGCGACCGACAGAACTCCCGCCGACACGCAAATCGAGGCCAGCATCCTGCGGGCCATGGCCATAAGCCTTTGGCTATTGAATCGACTCCACATCCGTGTGTTTCCTCGGCCGGCGCGTCCTTGCACCCGCTCTCGGCGGGCTAACTATTCGATTTCCGTGCCACGGACTTCACGGCCTTAAACGCCGGAAAACGCGAGGATTACGGGGGATTTAGGTCGGGAGAAGTGAAATTTAACCATGGCGAGGCCGCGATACGGCACTCTTAGAAATCGAACCCGAGGCGCAGATCGATGTTCGAGTAGAACAGCGATTGGAAGCCATCGTTTGTGACGGTGCTATCGGCGTAGACGAAATTGTATTGATGCCACTGACCATACCAGAAGAGACCGATCTTCAGCTGCTGGGAGATATTGTATGACGTGCCCACCGATCCGTCGAAGCCGAACGTGGGTGTGATCGTGAATTGATCCGAGCCGCTCGCTTTCGAAGAGAACGGGAACTGATAGCGCATGAGCCAATAGTACGTCCAACGACGACGTTGAAGCTCGGCCAAAACCCCGAAGGAGCCGGTGTTCATCTCGTTCGTCTTCATCTCAAGCTCGGTGTCGGCGTTCAGGAACACGAACGGGGTCTTGTGCTGCTGAACTCCCAGACGCAATCCGTAAATCACCGGCGACTTGAAGACTGTGAATTTTGACTGGCGACGCAGGATCCCCTCGAGCGACATAGTCGTCCACGAGTATGCACCGTTATCGATCGTCGCGTTGCTTACGAGCATTTCTCCGGGCGTGTTCTTGTACGTGAAGACGCCGCCCCAACCGCTCTTGCCGTCGAAACCGACTTCAATGTAGTTGCTCGGCCCTTTAATATTCTGAGAGCTGATCGTTCCGCGCGTAGGTACGGACTGACGGTAATCGACGAAGTTCACGCCGGTACCGGCCCACGCCCACCATCCGTTGGGCTTGTACTCCTCGACCTTGTCTTTCTCGACGCGGGTGACGGATTTCTGAACCGCTTGCGGTTTACGCTCGTTCTTCGCGAGCAGCGGCGCCGCCGCCGGTATCGAGATGCGCTTCGGCTCCGAGAAATCGCTGATTATATTGCCGCGGGCATCGCGGGCACGGGCGCGCCAGTAGTGATCGCCCGGCTGCAGTTTCTGCTTAACGGTCGTCTGCGCGGACTTCATGCGCTCGCCGGTCGAGAACGCCGGATCGCGCGAGAGCTCGACATCGTACGATCTCGCATAAAGCAGCGGGGTGAAGCTCCAAACGGTCTCGCGACCGCCGTCCTTATCGGGATTACCCCACGTCGCTTCGCCGATCGCTCGCGGCGGCTCCATCGCGATCCAGAGCTTCTTGTCCTTGGAGACCGGAGGCCCTTCGAATCCGAGTTTCTTCACCTGGTAGCGGTAGTCGTAATGACCGGGCACAAGATTCTTCTCCGGCCAGCCGTTATGCGCCTGCACGATCGGCTCCTGACCTTTCACTTCGACCCTGAGCTCGTCGAAGCTGCCCTTCTTGAGCGGGAAGAAGTCATTCAAGAATCCGCGGTCGCTCAGGAACCTGCGCACCTTCGCGTTGCTCGCACTATATAATGACGCCGGATACGCGCGGTTCGGAATGAGGACGCGGCTTCGGTCGGGTGTCTCGGCGAGCTGCATTTTCTGAAGCTTCGGCTCAACCTTGAACGGAACCGGGTCGGTCCAGGAGCTTGTTCTGCCGTCGCCGAAATCGCTACGCGCGCGAACAAAGTAACTTCCGATCGCGAGCTCCGCGGGCACCTTATATAAAGGAGTGTTTTGGTTAACAAGGACCTCGTTGAAGTCCGGATCGACCGCGACCTGGTACCAGACCGTCGCCTTCTCGGGACGTTTGAACTCGACCGGTACGACCGCGTTCTCTCCGGGAGGGGTCAGGAATTGCTGATTCGCCACCGGCGTAACGATGAACGGGCGCTCGAGGCGAACGAAGTTCACGCGCTCGGTCTGCGAGCGCTCACCGTTCGGCCCGCGCACGCGGTAATAGAGGCTTAAGGATTGCGCGACGGTCATCGACGTCGCGAGGTTTCCAGTTACCGCCTTGGTCGCATGGATTTTCCTGAATGTCGGCTCGCTTGCGAACTCGAGAGTGTACGCCTCATTCGGCGCCGCGGGACGGGCCGGCTGCCATGCCCACTGGAATTCGATCGCGGTGGGCTTATCGGCCGTGATGACCTGCTCTTGCGTGGGCGTGAGGGCGCGCAGCTTCACCGGTTCCGCCTTGGGCTGAGCGGGCTGCTTCTTCGGCTCTTCTACGACGATGCGGTTT
>CAYPFC010000362.1:0-2474 GCA_964409815.1 uncultured Pseudobdellovibrionaceae bacterium
CCGTAGGCCCAAAGAGCGGCTTTTGCAGGAGCGCCGCGAGCCGCATCTCAAGGAACGCGTCCATCGAGTTGTTGCAAGGCGCGCCGTCGGAACCGATCGCGACTTTCATTCCTTTTCCGCGATAGTGCGCGATGCGCGCGATGCCACTTGCGAGCTTCAGGTTCGAGCTCGGGCAGTGCGTGAGCCCGGCCTTCGCCTTCACCATCGCGGTGATCTCCGCAGCCGAAAGGTGAATCCCGTGGGCGATCACCGAGCGCTCGTTCAGGCAGCCGATCTTCTTTAAGAACTGTACGTTGCCCAGACCAGTGCGCTTCTTGACGAGCGCGACCTCGGTTTTGTTCTCGGACGCGTGCGTGTGGAAGATGAGGCCGTGCTTTTCTTGGAGCGCGCGGCTGCTCTTGAGCATCTTGTCCGTGCACGAAATCACGAAGCGGGGGCTTACCGCGTACTGAATGAGCGGAGATCTTTTTAGGTGCCATTCTTGGATGAGCTCTTCGCTGTAGCCGAGGCTGTCCTCGGTCCCGCGGTAAAGAGGCCCCGAGGACGACTTAAGGTCCATCAGGCAATTGCCGCCCCAGTAGCGCATTCCCGAACGCTCGACCTCTTCGAAGACCTCGCCGTGAAGCCGCGTCGTTCCCATATCGAGGATCGACGTCGTTCCCGAGAGCTGCATCTCGAGCAAGCCCGCGGCGGCGGAGGCGCGGATCGAGCGCGCGTCGTGCGCGCTCTCCATCGGCCAGATTTTCTTCTTGAGCCAATCGAGGAGCTCGAGGTCGTCAGCGAAACCGCGAAACAGCGCCTGCACGAGGTGCGTGTGCGCCTGAATCAATCCGGGGATGACGAAGCACTCGCTTGCGTCGACAACGTTGTCCTGGGGGCCGATCCGTAAGTCGCGCCCGATTTCGACGATGAACCCGTCGCGAAAACGGATGTCGCCTTCGAGAATCTGGCGCTTCTTGTTCATGGTGACCATGCGGCCACCGCGAATCAGAGTGGAGCTCATAGCAACGGTTTGGCCTTCTTTACGAAGCTCATCATCGCGGCCGTGAACGGTACCTCCACTCGCTCGGCCACGTCTTTCACTTCCTCGTGCGAGAGCTTCACTTTCGAAAGCCCCGTCCCAAGATTGGTGATGCAGCTTAAGCCCACGACCTTCACGCCCGCGTGGCGCGCGGCCACGACTTCGGCAAGCGTCGACATTCCGACGGCATCACCGCCGATCTTCGCGAAGAATTTAATCTCCGCGGCCGTTTCGTACGTCGGGCCCATCACGGCGACGTAAACGCCCTCGCGCACGCGCGCCTTTTCTTTCTTAAGCGACTGTTTCAGAATTTTCGAGAGCTCCGGGTCGTAAGGCGCGGTCATGTCGACGAAGCGCGGACCGTAGCTCCAGTTCGGGCCTTTGAGCGGATTGTCGCCGGTGAGATTGATGTGATCGTTGATCACCATGAAGTCGCCGGGCTTCATCGCCGCCTTTAAGCCCCCGGCCGCGTTCGTCACCATCAGGGTTTTCACGCCGAGCGCGAACATCGTGCGCGCGGGGTACATGACTTGCTCGAACGAATGCCCCTCGTAAGCATGCAACCGTCCCTGCATGACCGCTACCTGAACGCCTTCGAGCGTCCCTAGAACCAGCTTGCCCGGATGCCCTTCGACGCCCGATGGGGCGAAGTGAGGGATGTCCTTGAACGGAACCTCGGCGACCGCGGTTACGCTCTTCGCGAAACTCGAAAGCCCCGAGCCCAGAATGATTCCGAGCGTGGGCTTGAGCGACGCGCGCTTGTTTAGAAAGTTCAGCGTTTCTTCGAGTTTCTTGTCGATCATGTGAGCACCTTTGCGATGAGCGGTGAGCGCGAGGCCGGCTCGCGCGTGAGTGTGTAGCTTTCTCTCAGGACGGGAAGCGCCGCTTGCGCGCGGGCCGCCTCGCTGAAATACATTCTAAATAGCGGATCTCCGGCGCGAACGGCTTCGCCCTGCTCGCGCAAGACTTCGATGCCCGCGGACGGGTCGAGCGCGTCGGTCGTGAACTTGCGGCCGGCGCCCAAGTGAACGCTCGCGAGCCCGAGCTTCTCCAGATTCGTGTAAGAGATGTGCCCGTCAAACTCGGCGCGCACGGTTTCCGTGTGCGGCGCTTGCGCGAGGCCTTTCGAGAGATCGCCGCCCTGCCATTCGCAAATCTGGAGGAATTTTTTAAGCGCACTGCCGTCGGCAAGAAGCTTTTCGGCGACCGCGCGGCCGTCTTCAGGGGAAATCGTCTTGCCGCCCAGAAAAATCATATGACCCGCGAGCGCGAGCGTGAGCTCGACCGTGTCGGCGTAGGATTTCCCGCCTTCCGGCGCGGGTTTCCCCTCCATGATGTCGAGGCACTCGCGCACTTCGAGCGCGTTCCCGACGAAGCGCCCGAGGGGCTCGTCCATTCTTGTGAGGAGCGTGACCACGCGTTTTCCCGAGCGGGTCCCGATGTCCATCAGCGC
>CAYPFC010000363.1:0-2470 GCA_964409815.1 uncultured Pseudobdellovibrionaceae bacterium
ATCGATTCGCTCGAGCAGCGGAAGAGAGAACGCCGCGGTTTTTCCGGTGCCCGTCGCGGCCAATCCGATGAAATCGGTGTCCTGCCCGAGGAGAATGGGCAGCGCTTGTGCCTGAATGGGGCTGGGGGTTTCGTAGCCGAGGTCGGCCACCGCGCGCATGAGGGCGGGACTAAACGTTAACTCAGTGAAGGTATTCAAATTCTCTCCTATTTGGGATCGGTGCTTATAGCACAAGAATGGCCCTCTATGGGGCCCGCTGAAGAAATTCCTCGATTGGCTACACTTTGAGCTGACCGCAGGCCGCGAGGACGTCGTCGCCCTTGGTGGTGCGGACGAGCGTGGGGATCTCGTATGTGTCCAGGATCGATTTGAACTTCTCAATTCGCTCGTCCGACGAGCGCCGATACCTGGACTCGGGAAACCCATTGAACGGTATCAAATTAACGTACGCCTTCTTCCCCTTGAGCAGCGCCCCGGTGGCGTGCGCTTCGACGTCGCTGTCGTTGAAGTCGCGGATCATGACATACT
Organism: uncultured Pseudobdellovibrionaceae bacterium; assembly: GCA_964409815.1. Lineage (GTDB taxonomy): Bacteria > Bdellovibrionota > Bdellovibrionia > Bdellovibrionales > UBA1609 > JALHOQ01. Next base: position 529 of record CAYPFC010000363.1, read on the forward strand.
CGTAGGTGACGAAGCGGTTCTTCCCGTGCGGGATCGCGTCCACCAAGGGCAGAATCTCGTCCAGTCCGAACCGGCGATTCAGAGGAATCAGTTCGCTGCGCTTATCCGGATACGGAGAGTGTAATGAGAGCGCGATATTCACGTCGGGCATCTCCTGCTTCCAGCGGCGCAATCCGGGCGCGTGCCCCGAAGTGGAGATCGTCACCTTATGCCCCGCCATGCTGACCCCATGCTGCGAGAGAAAAATCTTGGCCGAGTCCCGAACGGCTTCGAAGTTGTGCAGCGGCTCCCCTTGTCCCATGCAAACGACGTTGGAAATCTTGTCGTCACCCGGGCGATTCGCGCTCAGCCAAGTCTTCGCGCCCAAAAGCTGGCCGACGATCTCCTCAGTCTTAAGATTGCGCGTGAACCCTTGCGTACCCGTAAAACAAAACGAGCAATTCACCGCGCAACCGACTTGCGAGGACACGCACACCGAATACTTGCCCATAAAGGGAATCAAGACGGTTTCGACCCGTCGCCCGTCGGCCAGCGCGAAGAGAAACTTCACCGTTTTGTCGGCGGACTCCTTCACCGTGTGAATCTCGGGCAACTGAAAATTCAGATGATCCGCCATGAAGGCTTTGGTCTTCGCGGAAAGATTATGGTGCGTGCAAGCCTCGCGGCGATTCTTCTTGTAGTGCCAGTTGTACACGAGGCTCGCGCTTTGCTCGGTCAAGCCGTGGGCGAGCCAAAGCTTCAGAAGCTCGGGATAGGGATACTGATAAAAAGACGTCCTCATAATTTGGCGCGCCCGGAAGGACTCGAACCTCCGACACCCTGGTTCGAAGCCAGGTACTCTATCCAGCTGAGCTACGGGCGCGCAGCCCCTTCAAGTTACATTTCGTCTTACAGATCGGCCCGAATTCCGTCAAATGACCCAGCGCCGCGAAAGCCGGACCCACCGTTAAATCGCTTCAAAATTGAAAGCAGGAGAGCGACAATTTTCTTTCAACCATGAAACTCACAGCGCCGCTTCGCTCATCCTCCGGAAACGCCCTCATGGCCGTCCTGATCGCCGGCGGGATCATGGGCGTTATGATCGTCGGTCTTATGAATTACGTGAATCAGGCCAACCTCGCCCAAAGCGGGATCGCCTTTCGCCAACAAACCGACTGGCTCCACGGCGAGATTCGCGGAATGCTCGCCAACCCGCAAGCTTGCGAGAACAATTTCGACGGAACCCTGATCAACGCCGCGACGAACGTGAACGTCACGCAACTGCGCGATGGCGGACTTCCCGCCCCGGGTGCGGTCAAATACGATCTTCTTACCAACTACGGAGACCGCACCGTTCGCATCGCGAGTATGAACCTCAGTTCGCTTCCCACTCCGGATTGGTACACGACCGGAACGACGGAAGCGCATCTCGTGCTCACGATCACCTACCAACCGATCATGCAAGTGACGGGCGCCCAACGGCTCGTTCGCAGCGTGGAGATTACGGCGACCAAAACGACCGTGGGCGCGGCGGCTGGAAACCTAACGGAGTGCGCGGCGATGGCTTCCGGAGCCGGAGGCGGCTCGAGCCAATGGATAACAAACGGGAGCAACATTCATTACCCGCTCGGCAAGGTGGGAATCGGGACCACGAATCCGACTCCCATGCTTCATGTTCGCTCGAATGGCAGCGAGACAAGTGGCGCAACCGCGGTCCTGATTGATAACTCCGCCGGTGGCGGTGGCCAGTGGGCCCTCGGCGTTACGAGCAACGCGACGCTGGCCCCAAATCATTTCGTAATCGTCGATTGGGTCAACTCACCGACCATGCCTTACGTTTACATTAGCGAAGCCGGAAACATGACTGTCGGCGGACTACCGGGTGGCAGCGCAAGATTAAACGTGGGTGGAAACGCGACCATTTCGGGAGCTTTGAGAGCCACCGCGGACTCAAGGTTTGACC
>CAYPFC010000364.1:0-2468 GCA_964409815.1 uncultured Pseudobdellovibrionaceae bacterium
AAAGGCCCGCTCAACACCGAGAACGCATGGACTTCCCTCCTGTTTCACTGGTTCGAACACGACAAAGCGAAGGCCGAGCTTGGCTTCAACCCGAGACCGGCTCAAGATGCTCTTAAAGAGAGCGTGGACTGGATGAAGCAACAGGGCTTGCTGGGATGAAGACGTTTCGAGATTTTATCGTACTCGTCATCAGCTTTTGCGTTTTGATTCTCGTCGCCGGGGCCGCGCTCCTGATGACTCTGCCCAACGTGACGATTCTCGAAAAGTGCTTCACGACGACGATGTTTCAGGTCCACCTCTGCCCGGGCTCCCCGAATTACGTTCGCCTGAGCGCGATTTCACCGTACGCCATTCACGCGGTCATCGCCGCCGAGGCCGGATCGTTTTACTCGCACAAGGGCTTCGACTGGAACGAGCTCCAAGCGAGCTTTACGACGAACCTCATGAGCGGAAAGTTCCGCCGGGGCGGATCGACGCTCACGCAGCAGCTCGCGAAGAACGCGTTCCTCAATCAGGACAAAACGCCGCTGAGAAAAATCAAAGAAGCCTACCTCGCGCACGCGATCGAGGGACATTACAAGAAAGACCTGATCCTCGAGAAATACTTAAACGTCGTCGAGTTCGGCCCTAAAATCTACGGGATCAAAGCGGCCGCGCAACATTACTTTCATAAGTCGCCCTCTCAGCTTCACCCGCTCGAGGGCGCGTATCTCGCCCATCTGCTTCCCAATCCGAAATCCTATTCCAAGGGCGCCAGGAACGGGCAGCTGACCGCGTTCAACAAGAAGATGATCCGGATTATTCTCAAGCGCATGGCTTCATTTGGTAAGATCAGCAGCGAGGCCTACCAGACCGCGATCGCGAATATCGACGGTTTTCCCTGGGGCGAACTGGCGATGGATTCTTTCCAAGGCACACCGAGCTATTCGCTCGAGGCGCCCATGCCGCGCGCGTCGGACTTCGACGAGCTGGATGAAGAGTCTCTTGAGGAAATCATCGAAGAAAACGAGCCCATCCGAATGGAGAGCGAGCCTCCGGCGGATCTAGAGCAGTGATCCTGATTAACCCGCGGGCTTGAGAAGCGACGGCTGGGTTTTCGGCAATAAGAGAACGAAGCGCGTATGGCGACTGGATTCGTCGAAGTAGAGCAGCCCGTGGTGAAAGCCGGCGATGCTCTTCGAAACGCTTAAGCCGAGGCCCGTGCCTTTACCGGCGGCCTTCGTCGTGAAGAACGGCTGCATGATCTTCTCTCGCACGTCGCGCGGAATCCCGGGGCCGCTGTCCATGACCGATATCTCGACGGACATTCCCGTGTCCCTGACGTCCACCTGCATCCAGCGCGGATCTCGCCCGTCCACGGCGTCGATCGCGTTCCCGCAGAGATTGAGCAGAACTTGCGTGATCTGCGTGCTGCGACACTCGATTTTCAACTCGTTCGAGAACGGCGTGAGCCTGAGCTCGACGTCGGCGGAGCGCATGCGCTCACGCATGAGATCGAGAGTCTCGCCCAGAATCTCGCCGACCGATACGTTCGCGAACGGATCCGAGTCGCTCTGCCGGGCGAACGAGCGCAGGCTGCGGATCGTCTTCACGATGCGCGTGAGGGTATTTTCCATCTGATCGCTGATGTGTTTCGTGTTGGCAAGATCGAGAGAGCCTTTGTCCATGTGCTCGCGAAGCAGCTCCGCCAGCAACTGAAGATGCGTCAGCGGAGTATTGATTTCGTGAGCGATGCTGCTCGCCATTTCTCCCAGCGTCGCGAACTTCGTGGCGGCCAACGCTTTCGCGCGCTCGATCTCCACTTCCTCGGCGAGCTTCAGCTTTTCCGTGATGTCGGTTTCGAGAATCATGATGCCGATGACCTGCCCGCCTTCGGAAAGCGCGCTCAAACGCTGCGAATACCAAGTCGCGCCGCCTTCGTTGCCGTTCCCGCGAACCTCGAGGCGCGCGGTTCCGCCGGTCAGCATGACTTCGGCGATCGCGACGTCGGCGTTTTCCGCTTCTCCGGGAACGTAGAGCGAGCGCAATTGCCGGCCGATCAGGTCGCCCTGTGCGACGCCCGCGCGGCCGCGATTGGCGAACACGATGACCCCATCGGGATCCACCACGAGCAGCAAATCGGGCACGCAACGTCCGAACTGTTCCAGTTGGCTGGTTACAAACTTACGAATCACGAGGACTTATCGGTCTCTAGCCGGCTATTTTTTAGCCGTGACCGCCCATTAGGAACGGCTCGTGGCTGGTATCGTTTCTGGTCGAGTGAGAGATATCGTTGAAAAATCCGTGGATGCGACTAAGGACCTGCTCGCTGCCCTGAAGCTGGAACAATTCCTTGCGAAATCCCGCGGCGCCCGGGTAACCGGCGGAGTACCAGGAGGCGAACTTTCTCATCTGGATGAGGGTCAGACGTTCGTCGTAGAAGGAGACCAAATGCCCGTGGAGACGGTCCAGGATCGTGGCCATGCGCT
>CAYPFC010000365.1:0-2459 GCA_964409815.1 uncultured Pseudobdellovibrionaceae bacterium
GGCACATGCGCGTACGAAAGAGCGGGAAACCTGACAGCCGGCTCTCGCGCGCGAAGAGTTCGACGGTCAATCGCGCGGGGGCCGTAAGGCCTTGCTCGAAGAAGCCGAAATCCTCGGTTAGATTTCGTAGCGCGCGGTCCTCAGTCGATCGGATCAAGACCGGAATGCCGTGGAAGGAGAAACGGCGGGACGTCGTACTCATCCGCGCCACGCCCCTCTCATCAATCCCCATCCGTAGGCCGCGTGCACGAGCGGGAAAAGCAGGGCGCTCCGCGCGCGCACGCGAAACGGAACCCGCGCGCGGGACGGTCGGAACGCGAACGCCAGACACAGCACGAAATACACCGGAAACGGCAGGAGCCAAAGGATAGAAGGCGCGAGCCAAAGTAAGCCGGGAACGAGAAGCGCGTACATCAAACAAAGCGAGGGAATCAGGTGCGCCAGCCGCAGACCCGAAGCGCGACGACGAAAGATTTGTCCGCGCCCGAAGCCGTACTTGTACACCTGGCGCGCGAAAGCCGCCAGATCCGGGCGGCGCTCATGCCAGACGGCGAGATCGGGATCGTAACCCAAACGGCCGCGTCCGCGCTCGACGTCCTGAAGCAGCCAATTCTCCTCGGCGCACTTGAGCTCTTCCAGAAAGCTATGTTCGCTCAGCGCGGATTTACGTACGAACAGGTTGCACAGAATCAGAGACTCCTCGGAACAGAAACGCGCGGATCCGCTTCCGCGGTAGCGCGCGAACGAAAAATAAGTTGCGAATCGCGACTCGAGCGTCCAAGTGGTGACGTCCTGAAAGAGGTTGGAGGACGGCGGGTTGAGATTGGGACCGCCGACCGCCGCGCACGACTCGCGAAGCGGGCTCTTTTCCCACGTCTTGAAGAACGCGCGATCGACGTATGCGTCGTCATCCAGAAAGTAAATCCATTCACCGCGCGCGTGCGGAATCAGGCGATTGCGGCAGCCCGCCGGCGTAAATTTCCGGTCGAAGTAAAAGCTCTTCAGAGCCGGCGCGCTCAGTCCCTCGAGGACCGCCCGCGAGCGGGGATCGGGCCCGTTCACCCCGACCAGAATTTCGAAATCGCTCACGCCCGCGTGAGCGAGCGCCGCCAACGCCGATTGAATGCTTCTCTCAAGAAGGCGCGGGCGGTCAAAGGTCGCGATTACGAGCGAAATCATTGTAGAATTAAACCGCGAATGAAGAGTTCAGTTCAACCTTTAGCTTTCCTGCTCATTTTGGCCGGCGCGGCCGCGCTGAGGATCTTTCATATCGGCGCCGCGAGTTATTGGATCGATGAGATGACGTCGGTCCACATTGCTACGGCGCCGGGCTTCGGCTCGATCTTTTGGGATAACTGCCCGTTTCTGTATCACTTGCTGTTGAAGTTTTGGGTCATGTTCGTTGGTGACGGAGAGGTGGCGACCCGCGCGCTATCGACCGTGTTCTCGGTTTTGACGACGTTGGTGCTGATGCTCTTCGCCCGTCGGCATTTTGGGTTCCGAGTGGCGCTCATGCTCGGTTTCCTCCATGCGATTTATCCATTGAGCATCGAGTACGCTCAGGAGACGCGAATGTACGCGCTTTTCGAGCTGCTTGCGGCTCTGAATCTCGCCTGCTTCGTCCGCTTCGCTGAGGGGGGTAAGGGGCGCGCGGCGTATTTCGCCTCGGTGCTGGCCTTGGCGCTCACGCATTACCTGGCGCTGATTCCGCTCGCGTTGCAGGCGATCGCGCTCATGCGACGCAGGCTCGCGCGCGCCGGGGGCTGGGTCTTCGCGATCGCGGCCGTCGTACTTGCCGCTTCGTACGCGCTGTTTTTCAGTTGGGCGCATCTCGAATGGCAGCGGTTGAAGTTTCAGGTTGAGCCCCAAGGATTGAGGGCGCTGGAGGTCTTGCGCGATCTCTTGATGGGGAGCTGGATCTCGGCGGGCGTGATTCTGGTCGTGTTCATGATTTGGATTTACCTCGCGAGAAAAACGGGGCGTCGCGAGCTCGCGCTGTTCCTTGGACTTCCCTTGGCGGCCGTTCTCTTCATGGCTTTGGCGACGTTGATCTCGCAGAGAAGCGTTTTTCTGCCGCGCTACTACATCTTTCTCGTTCCCTATCTCGCCCTCGCTTTAACCCTCGCGCTCCAGGCCATCGCGCGCGTCACGCGAGCCAAGGGTTGGGCGGCCGACGCGATTCTCGTCGGGCTAATCGCGGTCACGGCGACCGATGCGCTCCCTCGGACCTATGCATCGACAAAAGCTCCATGGCGGGCGCTCGCGAAGCGCGTCGCCAAGGATCCGACGAGCATGGTCTACACGACCCAATCGCTGGCCGTGCGCACGCCTTACTTCGAGCGCGCGAACGTTCCCGTGGAGCGCCTGCTTCTGACGGACGACGCCCTCAAGGAAATGTACGGGATGCTCAAGCTGGGCGCGGTGATCTGGATCGTCGATTCGTATTGGACCGGATTGAC
>CAYPFC010000366.1:0-2447 GCA_964409815.1 uncultured Pseudobdellovibrionaceae bacterium
AATTGCCGATATACCTAAAGTGGAAACACGTGCTCTCTGGCTGGTCTCGGCGCGCTGGGATCTCTTTCTTTTTTCATCTTTGATCGCCTTCTATTTGGCGTTCCTCTCCGTGCTTGGCGGTTTTCTGGAGCCGTCTCCGTCGCTTTATAATCTGAGCCTCGCGATCGTGTTGTTCAGCTATCCGCATTTGATCTCGTCTTACTTTCGGGTTTACGGGACAGGGTCGTTTCGCGAGCGACCGGTTCTGAGACTGATGCCGCTCGCGATACTGGCGGCGGTAACGATCTTACACTTCCTGAGTTTGGAGGTGTTGCTGCTGGTCTTTGGCTTGATCACGATTCACCACCACATCATGCAGCAAATCGGACTGCTGAAGCTCAGCCATCGCAGTATGGCCACCCGGGTCTCGCCAGCGTTCTCGTACTTGTTGCCGCTTGCGATCGCGCTCCACTTGCTTTCGGATCCGAACCGATACCAACCTCCAGGCGGTGGAAGTTTCGCATGGGCGCACCTGCCGACCCATTGGCAGCCCGCGATGTTTTACTTCGTAATGAGCTCCGTCGCGGCGACCGTCGCCTTCGAGATCTGGCACTGCCGAAAAACCGGAATACTGCTGATGGGAAAGTACCTTCAGTACGTCGTATTTCTAATCACTTGGTTTATGATTCCTACCTTATCGTCCAATTGGGCGTACGTTTACGTGGTCGGAGGTATCGCGCACGGCTGGTATTACATGGGCCTCTGCGAGCATTTCGTGAGCCGTAAGGATCAGCCCGGCCGAGTCATGGGGGTTACGAGCGGAAAACTAATGCGCTACGCGGGGGCGCTCATGGTTTTCTCGCTCGCGCTTGCATTCTTCATCGAGGGAAATTGGGCCAAGCCGATTCCGGGAGCGCAGAGGGCGATCAATATCGTCGCGATCACGCTGACACTTTCGCATTACTGGTTCGACGCTCATATCTGGAAGCGTCCCAAGGACTCCGAAGTATTGCGCGCGAGCGCCGACGTTGCGAGAGTCGCGTAGCCTTCGCCGCGCGTTAGCCTTCCAAAAGATTGGCCTGTCGCGGACGCATATAGGCAGAATTAAGAGTGCGCGCGAAAATCTACACAATATTAACTCTCAACCACGTCTTGTCGGTGGCCGCTTTGGTTTACGGCGACCTTCGCCTTTTGGGCCTTACGTTTGTGGGTTGGATCGCGTTTGGAAAAATCGGCGGAGAGATCGGCCTTCACCGTTACTTCGCCCATCGCAGTTTCGCGACGGGCAAGTTCGTCGAGCGGACGCTTGCGTTCCTGGCGTGCTTTAACTTTTTCGGACCGCCGCTCTCGTGGGCCGCCATTCACCGGTTTCACCACCGGGTCCCCGATCGGGAGGGCGATCCCCACGGAGTCCGCGCTTGGTGGCGAACGTGGCTCACCTTGTGGCCCGAAGCGACCATCGACCGAGCGGGTATTCAGGATCTCACGCGCGATCCGCTTCAGCGTTGGTTGTACCGAAATTACTTTCTTCTTGTCGCGGCTGTCGTTCTTTTGGTCGCGGCCGTGAATCCATGGGCCGCGGTTTTTTTGTTTTCCATTCCGGCGGTGATCACCTTTCACAGCGCGGGAATGGTAAATACGATTTGTCACTCGCACGGTTACCGAAATTTCGAGACGGAAGATCGAAGCCACAACAACACTTGGGTCAATTTGATCACGTTGGGCAGCGGCCTTCACAACAACCATCACGCGCGGCCCTCGGCCCATTCCAACAAGATTAGAGCGGGTGAACTGGATTTTCCGGGATGGATGATCGAGAAGCTCTTCCTTCTGCGTAAGGCGGAATCTCCTCTAGATCTTGTTGGCCGTCTAAACTGAACATCAACACGACGCGAGCGGAATCGCCGTTATTTTCAACGGAGTGAGGAAAGCCCGTATTTAAGAACCACGCCGATCCGTCCGCCGGCAAGTGGGCGCGCTCGATCCGTCCGCGTCTGCGAGTCAGGTTGACGACATCCGGATTCGTGACGATCGGTACGATCACGCGAGTCGCGTACGAGGGATCGTAGTCGATGTGCCAGTCGACTTTCTTTCCCGGCTGAAGGCGAATCAGGCGGACGCGCGTGCACGGCGCGCGAAATCGCGAAACGCAATGCTGTAAATAACTTCCCGCGAACATGGGTGTGGGCTTTTTGTAATTGCGCTCGTCCAAATCGGGACGATCCAGGCGACGCGAGATCTTCAAGCGATGCTTGCTGTGGCGGGAGAGCGGGGCCCCGGCGCCGCCACTGGCGCCCAAGCGCGCGCACTCTTCAAGCGATGACAACACCGCCGCACCCGAATACTCGGTTAAACTGACTTGTTCGTAGTGATCGTAAACCGAAATCGCGAGCTCATGGTGATTGGAACAGAGGGCCTTGTTGCTCTCAAGCACATTGGCAAACTCACTCTCGAGCCGCTTGAGCTCT
>CAYPFC010000367.1:0-2429 GCA_964409815.1 uncultured Pseudobdellovibrionaceae bacterium
TGGCACAAGGCCATCGAGCGCGTACGGTAGGTGCCAGGCAGTTTTTCCGGGTCATGGCGCGGCAACGGGTCGGTAACCGGGAACCTTAGCTCAGGACTTCGGGATAAAACTCGGAGAGGCGGCGCATTCCCGTCGGCTCGACTCCGCTCAGGTATTTTTTCAGCTCGGTCATTCGCAAATCGCGATCCGACTCTTCGATATCAAGATGCTTTTGAATCGAAGAGATCTGATTGAGTAGGCGCTCACGCTGGGGAATTCCCTTCGGCACTTCGATCATCGCCAGCTCTGTTCGCACTTTGCGCTTCAGATCCGCGCGCAAGAGTGAAGCTCGATGGTATTCCGGGTTCATCAAGAGATTTAAGAAGAGTTCCAGATGGGGATGCTCGCGCTGCATGCGGAAGTATCCCCGAATGTAATCCGGAACGTGCAGAATATTGTAAATGCTCACGGTGGGGCCGAGCACGACGTAAAAAGGACGAGGGAGAGCGACGTAGCGCTCGAGTCGCGTCGAAACGGTCGACCACTTAAAGGGCGGACGGATGAACTCGTTCAACGGGCCGAGCGCATCCACGCTCAGAGTTAAAATCACGACTTCAAAGCGATGAAGCTCTTTCAAGAGCTCTTCGTTGATCACTGTTACGTTCGTGTTGAGGCGAACCTCGAGCTCGGGCGGTTGACGCCGCAAGAACTCGGGCAAGCGCGGATTAAGCATCGGCTCACCGCCGGTAAGGTACACAGATTTCAAATCCACACGCTCCATCGGCCCCCAGAACTCGGCGGACTCCGCCCAGTTCTCGATCTTTGAAGCGCGCTCGTCGTCGTAGGTATGACCGATCGGCAGCAAACTTTTATCGATGGCGCGATTGCGCTCGAGAATTGCCGAGCTCGCGATCGCGCTGCAGGTCTGGCAAGTGGAGTTGCAACGATTACTCAGGCGCAAGTCGGCGTAGCGGATGCGCGGTTTAAAGGTTCGAAGCTCCCGCTCCAGGTTTCCGAGCCCGAGCTTCGCGGACCACAGGCGGTTCTCTCGCTGGCGCTTGCTTTCCAGGCCGAGGGACTCCTGCTGGACGCACTTGCTACAGCCTTTGGGCAGGTGGCCGGCCAGCATCTGGCGGCGATAGAGCTCAAACTCCTCGCCAGCGAACTCCTCAACGAAATCAACCCTTCCCAAGCGTGTTCCGACGTTGCCATGGAACTGGCAGCACAGGCGCATCGTTCCGTCGTTGCGCGTGCTCAGGTGAATCCATGGAAGGACACAAATGGCGTTATTCATTGAAGTCATTAAAGTGAGAAACGGGCGACTAGGCAATTCGGAACGCGGACGTCCGTTCAAAATCCGGAAACCATCCGCGTCATTCTATCCGCGGCGCCGCGGATACCATCCGCGCTACGCGGATACGGATTAAAACTCCAGTTCGTCGCGCGGAGGTCGCTTCGCGGCCTTCGGTCGGGCGCCGCCGCCGGCGAACCGGCGCTCGATGTCCGAAATGTCACGCACCCAATGCAGCTCGACGCCCTTGAAATCCTTCGCTCGAACGTAGCGCTCATTCGAGGCCGGAAGAAACACGTTCTTAAATCCCAGTTTCGCGGCTTCTTTCACGCGCTCAACGGCCAAGTTCGCCCCCCGAACCTCGCCGGTGAGTCCCACTTCGCCGAAGAAGCAAGAGGCTCGCGGCAGCGGCACCTGACGGTCCGACGAAATCAGCGCCGCGATCAGCGCCAGATCCACCGCCGGCTCAGAAACTTTCAAGCCGCCGACGACGTTCGCGTAAAGATCGCGATGGGCGAGCGACACTCCAGTGTACTTTTCCAGAACGGCCGCGAGCATGTGCACGCGATTCACTTCGATTCCGATCGAGGTCCGTCGGGGAGAGGGCAAGGGCGACGATGTAGTCAGCGCCTGAATCTCGCACAAGACGGGGCGCGAGCCTTCCATCGCCGCGAACACGGCCGAGCCGTAGCGGTCTTCGCGCCGCTCTTCTAAAAACAATTCCGAGGGATTCGGCACTTCCTTTAAGCCTTCGCCAGTCATCGCGAAGACACCGAGCTCGTTCGTCGCCCCGAAACGGTTTTTGAGCGCGCGCAACAAGCGAAATTGTTGATGCTGGTCCCCCTCGAATGCGAGCACGGTGTCCACCATGTGCTCAAGCACACGTGGGCCCGCCAATGAACCGTCTTTAGTCACGTGTCCGATGATCACCACGGTCACGCCTTTGGTTTTCGCGAGGGAGAGCAGACGTGCGGCGCATTCGCGGACTTGCGAAACCGAGCCGGGAGCGGACTCGACGTCCGCGGTGTACACTGTCTGAATCGAGTCAACGATCAAAACATCGGGCACGCGCGCGAGCGCGGTGTCGACGATCGCGTCCAACGAGCTTTCGCTCGCGAGATCCACGCGCTCATCCGTCAGGCCCAGGCGCCGGGCGCGC
>CAYPFC010000368.1:0-2417 GCA_964409815.1 uncultured Pseudobdellovibrionaceae bacterium
CTCGGCTTCGGATCCCTACTTCCCGCCCGAAGCCTTAGACCTTTCGTTGAAGCAAGTCGTGGAAGGCCTCACTTCGGATCCCCGACTGCAGTCCGTTTTTTACAGCTACTGCTCGCTTCACGGCGTGCGCCCCGAAGATGTCGCGTTCGGATTTCACGCGATCGTCACGGACTCTCTGATTCGCGGGCCGTACGGACTAAACGGCGGCGGCGACGCGCTCACCGCGCGCTTCGTGAAGGTCATCGAGGACGCCGGCGGCCAAGTTCTCACCCGGCACAAGGTCACGCGCCTCGAGCTCGAAAACTCTCAGGTAAAAAAGGTGATCTGCGCGAACGGCGCGGAGTTCGCGCCCGAATGGGTGATCTCGACGATGCATCCGAAGGCAACGTTCGCGCTCGCGGCCGAGGCAGGCCAACATTTCCCGCCCGTGTTTCGCGACCGCCTCGCGAACATGAAAGAGTCGACCGGGATCTTCGGGATGTACGCGGTCTCGCGCGAGCGGCCGCTGCCGAGGCCCGACGCGAACTACTACTTCTTTCGCTCGAGCGATCCGCGCGACATGTTCGCCGCGACCAACCCCGGAGAAACTCCTCCGGTCGTTTTTCTTTCGAGCCCGAAGCGCGAGTGGCGCGCCGATGAGAAAAACTTCCCGCTCAGCCTGCACGCGGCCATGCCCTTTGAATGGGTTTCGCCGTATAAGGCCGAGCCCTATGGACGCCGGTCTCAAGGTTATAAAACCTTAAAAGACACCGTGGCCGCCGCCATTTGTCGCGCCGTGGAAAATCACGAGCCCGGCTTCTCCGCCAAAATCCAGAAGTTTCAAACCTCGACGCCTTTGACGCACTTGCATTTTAATGGCTCCGAGGAAGGATCGTCGTACGGTATTTATCATTCGATCCAAAACACGGGAGCCCGGGCCTTGGGACCAAGAACCAAAGTGCTGAATCTTTTGATCGCGGGACAGAGCTGTCTGTTCCCGGGCCTGCTCGGCGCCGCGACCTCGGCACTGCGCACGTGCGGTCACATCGTCGGAATCAAACCCATTCTCGCGGAGCTCGAATGCGCGTCTTCGTAACCGGCATGGGCGCTCTGTCGTCGCTCGGAAACGACGTCGACACGATGTTCGCCGCAATCAAAGAGGGCAAGAGCGGCGTGCGCACGTTTCCCGAGTGGAAGCAGTTCAACGGCCTTCACTGTCATCTCGGCGCGCCGGCTCCCGAATATGATGTCATGAAAATTCCCAGGCAAGTTCGGCGCGCGATGTCCCGCATGTCCGAGATGGCCGCGCTCGCGACCTTTCAAGCTCTCGGGCAAGCGGATCTGCAGCCGGGCGCGAAGTTGAACTCGCCGCGCACGATGCTGATCATGGGGTCCACTTCGGGAAGCCCATGGACGCTCGAGACGTATTTCAGAAAGATGTTCGAGAAAGGCGGTCCCGAGGGCCAGCTCTCGACGTCGTTTTTCAAAGTCATGAACCACTCGGTGCCGGCGAACGTCGCGGCGGCGCTCGACTACCACGGAGCTTTGCTCTCCCCGTCCTCGGCGTGCGCGACGAGCACGCAGTCGATCTTGCTCGGCTACGAGCTGATCCAGAGCGGCCAATACGACTTGGTGCTCGCGGGAGGAGCCGACGAGCTTCATCACATGAGCGCCGCGATTTTCGATATCGTGCAGGCGGCCTCGCGTGGCTTCAACGATCACCCGGAGCGCGCCTCGCGGCCGTTCGATAAATCGCGCGACGGGTTGGTCGTCAGCGAGGGCGCCGGCGTTTTGGTGCTGGAGAGCGAAGCGCACATGAGCAAGCGCGGCGGCCGGCCTCTCGCCGAAATTCTTGGCGGAACTTACCAGTGCGACGGCACGCACATGACCCAGTCGTCGGCGGAGACCATGATGGGCGTAATGCATGAGGCGCTGAAGCGCGCCGGAGTGAAGGCTTCGGACGTGGATTACGTGAACGCGCACGCGACCTCCACCACCCATGGCGACGCCGAAGAGGCCAAGGCCATCGGCGGCGTGTTCGGGCCGGAAACGCCCGTCAGTAGTCTAAAGGGCCACTTGGGTCACTCGCTTGCGGCCTGCGGCGCGATCGAAGCGATTGCCGCCATCAAGATGATGCAAAACTCCCTCATTCTTCCAACCCGAAACCTAGAAGAGGTGGCGCCGGAATGTACGGGCGTTCGCCACGTTCGGGAGAACACTCCCGCGTCCGTCCGCACGGTGCTGAGCAACAATTTTGCGTTTGGCGGGATCAACACTTCCCTGCTACTATCGACGCATACATGAAAGTTCCGGCCGAGATCATCACCCAGGTTAATCACCTCATGAAAACGGGATTCGAAATTCCCGACGACAAGCTCGTCCCGACGGCGACGCTGCAAGGCGACCTCGGGCTCGACAGCTTGGACGCCGTGGACATG
>CAYPFC010000369.1:0-261 GCA_964409815.1 uncultured Pseudobdellovibrionaceae bacterium
GCTCGCGCTGCACCTGCAGACTTTGCGCGCGGGCGACCCCGAGAAATTTCGTGCCGCAATGGCATCGATCTCGGCGCGTGACATGAAAGAAATCAGCGTGATTATGCGCGAAGCGTTCGTCAACGCGCGAATGCCGTGGCGCTTCGAGATGCGCGTTCCGGTCGCGATCGACACGAAACATTTATCGATGCCGGCCGAGTGTGTGGACGCTGCCACGAAATCGAAGTCGTCGCATCGGTGATTTCGTCGTCGAGCCTTAAA
>CAYPFC010000369.1:271-2416 GCA_964409815.1 uncultured Pseudobdellovibrionaceae bacterium
GACGCTGTTCGGAGGTCCCGTGCTGGGAGTCCCCGAGCTTTCCTGTGAATCTTCGGATCGCCTCGATTTCATCGCCGTCGAAATGATGTCGATGCCATCCGATGTAAAAGCCGGCCAGACAGTCGGCCTGAAGCTCGAAGCGCACCCACATTTTTGATTGGTGCGGGGGCGGCATGGAGTTTAAGAGGTTCATCGAGCGCGTGAGCGTTTGGATGTGATGGCCAACCTCATGGGCGAGTATGTACGCCCAGCTTGCATCGTTCTCGATGCGACCGCCGAGTTTGTCGGCGAGCCACGGATGAGAGATGTAAACCGTCTTGTCAGCGGGAGAGTAGAACGGGGACGCATCCCAAAACTTTCCCGCCGGCGTTTCAATGATTCCGTTGTAGAGATGAACGCGGATCGGCTCATACCTAGGTGCACGAATGGGAACGCGATTGTCGAGACGGTACGCCTTCAATACGGCAGGAGTTAAACCCATGTCGGCGGCCGTTAGAGTTTTCTCTTCAAAGATCCTCTTCCAAAAGTCGTCGAGCGAGGCCGCAACGATGGCGAAGAACTCTTTGTCTCTCATGCCGCCGATCTGTACCGGGCCCGGCAAGCTGACCGCGGATTTCATGCAGTCGATCGTGCGCGGGGAGGCGAGGCCCAAAGACGGCCAAACCGTCGCGAGCACGACGAAAACCGGCAATAGCGTGGCGCCGGGCACCCCTAAATTCGCGATGACAGCCCTAAAATCCATAGCGCTGGGGAAAAGTGCAAGTTCGGGCCCATCCAGGGTGGGAGTGTAACGTAAAATTTCGAGCGAAAGGCTCGGGCTCACGCCTTGCAGATTTTCATGGCGGAGGGCCTCAATCATGTTGGCGCAAACCGAGCTCGCGAAGGCGTCCCAGAAATGGCCTTTCGACATCCACGACGTGATGAAGAGGATTGAGGCGGCGGTGGAGGCGTACCCCAAGGCGATGCTCTTCGACCTTTATGATCAAGGCTACAGAACACCGTTTCAAATTCTGATCGCGTGCATGATTTCGATTCGCACGCTCGATGAAGTGAGCTTGAGAGTCGCGCTCGACTTATTCAAGGTTGCCGACGCGCCGGGGACCATGGCCGCGCTCTCGCGCACGCGGCTCACGAAACTTTTGAAGCCATGCACGTACAGCGCCCAGAAGGCCGAGCGAATTTACCGGATCGCGCAGTTCATTCACCGATCCTACGAGGGGAACTTGCCGTGCGACGAGCGCTTTTTGCTCGCGTTGCCCGGCGTGGGGCCCAAGACCGCGAACCTTGTGCTGGGGATCGCGTGCGGTCAGCCGCACATCGGGGTCGACATTCACGTTCAACGTGTGACCAATCGCTGGGGCTACGTCGAAGCTCACTCGGCCAACGCGACCGAGTTTCAGTTGCAGCGTACGTTGCCGAAAAAGTACTGGGTGAAGATCAACGAGTTGCTTGTCCCGTTCGGAAAGCACGTCTGTACGGGCAAGCGGCCGCGATGCTCGACCTGCCCGGTTCTGCAGTATTGCCGTCAGGTCGGAGTCGTGAATCCGAGGTAAGTCCGCGCCCCGCAATTCTCAAATCGAATTTAAGCCGAGTACTTCCGCTGCGGAAGCGAGTTATCCGCGGCGCCGCGGATAGCGTCTAACGGGCACTGGTACCCATAACCGGAACTTCAAACCGAAAACTAAATCAACCCGTGCAGCGCCCGAACCGCGGCTTCTCGCTGCAGCGGCGCGACCAGTACGGTGATCGAGTGGGGCGAGAGGATGTACTTCTCCGCGTGGATATTCTGTGTCGACAGAATCTGCAGCGCCCGGTGCGGAAGATCCGACGCCACCGCGCCGAAGCAGGTCACGCTCACTGAAGCCATCGGCTCACGCAGGCGACGGAGGCCCTTGGCTTTCTCGAGCGTTCGTAAGAGCGTATCGAGCGACTCGCTGTCGCCGGTGAGCATGACCCGGCAAGCGCCGCCTTCGTACGCCGAAGCCAAAAGCTGCGGCCACGCGAGCGTATGTTGCTTCAAGTGAAGCGCGAATTTTTCAAAGCCCTGATTTAAGTTCGCCGACTCGATTTCGAGGTGCTCTACGCGCGCGTGCGAATTCACCGATAAGACTTTTCCGCTTTCCATACCCGGTACCTCACTTAAGA
>CAYPFC010000370.1:0-2397 GCA_964409815.1 uncultured Pseudobdellovibrionaceae bacterium
AGTCTAGCTCCACGAATAATTTTCGAAGGAATCGAATGATGAAAACAGCAAAGAGTCTCTTAATCGTTTTACTCGCAAGCTTCGCCAGCAGCGCGTTCGCGGAAACTTCGCAGCTGAAGATCAGCGGCGATTTGATGATTCACCCGAAACAGATCGCCGACTTTTTCGCGCTCGCTTCGAAGAAGATCGACGCTTCGAGCGCGTGGGATTGGCAGGCGCTGACCTTCGATAAGCCTTACAAGACCAGCTGGGGCAACGTGCAGGCGCGTGGCCCGTTCCAAGTGCGCTTCGCGACCGCGAACCTCGCGCGCCAGGAAGTCGGCTTCGAGCTCGACTGGAACGAGCCCGTGGTTCACGTCGGCCGCTTCGAGATCCACGATACGCTCGTGCGCGACATCGGCGGCGCGCGCATTATCATCAACCTCGATGGCGCGTGCAACGGCATGCAGATGCGCATTCCCTCAGGACAATGGAAAGTGCGCGGAACCTTGAAGTGGGGATGGTCGAACGCGGGCGTTCAAGTCGCGTGGCAGGACTTTCAATTCATCAACAATCCTGGCGCGCAGGCCTCGGTCGAGCTTGGGCAGTGCGAAGGCCCCGCGGCCTTGCAACAGGAATTAAAGGACGCGATCCTGAAAGTGAGCCAGGATCAGTCGTGGACCCAAGACGTGATGAGAGACGGAATCCTGAATTGGGTGGAAGGCTCGTTCAACGACCTGCAAGTCGAGCTCCTGAAGACGCGCGACGTTCCGCTTCGCCCGGGGCTTACGCTCTCGTGGCAGCCGCAGAATATGTTCGATGTCGGTAACGGCCGCATGCGCATCGCGGGACAAGTCGTGCTCTCGAAAGAGTCGAAAGCCGCCGGCGTCGAAACGCTCGAGCGCAGCTTCAGCGAGACGCTTCTCGCCGACGTCACCGAGTCCGGATTCGTGCTTCCGCGCGACACCGTTCCGAAGACGATCGCCTTTCTCCAGCGCCACGGCGAGCTCGGCTACCGCGCGAACTCGAACCAAGTCGAATCGTTCGTCGGCTTGATGAAGAGCCGCTTCCTGCAGTTCTTCGTTTGGCCGGATTTGATGAGATTCGCGAAGACGACGCAATTTTATTTCGACGTGAGCTCAGAGTCCGCGCCCGTGCTTTCGGGCGGAGCGAGCACGCTCGACGGGATCGTCTATAAAGTGCAGGCGCCGCTCTTGGTTCGCCAGTGGGCGCCGACGAACAAGCAGTACCTGCCGTACGTCGACTTCCGCACTCCGATGCGCGGTCAAGTGGCCGTGAAAGTCGAAGAGGGCGAGCTCCGCGTTCAATTGCAAACCGAAAAACTCAACGTGAAGGCCGCGTTCCGCTCGGAGTTCAAGCTCTTCCGCGCGGTTCAAGAGTACATCGCGACGTCGCTCCTCGGCTCGCGTGTCGCGGATTATCTGAATACGAACCCGTTCTCGCTGACCGTGCCTGCGTGGAAGCTTGGCGAGGGCTTAAACCTCGGGATGAAGGACGTGAAGCTCCAGGACCAGAGCCTCCGCATCCCTCTGGAAATCAAGTAGGGTGCCAGGTCCTTTTTCCGGGTCACGCCGTGTCGGCGGCGACTCGGTGTCGCTAGAGCGCGCGAACGACGCGTTCGAGGTTCCCTTCAAACTTCAAGTTGCCCGTGGTTTCGAGCTCGATGGACCACGCCGTCGTGATGCCGGAAGAGAAGTATAAGTTCCCTTTGATTTTGTCCGAGCTATCTTCAACATTTTCACCTTTGAAGGGCAGTTTCTGAATTCCCATTTTGCCTTTGGCCGCGTCCTTGACGGTGATCGCATACACGCGAACGCTTCCGTCGTTGACGATCACCTGAACGGCTTGCTGATTCAGTCCCGCGAGGCTGCCTTTACAAACTTCGTCGACCGCGATCACGTCGCTTCGGAACGATCCGGGGCTACCGAAGTTCGTGTACGCGCACATGTCCGGCTCGAAGGTGCCGGGCGGGTTGAGAACGGCGAAAGCATTAAATGAAACGAAGAGACCAAGAAGAGCGAATTTCATATTTTTCCTCCCTAGAAGGGGAGGAGTACGCGCGACGGTCGGATGCCCGCAAGCTCATCGTTAAATTTGCAGAATTTACCTCGGCGAGCGCCGCTTACGCAGCGTGACCCGGAAATAGTGCCTGGCACCTAAAAGAAATAAACGAGGTCGAGCGTGGCGTGGTCGTTGCGATCGAAGGTTTTGATGAGGCCGTCCTCGGGCGCGTAGAAGTCGCGCCAGCTCAGGCCCCACTTGAGCACGTCGCTAAGCTTGTTTTCGAAGCCGAGCATCGCGAAGGTGCCATGGGCATTTTGCTCAAAGAGCACGGACCCCAGAATCAGAAGTTTTTCACTGGCCTGCCAGCGCATACCCAAGAGGGCCGTGCGGTCG
>CAYPFC010000371.1:0-2376 GCA_964409815.1 uncultured Pseudobdellovibrionaceae bacterium
CAAGTACTTCTGCGGTACGACTCCTGGAACGAGAAACGCCTTCTGTCGGCGCAGCGGATACGGATTGCGTAACGTAAATCCCAGCACCCCAAGAATCCCGCGCGCCACGTACCACGTCGCCTGCGGATTCCAACCGTGCGCGATCTTGATCACGACGCCAAGGCCATCCGGATAATCTTTATGGACGATGCCCATTCCGAGCAGACCGTCCGCGCCCTCTTTCGCGATCACTTGTCCGTTGCACGACTTCATCACCGTCGTATCGAGGCGATTGAAGCCGCCAACGATGTCCGGATGCCTGATCATCGACTCCCAAATCCAATCCTCCGCGCGATTCTTCGCGAGTCCCGCATAGCACTCGGCGAGCTCCTTCACCGTCATCGCGACCGTCGGCAGACCGTCGCCGTCACGCGCGATGCGCTTCGGCTCAAAATCCTCGCCGAGGTAGCGCTGGACAATCTTCAAGTACTCCTTGAACACCGGGTGCGAAGGCAACGTGTAGCCGGCGCGATTCCAGCCCTTCAGACGCGCGCCTTTAAGGATCGCGGCGTGATGGCCTGAGGAATTGTTAAACCACCGGCGCGGCCTGCGCACCTGGCGGCCGAACTGCACCAGCGGCAGATCGAGCGGCGTCTGCATCAAGCCCCACTCGTTCTCGCTCAAGAGAGACTGCGAAACCTCGACATGCTCCGCGGTTCCGTTGTGCGACGAGACGCTCACGGCCTTCTGCCGCCAGTCCGTCGTCGCCTCAAGCTCCTTCGCGAAAACTTTGATGTAAAACGGCTTCATCATCGAGCGGCCGTAACACAAAACGTTTCCGCCGAACGAATGAACCATCTTGTTGCCGGAGTACCAGGCGACCGCGCCGTGAATCGTGTTTTCACTTACGCCGTTGCGGCGGTAGTCGACGAGGGGCACCCACTCGACATCTCGGCCCGTCGGAATGCCATCGCTCGATTCGCCGAACGGATCGGCGGGATATACGTCCTTGATGTCGATGAACTTATCGCTCATAGGTCGTTCTCGTCGGAAACGTCCATCACGGGCAGCGGCTCCCCTCCCCCGAGGACATTGCGCTCGCCCGTAAACGCTTCCGGATCCGACTCGTCGAACTCCAGGTCGCGAGCCGCCTTTTCGCTGGGCGTGAGGCCGACGACCGCGGCACCGCTGCCCCAGATCGGCTGGTACTCGAAAATCTCGCCCGTATAGAGATTCGATTGTCCCATAATCGCGGCGAGCCACCAGAACGGCTTGAAGTTCGCGACTTTGTTCACCCGCGCTTCTTTATGAAACTGGCGCGAAAGCTGCGATACGTCCTCGAGCCTTCCCGCGCCGAGGAACTCGAGGAACTTTTGGTTCCACTCTTGGTCTTTGAGCGAGTGAATGTGATCGTCTTTCGGATCGATTTTTTTCGTGTGAATACGGTTTGAGAGCGAACTGACGACGATCGCGACCGCCTTCTTCCCTTGCTTTTCGAGCGCGTCGCGCGCCGCCTTGCCGAGCACGATGGTCTCGGCGCGATCCGAGTACACGTTCGACGAGACGATCACGCACGGCAGACGGTTGTTCGGATTCACGATCTTCGAGACGACGACGGAGCCCGTGTCGATCGGAAATCCGTGGTAATCGATCGCGCGCGACTCGAGGTTGCGCGCCTTCGCTGCGGCGACGTACTCGAGCGCGAGCTCACGATCGACCTTGAGCTTATAGGGAATGCTGCCCAGAGCGTGGAACTCGTCGTCCACCAGCGTCCACTCCGGAGTCTCGCGGCACTGAATCTGGTGCCCGATCACGCTCGGCCAGTAGGTCGAGTAAATCATAAGTACGTCGGCTTCGGTGTTTTCGATTTCGGCGCGCACCTTCTCCATCGCCTGGCGGACTTTTTTCCAGCCTGGATTTTTATCGGGCGCGAGCAGCGTGTGCGGAACACCGGGAAGGAGGAACCCTTTCACTACGGGGCCTTTCGATGAAGAGCTCATGCGCGATCCTCCCGCCATTCGACGACGGCGTTGCCGGTGCCGATGACCGTACCGTAACCGTGCACTTCGGCCGGATAGGTCGGGAAATTCATCGCCGAGAGCATCCAGGTCAGCGAGCCGCCGTCGGTCTCGGCCGTCGCTTGCTCGGTGAAGTCCGTGATGGTGTCGACGATCTCGCGCGATTTGCCTTCTTTCATCAGGCCGATCATGCGCATGTCCCACAGGTACTGGTTGTGATTGTTGATGTGCTCGAAGCTCATGTCCTCGGGAATTTCGGGCTCGGTCGTGAAGTGGCGGTGGCTGAGCGAGTTGGACGAGAGCAACACCGCGCGCTTGCCCGATGCCTCGACCGCCTCGCGCGTCGCTTGGCCCAGCTTGAACATCATCGCCTGCATGA
>CAYPFC010000372.1:0-2009 GCA_964409815.1 uncultured Pseudobdellovibrionaceae bacterium
TTTTACCCCTACGAGGTGCAGATCCTGGACTATGATCACTACCTGCGCTCGCTTTCGGGTCCAGCTTCGCACGAAGAGTACAAGTCCAGGCAGCGCGAGCGCGCAAGGCAGCGGGTGCTCTAAAAAAGGTGCCAGGACCATTTTCCGGGTCACGCCGCGTTAGGTTGTGGCGATTACAGCGCTAATATAACATTGAAGGATGAGATTTTGGCTCGCGATTTTCATCGCCACGATGTCGTCCTTCGCCTTCGCGAAAGTCCTACGCGAAGACATCGGTGAGCTCAAAATTCACGATCTTCTATTGCGCCCACAGTTCATGCTGCAAGAGCCTTCCAACGGCGCGTTCTCGATCGGCGAGAGCTCGTTCGCGCTCCGCTGGGAGCTCGAGTCCCGCTACGGCGGCGTCATTCGCATCGGCCCGCGCACTCTCCTGAATCCGAGCGCGCGCTACCTGCCCACCGTGAACGACGACATTGTGATCGTCGAGGGCTTCGCCGAGTACGAAGACTGGTTCGGCCGATTTCGCATGGGCCGCATTCCCGTCGAATTCGGTTACGAGGGCCGGCTGTGGGAGCGCGAGCTTTTATTCCCGCGCTCGCTCTTGTTTCAAAATCGCGTGATGATGCTCAGGGATATGGGCGTCTCCTACGAAATTTCCCAAAACAAATTCTACACGGGCTTCGTCGTTCACAACGGCGAGAGCGACTCGGATACAGACGGCCGCATCTGGTACACGGGCCGCTGGGGCTTCCGCAGCGAGCACTTCGAAGTCGGGATGTCGGGGCAGACGGGCGGCACGAAGCCCGCGGCGACCTCCACGAGCGGCGACACGCTCGCCGGCGTCGATCCGACCAAGGAATCGAAGTGGAGAATCGGCGGCGTGCACCTAGTGTGGAACAAGAAGAAGTGGGATTGGGTGCTGGAGGTCTTCGCGGGAGAGCGCGAGCAAGAGAACGAGATCGGAAAATTTTCGGCGGCGCACATGGATCTCGGCCACCGTTTTACGAAGAACTTTTCCGCCTACCTGCGCTATGACCAGTTCGATCCGGACGCCAAGGTCCCCAACGACTTACAGCGCCGAGCCTCCCTCGGGCTGATCGCCTCGAATAAAACGCGTTCAAGCCAACTGATCCTCGTCGGCAGCAAGGTCATAGAGCAGGGAACACAGGTGAATAACGACGAAGTCCGCCTGATTTGGAGTCTTTCTCCGAGCGGTGTCGTTCGCTTTTGACCCTTGGCCTCCCGCCCGCTATAACTCCCTTTTTACTTACAGCTTTGGAGAATTGGATGCAGATTCAACGAGTCGGCGTTTTGGGCGCGGGTCAGATGGGAAATGGAATCGCTCAGGTTTGCGCGAGCGAGGGCTTTCAGGTGCGGCTGGTGGACATTTCGCAAGCGGCTCTGGATAAGGGCTTGGCCACGATCGCCTCGAGCTGCGACCGCCTGATCAAGAAAGAGCTCCTGACGGACGCGAAGAAGAAAGAGATCCTCGGGCGCATCACCGGAGGAAGCGCGCTGACGGATTTCAAAGATTGCGACGTCGTCATCGAAGCCATCGCCGAGAACGTCGATTTGAAACTCAAAGTGTTTAAAGAGCTCGACCAGATCTGTCCGCCGCACGCGTTGCTCGCGACGAACACCTCGTCGATCTCGATCACGAAAATCGCGGCCGCGACAAAGCGCCCCGACAAAGTGGCCGGCATGCACTTCATGAATCCCGTTCCGCTGATGAAGCTCGTCGAGGGCATTCGCGGCCTGCAGACCTCCGACGACACCTTCGGCTCGGTCGGAAAGCTCGCCGAGAAGCTCGGAAAGACCTTCATCGAAGTGAAGGACATGCCGGGCTTCGCGGTGAACCGCATTCTCATGCCGATGATCAACGAAGCCGTTTACACTTTGCACGAGGGCATCGCGACCGTCGAAGACATCGATCAGGCGATGAAGCTCGGAACGAATCAACCCATGGGCCCGCTGACTCTGGCGGATTTCATCGGCTTGGACACGTGCCT
>CAYPFC010000372.1:2085-2371 GCA_964409815.1 uncultured Pseudobdellovibrionaceae bacterium
CCGCGGATTTTATACGTACGAGGGAAAATAATGGATTTGAAAGCCGTAAAGTACGAAGTCGTCACGACGGCCGCGGGTGCGCGCATCGGGATCTTGAAGATCTCGCGGCCCGAGGCGATGAACGCTTTGAACAAGCAAGTGCTTCACGATTTGCGACTGGTCGTCAGCGAGTTGAGCTCGAAGCGCGACATTCGCGTTTTGATTCTCACGGGTGACGGCGAGAAATCCTTCGTCGCCGGCGCCGACATCAAGGAGATGGAAACGCTTTCTCCCGCGCAGGCCCGCG
>CAYPFC010000373.1:0-2355 GCA_964409815.1 uncultured Pseudobdellovibrionaceae bacterium
GCCGAAGCGCTTGAGCTCTTCGGTCACGAGTGAGTGCGTGCCTCCGTAGATCGTCTTTTGGATGAGAAGGTGGTCTCCCGCGCCGAGCACTGCCAAGAGCGCGGTGCTGATCGCGGCCATTCCGCTGCCCGTAACCAGCGCCGCTTCGGCGCCTTCGATGGCGGCGAGTTTTTCGTGGAGGGCGGTGTGGTTTGGGGTATTGTTCAGGCGCGCGTAGGCGATGTCCGTGTATTTTTCGACGCCGTTCGCCTCAAAATTCGCCGATTGGAAGATCGGCATGCTGACCGCGCCCTTGATGCGAGGATGGGGTTCGCCCGAGTGAATGAGCTGCGTAGGCAGGGACTTCATGAATGCTCTCCTAAAGAACGTGATTTCAATTTCTAAAACAATTCGATGCCGCCGGGAAAAGCCGCGCCCCAAACCAATCCGGGAGTGGTCGTGCTTGCCGCGTATTTTCCATTTTTGTCGAGGGCGATAAGGCCAAAGGCCGCGCGACGCGAGCGGGCTTTTTTCAAAACGCGCTCCACCGCCCGCGTGACCGTAAAGCCGGTCTCCATGTACGCGCACACCGTGGCCGCGGCCGCTTGCTCGACGATTTGTTCTCCGGTACCGGTCGCCGAAACCGCTCCGACTTCATTCGCGAAATTCCCCGCGCACGTAGGCGAGTCCGAGACGCGAAAGGGATATTCAAAGCCGCGTCCTCCGGTCGAAGTTCCCGCGGCGAGCCGTCCCTGACGATCCAGAACAACCGCGCCGACCGTGCCGGACTTTCCTTCTTTCCGAAGTTTCCAAGCGAGCTTCTGCTCGATCGTGTACGGAGACGCGAATTCCAGTCCGCTTTCGCGCGCGAATTTCCGCGCGCCAACTGTGGCGAGCACGCGATCCGGGCGACCGAGGAGCTTACGGGCGAGCCGAATAGGATTTTTCACGCCTTCCACGTTCACGCAGCCCGCGAAGCGGCGGCGGTGCCCATCCATGAGGGAGGCGCTCATGCGTATTTTCCCATCGCTCTGAATTTTCGAGCCGTAGCCGGCGTTGAAGCGAGGATCATTTTCGAGCAAAGTGCACGCATAGGCGGCGGCTTCGGTCGCGCTCATGCCGCGGGCCAATTTAGGATAGACGCGTTCGAGAATGGCGCGAATGGAAGCGGTGTTGGACGCGCGACGCGCACCGAGTAGCGCTCGGCCACCGGCTCCGCCATGAATCACGAGTACGGGTTTAGTGGGCATTGGGCGAGAGAGTAAATGAGCTCAGCGGAAAAGAAAAGAGGTAGGGCACGACATCCTATTGAAGGAATGCCGTGCCCAAGGCTTTAGGCAGGAGAATTGGTGTTGGTACTTTGGCTGGAATTGGGAGACGGGTTCATAATCGGCGTCGCCGGACGAGGCTCGGGTTGAGTCTCCGGCGGACGCTGGACCGGCTGATCTTCGTCGGCCGCGCCGGGAGGCGAGACCTGGCGATTCTTGCTCAGTCCCAAGGTGGCTTCATCGCGATCGGTATTTTCATATTGATTCATGACTAGGCCTCCTTGGTTGGAGAGACGTAAGAGCAACATCGGGGCCATCGCCCAACTCGAAAGAATTGGCCGCTTCGAGATTTGCTGCGGCGTGTGGGTTCCGTTTTGCCCCGCGAGCTACTTGAAAACTGCCCCAGTCGACGCCAGTTGTAAGTTGGCCAAGGTGCCTCGGCGGCGTTGACCAAACGATTCCTTACAGTCCACCCAGATGATCACTTTCGAGCGTTGTCCGTTCTCGCCGAACAGGCCCATTCCGTAAGCATCCGAAGGCGCGCCTCCCGCGATCTCCATCGCGGCCTTCACGTCGTATCGTGACTCACGCACGCGCGCGGCCTCCGCGACCTGAATCGGGTGGGGCTTTCGCGTCGCCATGTTCACGAGCTCGAAGCTCAACGGACCTTGCATCTTCGCGCGCAAATTTTCAGCAACCGAGCGCGCGCGTTTCAAGGCCAGCTGTTGCGCGGGCCACGCGAGCGCGTACGCACGACGGGTCGGGAACTCGCGATCCGACCATGCCAGAAGCACGAGCCGCGCGAAACTCGAAACACCCCGTTCGTAGGCGTTCGTTCTTGGGCAGATCTCGCCGATCTCGCGCACCTGATCTTGAATGCGCGCGCGATCGGGCTCGGATTTCCCGGGCGGGAACTCAATCTCTCCCACGACCAAATATCCGAGTGCGTCCGCCGCGTGATACGTGGGCTCGGTCAGGATGGCATTCGCGGGGGTTGTCATCATCAACGAAAAAATCACGGCTAACATGGCTGCATCTCCCTCGGTCCCCAGTGATGCGCGAGCAGACGCTCGGCCAGCAAGCTGATGAGCGGGGGGCCGCAACGCTT
>CAYPFC010000374.1:0-2350 GCA_964409815.1 uncultured Pseudobdellovibrionaceae bacterium
TGGCGCTTTCACGACGAGTACGAGTAGAGAACGAATCCATAGACGACGACGGCGACGGTGCCGAGGATGTGCAGGGCCATCTGCCTCCTCATACCGTACTTAAAGACCAGGTACGTATCCATCAAACTGACGATCGCTGTGGCGACCATCGCCTTCGCCAGCAGCCTATGGTCGCCGGTTTGCCATATTAATAACAAAGCGAGCCCGATGAACACGTCGCGAACGCCGGCGGCCATTACGTAAGGAAGGCCCTCAGTCGAAGCCTTCACGCCGAACATGCCGGCGGCCCATTTTGGAAACGTCATCGCGGTCAGGCCCACCAGCAGCAGTCCGCTCGCGATGATCGGGGCGAATAGAGGCAAGTTCTCCATACGCCCGTTATATTCCTACGCCGTGGGGAGGGAAACCTATTTGTTGCGTGGCGCGCGCGTCGCCGGTTAAGTAGAATGGACCCATGACGAAGTCATATCCGGAAATCATGAGAAACGCGCGCGAGGACCTTGCGGGCAACGTTTCCGGGCAGTTCTCGCCTGAGGATTGGGAAAAGATCTTGGAGCGCGCGGAAGAAAAGCTCCGGGTCTCTTCAAAGCCGGAAGGCGAGGCTTGGATCGATGTGATCCGCGAGTTCCACCGTGAACGCTACTGGGGCTTTCTTCCGAACTATAAGAAGCCCAAGTCGAAGCGAGAAGACGAGAATCTCGGCGTACGCTTCATCTGGTATTCGTTTCGCTCGTTTTTAATTACGAAGGTCGTCATACTCTACTGCGGGGCCCGCTATACCGCCGGGGACCCGAATCCGATTTACAAATGGCTTTTCTTTGGCGCGTTCGCGTTCATGCTTTCGGCTTACGGCATTTTCCTTTATCGTTACGGGCGTCGGAAAGAGGATTAGGGAATGCTCGAGAAGGAAATCATCAGGAGATTTCGTAGCTACATCCGCGATTTCGAGGATCGCCGAATCACGGCGGCCGACTTGAGTCGCGAGATTTTTCACGTCGCGCGGGAGGTCGCCGACCCCTCGGAAGCCCCGTTAAGGCGCCGTCTTGAGACTCTCGCCAATCGCGCGAACAATCTGGTCGAGGGAAGTTTGAGCGAGCCGGTGCACGCCAAAATCCTTCAGGTCGTCGACGACATCGAATACGAGCTCACGCGCTGGGGTTATTAGTCGTAGGGTTTGGTGTCCGCCACGCGAACGACTTTGAAATCGCGAATCCAAAGCTTTCCCGGGCCGTCGAGCTCAAATCCCGCCGCGAATGACTCCTCGAGCATGATCGCCGAAATACTGACGGGCCGCCAGCCGTACGTGCCTTCAAGA
This sequence comes from uncultured Pseudobdellovibrionaceae bacterium, assembly GCA_964409815.1. Taxonomy (GTDB): domain Bacteria; phylum Bdellovibrionota; class Bdellovibrionia; order Bdellovibrionales; family UBA1609; genus JALHOQ01. The sequence goes on from CAYPFC010000374.1 coordinate 1,316, forward strand.
GGGAAGACATTGCGCGGACCGCCCCCGATCGTCCCGTCGCTTTTCCAAGAGCGGCTCTGGAATCTCGCCTTCCTCACGCCTTCGGCTTTCGCCATGAAGGTGAAGCGCACGCGCCAGTCTTTATAGGTTTCCGCCAAACAATGAAACACGCCGATCTTGCTTCGCTGAAGCGAATCGGAGGCCAACGTGCCAAGAAGCTCGGAGCCCGCGTCCTCTTCACCGATCGGCTCGGCCGCGTAGCGCGCGCGCTGGGCTTCGACCACGAACCATCCGCTCTCTCCGCGGCACATTGTCGATTTATACATTGTCGTCGAGTTGAACGGGAACGACTCGGTTTGGCCCGGTTCAAACTTACTTTCGCTCGCGTTTCCGGTGGCGCCCGTGCTTCCGCTTGCTGGCGTAAGGGAGGACTTGCCCGATGGGGTCGAGCCGGGAGGCGGCGGAGGCGTCGCGGGCACGGACGCCGCAACGGGCACGTTCGTGTTTGCGGGAGCCGGCGCGCAAATGGGAGCGGGGAGCTCTTCTCGCCGACCCTCGGCGGAGCGCGCGATCTTATTTCGGGTCGAGTCGCTTACGTCCATCAGGCGACCTGCGATGAGCGCCAGGACAAAGCGTCCGAGGAGCTCGTCGGCTTTCTCATACCGTTCTTTCATCGTTTTCAGCTCGTAATACTCGCGAATCTGCCCTTCGTCGAGCCAGCTAAAATCGGGGGAAGTGGGAGCCTCGCGTTCCTTCCGCATCGATTCTGCGGGCGGCGAACTGACGAAAAAATAGCGGCCACCGATCACGCCTGCGAGAAGGCCGAGGTAGAGAGCCGGGGAAGCAAATAAAGCGCGCATTTTCGAATTCTACGACAGTTCGGAATTCGATCAAGGTTATACGAGTTTCCGAAATGCAAACTGGAAATGCATGGGGCATTTTGACTGAAGAGATGAAATTTGACCCGTTGAGCGTCGGAAAGCGAGGGGCCCTTTGTGGAATCAAAGGGCCCGCTCATCTTACAAGAAATTAACGGCCGATCAATTGGACCAGCGA
>CAYPFC010000375.1:0-2348 GCA_964409815.1 uncultured Pseudobdellovibrionaceae bacterium
TGCGCAGAAGCTCGCGTTGTCCAAAAAAGATTACGACGCCGCGTTTTGCTGTTGGTTTCTAGAGCACGTTCCCGAGCCCCTCACGGTCCTCAAAAGAATTCGCCGCCACTTGAAGAAAGGCGCGAAGATCTATTGCACGGAAGTCTTCAACCAAACTCTTTTTATGGAGCCGTACAGTCCGGCGTACTTGAAATACTGGTTCGAGTTCAACGATTTCCAATACTCTATCAACGGGCATCCGTTCATCGGGGCGCAACTGGGAAATCTCTTGCGGGAGGCGGGGTTCGTCGACATTCAAACGGAGCTTCGCCCTTTCCACTTTGACTCGCGCGAGCCCGAAAAGCGCGCGGCCTTTACCGAGTATTTTTACCATATTCTGCTGAGCACGCAGGAGTCGCTTCTTAAGGCCGGACGGGTGGATAAGAAAATCATCGCCGACCTGAAGCGCGAAGTGGAGATCGTGAAGCTCGCGCCCGACGCCGTCTTTTTCTACGCCTATATGCGCGCCACGGCCCGGGTTCCGTAAGTCCGTCTCATTCTGATACGCGCCTCAAAATTAGACTGCGGAAATTCATCTGTTTACCGATACTAATATGGATGACTCCCGGAATTTGGATCGCTCTCCTCGCTCTCTTGCCGGTGATGGCCTTTGCCGGACCGGCGCAAATCGCCTCGGAATCGGCATCGCCCGGATTTCAACCTCAAGTTATGCCTCAAGTGGTCGCTCCGGATCCCGCGGCGGCTCCGCCCGTGCCGGGAAGCCCGATCGTCGGGGAGGGCGATGCGCCCGACGTGGGCGTGAAAGTCGCTTCGCCGGAGTCCGCGAATAGTGCGGAGGGCGCGCAAGAGCAGAATCCGATTCAAAACGTGCTTTCAAGTCTCCTCAACAGCATCGGATCGGGAGCGCCGGGCTCAAGCCCCGCTCCGCCCGCGAACACGAATTGGTCGACATACTCTTATCCTGACGACTACCGATTTAACTATGGCGGTCAGGGCGTGGGAAATATCGGTAACGGTCTTTGCACGAACAAGAATAAGGAGCGCACGCAAGTGCGCCAAGGTTATTGCGAAACGCTCTATAGTATTTTGAATTCCGAAAGCACGTGCGCGGGACAAAGGCTATCCGAAATCGTGGATGCCGCCGGGTCTGACGGAAGTGGAATCGGACAATTGCTCGAGTTCTGTCCCACCTACGGTAAGCTCACGTCGCGCACTCAGAGAATCATGGTTTTCCAACAGATCCTCGCGACGCTGATTACGCAAGAGTCCGGTTGGAACCCGAACGCCGAAGAGAGGCCGTGGACGAGAGACGATGGCGCGTCGATGGGCGGTAAAGGCTTATTCCAGATCGGCGTGGGTGATGCATCGAAGCCCGACTGTGCGGGTGTCAAAGACAACATCTTTAATCCTCGCAATAATATGCTCTGTGGAGCCTGCATCGCGCTGACGGGATTGAGACGCGACAAAACGATCGGGCGCGGAACCAACGACAGTGGCTCGCGCGGAATGGCTTGGTATTTCGGCCCTCTTCGTGACCAACAGCAAGCGAAACGTCAGGCGATGGCCAACGCGGTCGCCGAATACTGTCGCGCGAATACCGGTGACGGGGGAAGCGCGACCGACTTCGCTCCGTACACATCGACGTCGCTCACGTCGCCGGCGGAATCGGGAGGCGAAACAACGCCCCCCGCATCCGGCGCACCCACGACTAAATAATTAATTGCGCGCGTCCGTGACTTCGAAGTAGTCGAAGCCGACGTTCAGTCCCAGGCCGCCGACGGCTTGAACCGCGGCGTTCAGAGTGATCGCGCGCTCAGCCGCATGCAGAGCGAGTTGCGCGCCCGCGCCGACGCCGACCGCGCCTTGTACGCCACCGACCACGTAGCCGCCGAGCAGAGCTTCCGGCGAGCCGGCGATGCCGATGCCCGTAGCGAGTCCCGCGACTTTCATTTTACCTACGGCGAATTTCAGCGCGAGAGGCGTGCCTCCGAGTCTTACGTTCACCGGAATCTCTTCCGTGTTGCCGGCGATGTCCGTGCAAACGATGCGGCCCGGGCCTTCCAGCTCGAAGTGACCGACGAGCAGCTGGATGCCTCCGCCTTCAGCTTCGAAAGTCATTGCGCAATTCCAGAGGGGCTCTTGAACGTCCGCTTTCGCGAACGAGGAGCCGAGAGCGAGTACCATGAGGGCGGCGAACAAATTCATCTTTTTCATCTTTATCTCCTTGAGAGGTTATTTGGATCTTCCCAGACGGAGACGAGAAATAGATGAGTTCGCTCACAAAGGCTCGGAAAGGCGTTGACGAAAACCCGCGATTTCCGTCAACAGCCTGAAAAGATTAGCGGGTG
>CAYPFC010000376.1:0-2331 GCA_964409815.1 uncultured Pseudobdellovibrionaceae bacterium
TTCGGGTCGAAAGGAGTCGATCATGTTCAAAGCAGCCGCGATCACGTTGGTATTCGCCGCCACGCCCGCTCTCGCGCAAGTTCAATGCATGGGCTTTTTGCCCGAGACCACGGTTCTGTGCGAGGAAGGCGGAGTCCTCAACAAGGTCCACGGCTATGAGGAACCGAGTTGCGGCGCCGGTCGCGACGGAGTCTTAAACGAGACGATTCCCATTCGCCAAGTCGACGGGCCCACCTGGATGGGTGGAGACGAAAATGCCCAAGTGACTTTCGTCGACCCGGATGGACATAGCGTGACATTCAAAAATTGCGTGGAAGTCGAGATCTGATATGAAGTCCATTCTCGCTTTCGCCGTGCTGGCTCTATCTATCAATGTCTTCGCCGAAAATCCGGAAACGATCCAGGCGGAACTGTATCTCGATGAAAACTTTGAACGGAAAGTGAGCGAACCGGTCGTGTCCGCGACATTGAAGACTTACGTTCGCGACGAAACCAATCTCGCGCAGCTCCTAGTGACGACCGCGACCGGAAAGAAAATCGACATCGGCGCGTTCTATACTTCGGGTGACGAGCAAACCCCCGAGAGCAAAAATTATTACGTCGAGTGCGACGGCGGATCGATGGCCGTGCAGTCCGTCGGCGCGGACCAGGTCCTCGTCGTCTCGGATTACATCCGCGGCGATATCGAAGGTTGCGACGGGACCGCGTACATCCAGACCGAAGGCACTTCGTTTAGGGCCGTTCGCTGCGAGTGAGCGATTTCCGCGTAACCGCGCGAATCCACGGGCGTTCGCGCGCTCGCCCGCCTCTCAGACAACCCTGAAATTATTTCGAGCCTCGTTGCGCCGCTTCGTCATCTCTGACAGTATCGCGCGCTATGTGGAAAAGAATTAAAGCCGTCAAACTGACGACGTGGATCTTCGTGGCGTTGGGTCTTGGTCTTTTGATCGGAGTCTACGCTCCCGATCTTGCGCATGCGATCAAACCCTTCCGGACGGTCTTTCTGAACGGCGTGAAGTGCATCATCGCGCCGCTGATTTTCGCCTCGATCGTTACGGGAATTAATTCCTCGGGCGGGCTCGGCGGCTTGGGGCGCACGGGCTTCCGCGCGATCGTCTGGTTCGAGATCGCCACCACGATCGCCCTCGCGGTCGGGCTTCTCTTCGTGAATTGGTTCCAGCCCGGTAAAGGGTTGCAGATCGGCGCGCAAGTCAGTCCCGACATCGTCGCCGCGGCCCAGACAAAAATGACGATGGCCGGCTTCATCGAGCACTTGCTTCCGCACAACATCGCCGAAGCCGTGGTCAAAGGCGACGTGCTGCAAATCGTGTTGTTTTCGGTCATTTTCGGAATCGGACTGCTTCTCGCCGGCGAAAAAGGCGCGCCCGTCCTGAGATTCTGCGAGGGCCTGAATCACGTGATGTTCAAGTTCACCGAAGTGATCATGTGGGGCGCACCCGTCGGGATCGGCGCCGCGATGGCCGGATCGGTGGCCGAGCACGGCCTTGGCGTTTTGGTGCCGATGGCGAAGATGGTCGGAACGCTCTACCTCGCGCTGATCGTGTTCGTGGTTTTGGTTCTGGTTCCGGGAATGATTTACGCGCGCGTGAAGATCAAGGCGTTCCTGAAAGAGCTTCGTCCCAGCATTACGCTCGCCTTCGCGACGACCTCGAGCGAATCGGCGTACCCGAGCGCGCTACAATCCCTGGAGAAGATGGGCATCCCGAACCGCATCGCGAGCTTCGTTCTTCCTTTGGGTTACAGTTTTAACCTCGACGGCTCGACCCTGTACCTGGCGATCGCCTCGGTGTTCATCGCTCAGGCGGCGGGAGTGGATCTTCCGCTCTCCACCCAGCTCACGATGATGCTTACGCTGATGCTCACCACGAAGGGCGTCGCGGCGGTTCCGCGCGCGTCGATGGTCGTCTTGAGCGCGACGCTCGTGGCGTTCGGCCTGCCGCTTGAAGGCGTCGTCCTCATTATGGGCGTGGATGAATTCATGGACATGGCCCGCACGGCCGTGAATCTTTTCGGAAACTGCGTGGCGACAGCCGTCGTTTCTCGCTGGGAAGGCGAGAAGCTCAAGCCCGAGTTTCGCGCGTAACTTTGTCGTAAAATCGGAACGAAAAATAAATCGCGCCCGCCGCGAGGACGTGCCAGAGCGCGTGTCCTTGCAGCCAGTGGTTGTGCGGCTCGCAGTATACGCGCGCGACGTCCGCCGCCGAGGCGCTGCCGGCCAGCATAAGACATCCCAGGGCTGCGGCGTACGAGCGGTACGAGACGCGCTTGGCGGCGGCGCGAGCCCGAATCGCGATTTCGGTCGCGAGGATC
>CAYPFC010000377.1:0-2314 GCA_964409815.1 uncultured Pseudobdellovibrionaceae bacterium
TCAGGCGGATCTTATCGCCCGAGGGTTTAGTGGTGTCCCAAACGACTTCGGGAGGATTCGGCATGTTCTTCAAGATGATCTCGACGATTTGCTTAACCGAAACGCGCTGACCCGAACCGAGGTTCACGGGCTTGTTGTAACCCGACTCGAACACTTTCAGCATGCCGGCCGCGCAATCGCGCGCGTGTAGGAAATCACGAATGGTCGATCCATCTCCCCAAACGACGAAGGGGTTTTCGCCATCGAGCGCGCGGCGAACGAGCGAGGGGATGACCATCGCGTTCGCGGGATCGAAGTTGTCATAGGGGCCGTAGATGTTCGCGGGGCGAACGATGTAAACGTCGCTCCAGCCGTACTCGATTTGGTACGCTTCGGCCTGGAGCTCGCCCATGCGCTTCGCCCAGCCGGCAAAACGATCGTTCGGCGACGGGAACGTCTTCCAGACGTCGTCCTCATGGAAAGTTTCCGCAGGCGAGTACACGCCGATCGACGAGGTGAACAAATACTTCTTAGCGCCGCAGCGGCGAGCGGCTTCCATCATGTTCGTGTTGAACGAGATCGTGGGATAGAAGAACGAAGCCGGCTTCTTCGCGGTCATTGCGGGCGAGCCCTTGATGCCGGCGAGTTGGAAGACGTAGTCCATTCCGTCCGCGGCTTGCATGGCGTTGTCCATGTTGGTGAGATCGAGGCGCATGAACTCGGCGCCGGGATTTGCGCGCGAAGGATCATCCAAGGAGACGACACGAACCGAAGCTCCACGCTCGAGCAGCATGTCGACGAGAGGGCGGCCGATGAGGCCCGTTCCACCAGTAACTAAGACGCGTTTACCTTTGTACATTGATCATTTCTCCTTAGAAGGGACCTTTAAAGTTAACCCATTGCGATTTTTTAAGTTCTTCCGAGGGAAGAGCGCCATCGTGCTTCTCCCCTTTCACGAGCTTGTAGATCGAGTTCACGATCGAACCCGAGTCTGGATAGAAAAGCGACTCGAGCTGATGGCTCGTCGGCGTCGGTACGTACTTCAAGCCGAGGAGCTGGGGCGGAGCCTTTAGGACGCTCGGGTCGCGCTCGACGAGCCCGCGCGAGACTTCGGCGGCGACGCCGTAGTTGAGGTAGCTCGTGTCCGCGACGATGAGCCGGCCCGTGCGTTTGACGCTGTCAAAGATCAGATCGTGATTGATATCCGAGACGATGAACGGATCGATGATGTCGCAGGTGATTCCGGATTTTTCTTTCACCCACGAAGCTGCACGCTGTGCCTCTTGAACCATGTAGCTGGTGGCGACGATCGTGACGTCGCTACCCGACTGAACGGTGCGCGCCGCGAACGGAGCGGGACCAACGTCGCCGTGGTCGGCGAAGGTCGTATCGTAGAGCCAGCGGTGCTCGATCGAAAGAACGGGGCCGCGGTATTTCTCGACCGCGTATTTGTAGGCTTGTTCCATCTGCTGAGCGCTCGAAGGCATGATCACCGCGAGTCCGGGGATGTGCGAGAACATGGCCTGCAAAGACTGCGAGTGCTGCGGGCCCTGACCCCAGCTCCGGCCAACGATCGTACGGATGAGCATCGGTGCTTCAAAGCTTCCGGCGTACATGTAGCGGTATTTCGCCACGTGATTCACGAGTTGGTTCATCGCCAGCATGAGGAAGTCCATGCGGATGTGCGTTTGAATCGGATAAAGGCCGTTGAGCGAGGCCCCGAGGGCGACGCCGGTCATGCCTTCTTCGCAGATGGGCATCTCGATCACGCGATCGGGATACTCCTCGGCTAAGCCTTTAAGAGTTCCGAAAATGCGAATGGGATCGGTCACGCCTTGGCCCATGATCACGACGTTGTCGTTCTGGTTCATGATCTGGCCCATGGTTTTCGCGAGTACGGATTTGAAGAGGCCCGGTCCGGTAGCGGTATTGGTCATCATAGCGTTACACCAAATCCGAGTAGAGCTCGGTTTCGCCGGGGAATTTGTCCTGCTCCGCGAACAAAATGGCTTCTTCGATTTCTTTGAGGATCACAGGACGAAACTTCTCGACGAGGTCGTGGCGGGTCGTGAGCGGATCGCGATCGAGCCACGTTTTCGACTCCATCTCGGAGCGATAGTTCATTTCGAAGTCCGTCTTAGGGCCGACGTGCTGCAAGTTTCGGTGAGTCTTGATTTCCAAGTACATCGGGCGCGACTTCTCGCGCACGTAATTGACGGCATCTTGGCTGATCGAGATTAGCTCTTCGAAGTCGTAGCCATCCTCAACGACGAGCGCGCGCATGCCGTAGGCTTCGGCATGCTTGGCGAGATTGTACGATTGAATCTGCAAGGAC
>CAYPFC010000378.1:0-2303 GCA_964409815.1 uncultured Pseudobdellovibrionaceae bacterium
CAACGGCACGCGCAGGATGTGCTTACGCGACAAGGGCATCTTCCCGCTCCAGACGCGCTCGATGACATGTGGATTCAACCGCTTCGCGAGCTCCAGATCGCCCGAGAACCACTTCATAAAATCCTTCGCGTAGGTGCTCTTCACGAGCTGCACTTCGGCTCCGCGCAGCTCCGGCAGAACTTCCAAAACGCCGAAATGCTTCTCCGCATTCGCTTCGACATCCAGGGCCGCGAGGAAACTCGCGTAGAACGACGCCGACGCGAAACCGAAGCGGCCGCGACGCACGTCCGTCAGCTCGGCGATATCGGTCGTTCCCATTTTCTCGGTCAAACGTCGAACGCCCGCGGGGCCGTGGTTGTACGCGGTCACGGCGAGAGGCCAAGCCTTCAGCAAATTGTAATTGTCGCGCATCTTGCGCGCCGCCGCCCGCGTCGCCCGCAAAGGATCGTTACGCTCGTCCGCGGACGAATCCAGCCGCATGTACAAACGCGCCGTCGAGCGCATGAACTGCCAAATCCCGCTGGCGCCGACGCGCGAGCGCGCGCGCAAGTTGAACGACGACTCAACAAATGGCAGGCGCGTGAGCTCGATCGGCACGCCCTCTTGACGGAAGATCTCCTCCATTTGTTTCAAGTAACGGCCGCTCTGGTAAATTCCGCTGATAAACTGGTCGCGCTGCCCGAGCTGAAAACGCAAGCGGCCCTTGCGCGAAGCCTCGATGAACTTCTTGGGCTCGTCGATCTTCGCGAACATCTCCCAGTAGCGTAAGTCCTCGCCCTCCAGGCCCGTCGGATCTTTGAGCTCCTGCAATTTTTTGAGTCGCGCCGCGATTTCTTTTTTCTTCTCGTCCACGCGCTTGCGTCTTTGCTTCTCACGCTGCTTCGGAGTGAGCTCCGTCTGCGCGGTGATGTCGCTGAAATCTAGACTCTCGTAAATCAGGTGCACGTAACGGCTGTCGTGAAGCACGCCTTGGTCCGAGCTGTACTTCGTGTACATCGTCTTCCAAAACTGCACGCGCTCTTCAAGCCCCTTCGGAATCGAGAACGCCGTCGGCGACCAGCCCAATGCGTTTTCCTGCTTCGAATAACTCGGCGCGCTCCACTTCGGGTTCAGCGGCGTCTTCGGCTCGACCGGCTCGGGCTGAGGCATGACCGCCTCTTCTTCGCGCTCGTGCGCGCCGCCATAGACGACGGGATCCATATCGTCGGGAATCATCTCGATGGCCGAGCTGTATCGAATGGTGAACGACAGCGCGAGGGCCGTCGAAATGCGCAGGAATTTAATCATCCCTTATTGCACCAGCTCCAAGGCCAAAGCGTCAAACATCCGGCGAACCAAATCGCCCTGCTCGCCCTTGCCGTTGAATATAAAAGCGAAGGCGCGGACCGACCCGTCCTTGCGTCCAGCGAAGCCGGCGAGCGCGACGACTCCCGTCAACAGCCCGGTTTTCGCGCGCACCCAACCGGGATGGCTCTTCATTCGGTTTTTGAGCGTTCCGTCCTGGCCGGAGAGCGGAAACGAAGTCAGCATCTCGGCGAACGTGGGAAAATGCTCCTGCGACTTCACGAGGACGGCGGCAAGGTCCTCGGCGCGCATGCGGTTACGGCGGCTTAGCCCCGAAGGGTTCAGCAAGGTGACGCGTTTCTCGTCCAGGCCGAGGGAGACGAGGTGCTGGCGGATGATCTTCATCCCCTCTTCCAGATTGGCCGGAGCCTTTCCGCTCTGGGCGGCGATGTTTTTCGTGAGCATTTCGGCGACGTAATTGTTCGAGAACTTCATCATGTCCGCGACGTGCGCGCTGACCGGTTTCGATTCGGCCTTGGCGACGAGCTTCGCGCCATCGGGCTTAGCGCCCGCTTTGATTTTTCCGGTGACGGTGATGCCCCGCTGCCCCAGGAAGAACACGAGGTTGCGCCCCGACCAGTCCACGGGGTCGTCGATGTTCTTATAGACGACGAATTCCGGCGCCGAGACGCCGATCGTCCCGCGCACCGAGATTCTCGAGCCGTTTCGCGACACCTCGATCGAGGTTCCCGACTTGCTCACGGTCTTCGCGCGATTATCGACCTTAAAATTCGCTTCGATCGGATCGAGCTTCACGATCGGCGCCTCGCCGACGTCGGTGGGGCGCACGAAAATATTGATCGAGTTCCAGTTGAACGACATAGCGCCCACCGGCGCATCGTAGGCGCGATCGACCCGCTCGGGATCGCGGCTCGGATCGGCGCGCACCGAATCGAAGTCGGTGTCGTCGACGATCACGTTGCCGTCGATCTTGTTAATCCGCGCCCGCGTGAACTCGT
>CAYPFC010000379.1:0-2293 GCA_964409815.1 uncultured Pseudobdellovibrionaceae bacterium
CATTGGACGATCTTTGTCCCCGTTCGCGAACGGATAAGGCAGGCTGAACCACTTCGAGTAGCCGTCCATCTGCGCGAAAAATTCTCGATCGAACTTCAAGCGTTCCTCGAACGTCGGACCGCTATACTTGTTGAGTAATCCGCGCACGGCGAAGGCACCGCGCTTTTTCAAGAATGCCGCGAGCTCGCGATCGTTCTTTGCGAGATGCTGTAAAATGTTCGACGTCAAGTGCTCGTCCATCGTCGTCGAGCCGTCGTTGTACGAGTTGTAATACGAGCGCTGCAGGTATCCCAGATGCATCGATTGATCGCCGCACGAATTGGAGTCCTTGCACAGGTCGCGGAAGGCGTTCTCGGGCGCGTACTGCGGGTGATGATAGGTGAAGCGCATATCGACGTCGTTGATCTTCAATCCGAAGAGCGCGAGGTTTTGTCCGTAGTCAAGAAGGCTTCGGTTCTCGCGAAAGCTTAAGTTTCCACCCGGAAGTTGAAAGTGACCGACGGTTTCGAGGCGCTTCGATTCGTCGGTCTCGGCCGGATTCCAGCGCTGGTAAGCGATCGTGCGTTCCTGCTCGACCTTAGAGAGCGCTCGGTGCACGCGATCCTGCCAGGCCTGCATGACGTTCGTACGATTTCCGGTCTCGGGTCCGCAGCGCATAAGATTGTATACGAAGAACGGGCCGAACTCGTTGAAGTTCGGATGCGCGGTGATCTTCTTCATCACCTGCTGAACGAAAAGGCGGCTATAGAGCAGATTGAAGCGAAGACCAGCGCGGCGGCTGAAGGCGCGCGATGGATCGCTCGCGTCCAGGTTTACGCCCGGCTTTTCGACGTCGGAGCGGTAGGGATACTCGCGGTACACGTCATTGCCTTCTTTGAACCCGTGGACGGCGTAGGCCTCTTTGTCGAACAGCGGCGCGTATCGCGGATGGCCCGCGGCGACGACTTTGTTTTTGAAGTTATGAAACTCGGTGTACTCGCGAAGCTGTATATCGCGCCGGCGTAACGTGAGAATGTCGGCGCCCGCGAAGTCCGCGGCGGGAAACTGACCGAGCAGCAGCTCGTCGTTGTCCGAGCCGAAGAAGCGGGGCCAATCGGGATACATCGAAAAAACGGGGCGATTGTTCGGGCCATGACAGAGCGTGCAGTTCTGGTTGTTCACGCGGGCCACGCCGGGGTTCTCGAGCGGGAAGTCGATTTTGACCAGACGGAATTCTTTTTTCTCGAAGTCGAAGCTGATGGTATCGAGCGTTTGACCGCCTTGTTGATTCACGTCGCCGTTGTACGAGATCGCGAAGCCCGTGTAGGGATCGAAAACGAACGCGCGCGGGGCGAGCGGGGTCGAGTGCTGGCCCAGACCCGGGACATCCGCTTCGGCCAAGTGGCCGCGGGGGCCGTCGATCATCAATCCATGCTTAATCGTGAAGTTCGAGAGGAACGTCTTCGGCAAGAGGGCCGGCACCTGATCGAGCTCGGTCACGCGCCCGTCCGCGATGATCTTCAGAAGCCTCTGCTCGCCCATCGCGACCCGGTTCGACTTCTGTCCCGAGGCCGGTACCTGAAACATGAGAAGGCCGGTAAGCAGTAGCGGGAAATGGCGGATCTTCAAGGGTCGGCTCCTTATAAATGGATTTGATGTATATATGAGCAAAGTCAGGGCCGCGGTAGGGAATGGAATACAATGAACGGGCCGTCAAACTCTCAGCAGGCGCGTGCCCAAAATCCGCACCGTCTCATTTTGAGACGGTAGGAGCTCGGACCTCGCATCGCGCCGCTCAAGAATTCGGGGCCGTCTTGCTTCCCCGCACAACTTGATCTATTCGTCGAGTATGATCTCTTTGATCTTCGCGTTTCTCATTCAAGCTTCCGCTATCGAAATCAAAAACTACGGGAACATCTATGTTGCCGGTACCCCGACCGAGCAGGAGTTGGCGAGCTTCAAAAAGCGGAAAGGCGCGGTTGTCCTCGATCTCCGTGCGATCGACGAGCTGGGAAATTGCAGCGAGCCCGCGACGGTCGCCAAGCTCGGCCTGCAGTATAATCGCGTGAACTTCGCGAAGGATCCCAAGATCGATCCTCAAGTCATCGCCGACATCGACAAGGCGGTGGCGCAAGCTCACGAAAAGCCGATTTTGCTCTTTTGCAAGACGGGCAATCGCGCGGCCGCCTGGCTCGCGATTCACATGGTTCGCGAAGAGGGAAGATCGCTTGAGTCTGCGCTTTCGGTCGCGCGCGGGCTGGGGCTTAAGGACGATATGGAAAAAGCCGTCCGCGAATATCTTCGCTAAGACTTG
>CAYPFC010000380.1:0-2282 GCA_964409815.1 uncultured Pseudobdellovibrionaceae bacterium
AGGACGATTTCTATAAAGTCCTCGCGCCGCGAATCACCGTGTTCGGCACCAAGGGCGTCAACGTTAACTATGCCGACAAAGACGTGCTCATGGCGCTCGATCCCACCATGACCGAAGAGGCCGTGAACAAGATCATCGAGCGCCGCAACGACCCCAAGCTCGGCGGCCCCTTTCAAAACGAGAACGACTTCTTCGGATTCATCCAGACCTTCGGCGTGAACACCCGCGCTCTCCAGGAGGCGAAGGTCCCCTTCCTGTTCGACGTGGAGTTCAACTTCCGCATCGTTTCGACGGGAATTTCATCTAACGTTAAGCGGGAAATCACGGCCATAACCTACGATTACCCGAACCTCACGGATCGCTACTCGGAAATGCTGAAAAAGCAGCAAGACGAAGAGAACAACGGTACGGGCGGAAACAACGGTGGAACGGGCACCACCGGCAGTGGAACGACCGGAGCCGGAAACACCGGTTCCGGGAATGGAACGGGCACCGGACAGGACCAAGGTAATACCAAGAAGATAAAGAGCGCCAAGGGCCGTCCAACGGTAGTGTATTGGGAAGAAAACTGATAGCCTTTACGTAAACTTATGATCAGCGTTGGTGTGGACATCGGAGCGTTCAGCATAAAGGTCGCCGAAGTGGAGGCGACTTCGAAGTCCTACGTCATCCGTCGAGTTCAAGAATTCCCGCTCAGCCTCGATCTCACCAAAGACAAAAAGATCGAGATCATCGATACACTCAGAACGCTTTTCCAAAATTACGATCCCGAGCGCACGAGCTACGTCTTCGGAATCGCGCAGCAGTCGGTGTCCGGTCGCCTCGTGCGCCTGCCCTTCCGCGAGCGCTTCAAGGTTCAAAAGGCCGTGGTCTCGCAACTCGAGGACGAGCTTCCGTTCTCGCAAGAGGACGCGATCTTCGACGCGAAAATCGTTCGCTACGCCGGCAAAGGCGCCGACACGCTCGCCATGGCGGTACCGAAAGAGCGCATTCTCGAGATGATCGGCCTCGCCAATGACTGCGGCGTCAACCCGGCGCTGATTTCGACCGAAGGCATGGCCATCAACAATTTGTTCGAGCGCTGGATGGACGCGCCCATCGAGGGCCCGAGCGCCGAGCAGGAGATTCCGAGCGACCGCCCGGCCGAGCTTGTCGTCAACATCGGCCATCTTTCGACGGAGCTCTTGGTTTATTCCGAAGGCGTGCTCCTCGGCGTCCGCAACATCGACTGGGGCGCGAAGAACGTCGCTGACGCCATCGGGCAAAAGTACGGTCTCAATTACATTCAAGGCCTTCGCGAGCTGCAGACCAAGGGCTTCATCATGCTCGATAAGGGCGCCGGCACCCGCGAGCAAGCGACGTTTTCGGAAACGATCGAGAGCGCGGTCATGAATCTCGTCAACGAGATGAAGCTCAAGATGCTCGAGCTCAAGAGCGAGTTCCACCTGCAGTGGACCAAGGCGCACATGCTCGGCGGCGGCTCGCAGCTCAAAAACCTGGGCGCGTTCCTTACCCAGCACTTCGAAATTCCGTTCAATCGTTTCAAACAGTTCGACCACCACCCGGCGGTCAGCTTCGAGACCAACGTTCATATCGAGCTCGTCGCGGGCGCCGCCGTGGGACTCGCGCTCGAAGGCTTGCGCCGCCCGCGCAATCCGGCGACGAACTTCCTCAAAGGCGAGTTCGCGCAACAGAGCCATTACTTCGAGGCGATGTGGGACAAGTGGGGTCATGCGCTTCAGCTCGCGGGTGTCGCGTTCTTAGTGCTGCTGACTTATGGGTGGTTCCGCGAAGGTCTCGCGCTTCGCTTGATGGAACAATCCGAGCAGGTGTTGAAAACTCAAGCGCAGGCGATCGCCAACATGAGAGGCACGCCCTCCCCGAGCAAGATCCGCAGTTTCATTTCCAATCAAGAAAAGCTCGAGAAGACCCGCAAGGCCGCCGAGAAAGTCGTGTTTATCAACTCGGCGCTCGACATCGTAAACCTGATCAGCGCGGCGATGCCTCCGGGCGCCAACGTCCCGCTCGAGATCAAGCGCGTGTCGATCGCCAACGATACGGCCGAAGTGCACGGCTACACGAACAACGATCAGGGCCGCGACGCCATCATGCGCGCGCTCCAGACCGTGGCTCAGGGACGCGTTGGCGTGACCGAGAATCGCGTGAGGGTTCCGCAAGGCAAAGTCGGCTTCGCCTACAAGTTCAACGTCAAACGGTTCTCGGGGGGCTAAGTGGCGTTTGAAGGCTTGCAGGATACGCTGAAAGAGAAATGGGCGGAGCTT
>CAYPFC010000381.1:0-2270 GCA_964409815.1 uncultured Pseudobdellovibrionaceae bacterium
ACCAGATGAGCGCGAACGTTCAGGCGATGGAGCTCGCGCTGAGGGACGTCGAGGCCGAAGGCATGCCGCTCGACCAACAAGTGGTCTCGATGGACAAAGCCCAGTGCGTGGATGCCGACAGCCCCGTTCCGGCCTGCCGCTTGTACTTCCATACGAAATTCATGATGGCCTTTTGGAAGTCCGAAGTCTTGAGCGCGCTCGATCTGCAACAACCTAAAGCCGAGTCCGACGGAGACTGATGCGCCACTTACTCTTCGCGCCTATTCACGCATCCAGCCTCGCGGCCTACCGGATTCTGTTCGGCCTGATCGGTGCGATCGGGCTCGTGCGCTTCTGGTACATGGGTTGGATCGAGCGCTGCTTCACGCGTCCCGAATTCATGTTCAAGTACTACGGCTTCGAGTGGATTCAGCTCTGGCCCGGGCAGGGGATCTACCTTCACTTCGCGGTGATGATCGCGGTCAGCGTGTGCCTGATGTTCGGCCTTTTCACGCGCGCGATGAGCGTGTTGTTCTTCCTCGGATTCTCGTACATCGAACTCTTGGATCAGAGCAATTATCTAAATCATTATTATTTGGTCATGCTGCTCGCGTTCATCAATATGTTTCTTCCGTTGAACGCGATGTGGTCTCTGGATAACCGCCTGGGCTTGAGCGAGCGTCGCGAATGGGTCCCCGCATGGACCCTGAATTGGCTGCGCTTGCAGGTCGGCACGGTTTATTTCTTTGCGGGGTTGGCCAAGTTCGGAACCGATTGGCTGCTTGAGGCGCAGCCTCTCAACATTTGGCTGACCGCCCATCGCGATATGCCGGTGTTCGGTTGGTTCTTCGCGCAGACGTGGGCGCACTATGCGATGAGCTGGGCCGGGTTCTTGTTCGACACGACGATTTGGGCGTGGATGCTGATCCCGCGCACGCGTAAGTGGGCGTACCTCGTGATTCTGGTCTTTCACGCAATGACCTCCCTCTTGTTCCCGATCGGGATGTTCCCCGTGATCATGGTTACCATGGCACTCGTGTTTTTCCCGGACGATTGGCCGCGCAGGCTCCTGCGCCTGCCCGCCGTCGAGCGGGCGCGCAACATAACGTTTGAATGGCGGCCGGCGGTCGTCGCGGGACTTGCGGTTTACGTTTTACTTCAGTGGACGGTTCCTTTCCGGCATCTTTTGTATCCGGGCGACGTGCTTTGGAACGAGGAAGGCATGCGCTTTTCTTGGAAGGTCATGATCCGCGAGAAGAACGGCGAAGCCGTGTTTCGCGTTCAGGACCGCGCGAGCGGGCGTACTTGGTATGTTTCGCCATCGGAGTACTTGCTCAGGCACCAAGAGCTCGAGATGTCGACGACGCCCGATATGATCCTGCAGTTCGCGCACTTCATTCAACGTCAGTTCAAGGAGCGCGGGCTCGACGTGGGCGTGTTCGTCGAGACGATGGCGAGCTTCAACGGCCGGCTCGCGAAGCCGCTCATCGACGACAAAGTGGATTTGACGCTTATCCGGGAATCTTTCTTGCCAAAGACGTGGATCCTACCCGCGCCGGCGGATGAACCTCATCGCCTAAGGGTACAAAGGCTAGCGAAATGATCTTTGAGCTCCTGTTTCTCGTCGCTACCGCTTTCGCGCAAGAAGACGAACCTCGGAAAATTGAAACGATCCAGGTGATCGGCAGCGAAGCGGAAGAGCTGACAAAACCGAACTCGTCTCACTACATCTCGAAGCGAAATCTGAACCGCCAACAGGATACCGATCTCAACCGCACCATCAAGCAGGTGCCCGGTGTGTACGTGCGCGAGGAGGACGGCTACGGCCTGCGCCCGAACATCGGGCTTCGCGGAACGAATCCGGACCGATCCAAAAAGGTGAACTTCATGGAGGACGGAGTCCTGATCGGGCCCGCGCCGTACTCGGCCCCGGCCGCGTACTTCACGCCGAGCATGATGCACGTCGAGGGGCTCGAGGTCTTCAAGGGCGTCGCGACCACGATTTACGGACCGAACAGCGTCGGCGGATCGCTCAACTTCCTTACGCCGTCGCCAAAGGCGGGAGCTTCGGGGTTCTTTGACGGGTCTTTGGGTACGTTCGATTACCGGAAAATTCAAGCGCGCGGAAATTACGGTGGCGAGACCTACGCCGCGCTCTTACAGGCCGGCTACCACGAAACCACCGGGTTCAAGAAGCTTCCGGGAGGAGGCGACACGGGCTTCAATCAAGCCGACGTGCTCTTGAAGGCCCGCACGCGCGTGAAGGGCGGCGACAATCCGCACTTCGTGGA
>CAYPFC010000382.1:0-1229 GCA_964409815.1 uncultured Pseudobdellovibrionaceae bacterium
CGCTTCACGACGTTCGATCTCGACGACGATACGCGCCACCTTCTCGATCGACGCGCAAAGGCCGAGCCATTCGATGCGAACGAGCTCAGTGCGGTCGAGGCGCTCGAGGATCGCTTCGTCGAGCTCACGCGTGACCTCACGGTACTCGATCTCTCGGGCCTCGGCGTGCTCTCGCGCAACGAGGGCTACCGCCTGCGCGCCGTGCCGGCAGGCCAGAGTGCGGAGCGCCATGCCGACGGCCTAAAGGCGCTCGTCGACTATTTCAAGTACGGTGTCCGCGAGAGCGAGTGGGACAAGATCGACGACGACCGGCTCGCACGGATCGAGGCGGACCTGCGACGGCGCGTAAAGGGCCAGGACGCGGCGATTCGTGCGGTAATGGACGTGCTCTTCCGTGCGCGGGCGGGGCTCTCGAGCGCGGACTCCGGGTCGTCCGGGCGCCCGAAGGGCGTTCTGTTCTTTGCGGGGCCGACGGGTACGGGAAAGACCGAGATGGCGAAGGCGCTCGCCTTCGCGCTCTTCGGCTCCGACGATGCCTTCGTTCGGTTCGACATGAGCGAGTACGGTCAGGAGCACAGCGACCAGCGGTTGCTGGGCGCGCCGCCTGGCTATGTGGGCTACGAGGAGGGTGGGCAGCTCACTACGGCGGTGCGACAGCGGCCGTTCAGTGTCCTGCTGTTCGACGAGATCGACAAGGCGCACCGCACCATCCTCGACAAATTCCTCCAGATCCTCGAGGACGGGCGCATCACCGACGGCAGGGGCCGCACGGCGTACTTCAGTGAAACGGTGATCATCTTCACGTCGAACAACAACGCCAAAGGTCCCCGTATCACGACCAACCGGAATATCGCGAATCTCTCCAGCGGACACCGTGTTCAGATGCAAGTCCGCACGAAGCTGCACGTCGAACTCGTCGATCTTCGCCACGCGAACACGTGTCGCAAGCCCCACCGGCCCTAGATACCAACGATCCGTCAAACCAACGAAGGTGAACTCAAGACCAAATCCCAAGAACCCAAGCTCACGCTTCTCACTTGTTCCGAACGGGTACATGAAGCTCTTCAGAGAATGCAGCGACGAGATCGGCGCCGCCGACTGATTGGACTCCGGCAGGAAGTAGGAACGATACCCGTACTCCACATAGTTGTTACGTGGTCTCGGCCCAAGCTCACTTCCCAGTGTAGCCAGAATCGGGGTCGCGCTTCCTTCGGTCTTGGCAGCTTCCC
>CAYPFC010000382.1:1239-2270 GCA_964409815.1 uncultured Pseudobdellovibrionaceae bacterium
CCTGTGTCGGACTTGGTCGCATTCGCCTTAGCAAGCTCACGACCCACAGCCATTTTCACACGATCAAATGTCGTGTCAGGTGCCGCAATGGCCAGAGTGATGCGACTTACGATCTTCTCGTTCTCACGCACACCTTTCGGCAAAGCGCGATGCAAGGCTTCGTGGATATGAAGCGCTACTAGCTGTGAACGATCAAGCATCAAGGCCGCTGGGAAAAAGCGGGTCGCAGCATGAGGCTCGGCAAATGTTCGAGCGTACACCAACTGATTCCTTTCACCGACAGCGCCAATTGCGCGAGCGACTTCCAACGCCTCCTCACGCTCGTGAGGATTTGTGTTCATCTTGCGTAGATCGATGTTTCGACCAACAAGTAGAATTTCGGTTTTCTCAACCTCTGGGATCAACATCCCAAGGCCTTCGACGCTACCGACTTGCAAGCGACGCAGTTTTTCGACAGCCTCTTTGCGAGTTTCTTGAAGAATACCGGACTTCACCGGAACCGCGTCTTCCAAGGACTCGAGGTCAGCTCCGTCGTCGCCATTTCCAACACGAGTCGGGCCGGCATAAGCCGAAGTACCGAGTATCGAAGCGCCTAGCACCACCAGGGCGAGCAGCGTGAGTTTTCCGTAGGCACGGCTAGAGATACTTGAAGGTGTTTTCATCACTTCTGCTCCTGATCTAGACGGAACAACGCAACTTCCAATTGATAAATCGAATCGAACTTACGACCACGGCGTTTGCGACCGTACTTCGCAATGACCTGCTCTTGAAACTCTGCGATTTCGCGAGCGATGGCCTTGAGATCTTTCTTATCAATCGCAATTCCGATTCCTGTAATGTCGCGCTCTTCTTTTGATTGAGCGTCCAGCGCCGAAGCCGCTTTCTCAAGCAATGTACGGTGATAGCGACGAATCGCTTCCGATGGAACTTCGCTCAAATGCTCGACAAGATCGTGTGTCGCAACAGCCTTGTCTGGCGGTTGACGACGGACAAGCTGTAAACGCTCGAGACGATCCATCGCCGTTTGCGCC
>CAYPFC010000383.1:0-2228 GCA_964409815.1 uncultured Pseudobdellovibrionaceae bacterium
CCGAGCACGAGCAAGGCGCCTAGCCTCGGCGGCAAAGGATAACGAATGAGCTTCTTCCCAAGCTCGGTCAGACGCTGGTCTCCGTCGAGCGCGCCGATCCATTTCAGCGAGCGCACGGCCATCGAAAGCAGCTGAGCCGGCGGCGGATCGAACCACGCGAATCGCGCGAAATCCGAAACGCCTAAGTGCGCGAGCAAGAGCAAAGCTTGGCTTAAATCCGCGCGGTGACACTCGGGCGCGGGCTCGATCTCCATCGTGGATTGCTCGAAGGCCGACCATAGGCGCACGCAAACCCCGGATTTCTGGCGCGCGGCTCGGCCCGCGCGCTGGCGCGCATTGAACTCCGAGATCCGCGACAACTCGAGCTGCGAAAAACCGGTCTTCGAATTGGTATGCAGAACCTTGGCGAGGCCGGTGTCCACAACGTAATCCACACCGTCCACCGTGACCGAGGCTTCGGCGACGTTCGTGCTTAGGATCACTCGCGGGGAAGACGAGCGACGAAGTACCTTCTGCTGCTCCGTAAGCTGTAACGATCCGTGCAGAACCTGAATCTCGCGTCCCAGGCGCATTTCCTCAAGACGCTCCCGCGCGCGCGCGATCTCGCCGACGCCCGGAAGGAAAACCAGAATATCGCCCGCCCCTTCGCGCGCGCCGCCGGCGACCGCGTCGCCCACGCGATCGAAAAACTCATGGTCCGTCGCGACTCGCGTGTTGCCGTTGAAATTGCGAATCTCGAGCGGAAAAACTTTGCCGGGAACGTCGATCAGGTGCGCGCCCGCGAGGAAGCGCTTCAAACGCTCCGTATCCAGGGTCGCGGACATGATGAGGATTTTGATTCCGCGACCGAGCTCCTGCAACTCGCGCAGGCAGCCGAGCATCAGGTCTTGGTTCAAATTGCGCTCGTGAAACTCGTCGATCACGACCAGGTCCACGCCCTCGAGCTCCGAGTCGTCGACGAGCATCCGCAGCGCCAATGCGTCGGTGACGAAGTTCAGTCGTGTCTCACGCGACGTGCGCGACTCAAATCGAACTTGATAGCCGACCTCGCGCCCGACGCTCCACCCGCGCTCTTCGGCGATGCGCGAAGCCGCCGCCACCGCCGCCATCCGACGCGGCTCCAGCACCAGGATTTTACCTTTCACTGCGCCGAGAAGCTCCGGCGGCAAGCGCGTCGTCTTTCCGGCCCCAGGGGTCGCGGTCAGAATCGTGCACGCGTGCGTGCGCACCGCCTCGACGATATCTTTTAATAATGGATCAATGGGAAGTGGCTGGAGCATCGGCTTAGAAGTTAGCACCGCTCGCCAAAAAAGACATCCTGGGAATTTCCGCGCGAGCGAAAACCCCCAGGGGTAGGTATGTCCGCAAGGCCCGGAGAACGGGACCTCGCTATTTCAAAATTCGAAAGTCGGTTAAGCGATCAGTTTCAAAGCTTGACCGGGGATTTGGTTGGCTTGAGCCAACACGCCGATCGATGCGTTGAGCAGAATGTTGTTGCGGGCCAGCTCGGAGGAGC
This sequence comes from uncultured Pseudobdellovibrionaceae bacterium, assembly GCA_964409815.1. Classification (GTDB taxonomy): domain Bacteria; phylum Bdellovibrionota; class Bdellovibrionia; order Bdellovibrionales; family UBA1609; genus JALHOQ01. Next base: position 1,517 of record CAYPFC010000383.1, read on the forward strand.
TTTGCGCGACGTCGGTATCACGGATACGCGAGTTCGCGGCGCTGAAGTTCTCGATCGCGACGCCGAGGTTTTCGGTGGTCGAGATCAAGCGGTTCTGGATCGCTCCCAGTGTCGCGCGGTTGCCGTTGACGGCGCGTTGCGCGTCTTCGAGCACGGTCAATGCCTCGCGCGCATTGTTCTTATCCGAGAAATCGAAGCTCGCGATGCCGAGCTGCTCGGTCGAAGCGTTGATCTCGCTCGGGTTGAAGCCGATGCGATCGTTGAAGCTGTCATTATTGATGTCCACTTGGAACTCGAAGCCCTCTCCCGACCCGTCAAGAAGGTTCGTCTTTCCGAAACGGGTGGTTTGCGCGATACGCTGAGATTCGTTGATGAGCTGCTGAACCTCTTTATTGATAAAGCCGCGCTCGACGTCGCCGACCGTGTCGGAAGCCGCTTGAACTCCCAGTTCGCGCAAGCGAGTCAGAATGTTCGAGATTTCGTTTAATCCGCCTTCCGCGATCTGCACGAGCGAGATACCGTCGTTCGCGTTACGGCTGGCCTGTTGATATCCGCGGATCGTCGATTTCATCGTTTCGCTGATCGACAATCCCGCGGCATCGTCGGCGGCTTTTGTGATGCGGCTACCGGAAGCCAATTGCGCGAACGATTTATTGATCTGGCGCTGGCTTTCGCCCATCGAACGTTGGCCGTTAACCGACGCAATGTTTGT
>CAYPFC010000384.1:0-298 GCA_964409815.1 uncultured Pseudobdellovibrionaceae bacterium
AGGCGTTGACGAAAACCCGCGATTTCCGTCAACAGCCTGAAAAGATTAGCGGGTGATCTCTGGCGGATCGGAAATCTCGGGACTGCTTCCCAGGGCACACCCTGTTCCCTGAGTGAAGTCCGGCGGCGTGCTCGACCACGTGTCTTTCCATTGGTAGCACTTCGCTTTTCCGGTGCAGTCTTTGGCGGCGATCTCGAAACCGTTTTCTTTCAGCCACTTGTCGATGTAGTTATCGACCAAGCCATGCACTTGATAGAAGTGCAGATTCACGTGCGAAGACGAGAAGCTTCCCATGTTG
>CAYPFC010000384.1:308-2205 GCA_964409815.1 uncultured Pseudobdellovibrionaceae bacterium
AGTTCGCCGGAGGACTATAGTCGTAGATCCCGTGCAGCCGGCCGTGCCAACTGAACGCGACCGAGTTTCCCATCACACCGAGGGAATTGTTACGGAGGTACTCGGGCTCCGCCTCGCGCTCGGTGAGCGCGACGATTTGCTGGTGGTCGCGGTTGATGATCTCCATACTGTCGCGCGTGGAGCAATTCCCGAGCGACGCCACCTGCTCCTCGGTGAGATTGAGCTCGCGCAGCAGGCGCTGCCGGTTCTCGGATTTTTCATTCTCGCCGGTGATGAAGATGCGGTCGAGCTCGGCCTGAAGCGCGGTGATATCGGTGATCTCCTCGCGGGCCGCGTCCATCTCGCGCTGCACGCGTTGGTCCACGGCGTTGTCCATCCGACTGAGCATGCGCAGGAACCGCCCGGCATTTTGGCGGACTTCCGCGGGGGCGGTTCGACACACCGGCTCGTCATTCAGGAGGTTTTGCGCGTCCACCGTCGGCCACAGCGGGTCGTCCGCGGCCCGGGGAAGCTGCGTCCACCCGCGCATGCAGGGCAAGCCGAGGGCCGCCGCGTTCGCGTTCACCGCGCGGATCAATTCGCGGTGCATGTAGAGAAAGCTTTCCCCCTGAATCTCGCGAGCGGGCCTTCCGGTTTGCTCCGACAAAACGGCATGGAACGAGTTGTCGTTATCGAGCTCGGATGTGTGCCAGGCGCGGTGCCAGTTGCGGAACTGGGGCTCGGCGAGCATCGGCTTGATCTGCGCCCATTGCTCTTCGGTCAGTCGGTCGACGCAGCTATGGCAGACCTTAAAGTCGGCGCCGGCGCCGCAGGAGACCGCGGGTTTTCGCCCCGATCGGGCCTCCACCATGGCGGCGACTTCTTCGATGGGCTTTTCGAAGGTCGGAATCCACCGGCAGGTATTCTGCTCCTGGGCGAAAGCGGGAAGACATAAAAAAAATAGAATGAGCGGGAATCGGTTTAATGCAGTCCTTGCATTCATGGCATCACTCCTGTGATTCATCCGATCGTACGGCCGCTTTTCTCAATCTGAAACATTTTTGAAATAAGTGTCTCAAAATGAGACGCCCCTCTCGCGTATACGTGAAAAGGCGCCTATCCTATTTTGAGACGGGGTAATTAGGGGTCAGCGTTACGGAGGACGCAATGAAACGACTGACTGCTTATTTTCTGATCCTGTCCTTTCCCCTCATCAGCTTCGGCCACGGCGGCGAAGGGCACGGCACGTACCGACCCGATTGGACTAAGACGCGCGAATGGAATACGGGCGGGCGGCTCGTGCGCGAGGTTTTCCAATGCGCCAAGTGCCACGCGCCGCGCGCGCGCGAGGACTCCTTCGATATCAACGCGCCTTTGACGGGCTATCACGGTCCCAACATCACTCAAGATCGCCTTTCGGGAATCGGGACGTGGTCGGTTGAGCAGATCGCGAGCTTTCTCTTCGATGGCATGACCCCACCCCCGATGGTCGACTACGTCGGCGGGGAAATGAGTCACGTGATTCGCGAGACGAGCAAGCTCACGCCCGAGCAGCGCCGCGCGATGGCGCTTTACTTAAAAGATCAAGTCGCCGCGCCGTCGACGCAAATCCAGCACGGCGGAACGTTTGAGGACGCGCAAACCACAACCGGCGCCGAGGGCGCTCGCTAAGGAAGGACGAAATGAAAAGGATCTTCAAAACTCTCGCACTCGTATTCGTGCTCGCCGCAGTTCCCGCGTTCGCCGCCGACGCGAAGGGCTTCGCTCCCGTTAAGCTTCTTTGCGGAGCCAAAGACGACGGCCAAAAGTCTTACATGGTGATCGACTTCGAGGTTCGCGAGCCCTCGAAGGAGTTCGGTCGAGTCGGGGAAGCATTGCCCCAGACCTACAGCGTGCAGTCGTTTCCCTTTCCCAACCA
>CAYPFC010000385.1:0-2198 GCA_964409815.1 uncultured Pseudobdellovibrionaceae bacterium
GGTAGTTATAAGTTTGATTTAGAGGGAGATCGGCCTGATCGATGCGATCGAGGCCCCACGTCGCGCCCGATTGGCTCGCGCCGATGGTCACGATCTCGTCCTTCTCTATATAATCGACGTCCGGATCGTCGGCGAGCGCGGCGACCTGCTCTTCATCCAGCTCATAGACGCCGGCCTGAATCGCCACCGAAAATGTCCGCTCGGCGACTTTCAAGGCGTGGCGGTCCGCCAAATCCCCCATGACTTTTTCCACGGCTTGTTTGGCTCCCAGCCGGTGAGAGCGAATCGCCAGGCCCACGGGCGCCTTCTTGAATACGACGATATATCTTTCGCCCGACGACTCTTGACCGAGCCGAGAACAACCGAGCCCCAGCATCGCGAACAGAACTGTGATGACGGAAAGCTTTGTATACAAGGTTCCCCTCCTTAGCCTTGAACAACCCCGATGAGTGGACCTGGACCCTGAGGAAAGGGGTTAAAGCTTTGTAGGAAAGGTTAAAAAAAAATTTCAGGAGTCGCGGAATCGCTACGCTCAGTTATCGGAATCGTCGCTTTCGCTCGTGGGAAGGCGCTTGCCGGCATCGGGATTCTCGTCATCGAGCGCGAAGCGGAGCTCGGTGTAGATAGGAAGACGATCCGAGAAACGCAAGCGGATCTGATCCACGTCCAAGTCGGGATACTCCGCATAGAGATCGACCACGCGCGCTTCGAGGCTCGCGAGCCCGCGCGCCCAGAAGTTGTCCCGCGTCTTCTGGAAGTCGCGCTGTTGTACGGATTTGAGGGGCGCGCGCGCATCGGGAAGCGCCGGAATGAAATGCTGGTCCCTTAAGGGCTTTAACGAGGCGTGCGCGTACTCGGCATTGAAGTCGCCGGCGACGAGCGCGGGCCATTGATTTTGCGAGAGGCCGGCGAACACGGCGGCGATGTCGGAGTCCTTGGTGACCGGAGCGATGGTTACGAACTGACTCGCGTGCTTCACGAAGACGGTCGCGAGCGAGCGGCGGTCCGTGATCTTCAGCTCCGAGCGGCAGCTCTCGCGGAAGCGTCCGTCCCCGCGCACGAATGCGAGCTTTCGGTCTTTCCAGAGCAGCGCCGCGCGCGACTTCGCGTCTTTCGACGGCATGACGATCGCGCGGCAAATCTTCTCGCCGATCGTGGAGGAAAGCGCGGACGCGAGCTGATTGAGCCCTTCCCGGCTCAGATCCGTGAGGCTTAGGTCTTCGAGGATCACCAAGTCGGCGATCGCGATAAGCGGCGCCACGTGATGGTAGTTCAGATTTTCTTTCCCCATCTTCGGCGCGTGCCACGAGATCACTTTGAGTGGGTCGATCTCGGCGAGCTTGAAATCCGCTTTCGGAGGAACCGGCGTCGCGGGAGTCACGGGGGTCACGGACGCCGGAGCGGGGCCGGCTTCCATGGCGGGAGACTCCGCGATCTGTGTCTTCGGCGTCTCCGCGGGCTTCGCAGGCTCTTCTTTCGACGTGTCCGTTTGCTCGAGCGCGATCATCGCTTTGACCGCGGCGGCTTTGTTCACGAAATTGCGTCCGGCGAGAGGTCCGGTGTGACAGTGATACGTTCCCGATTTCGCGGAATGACAGCCGAAGCCGTCCGTAGGGCCCTCGTGCGCGGAAGAGAAGGTCGCCAGCAAGGAGCAAAAGACGAGAGCGAAGAGTTTCATTGCTCTGCTCCTCGGCATTTTGCTCTATATACGATAGTGCCGGAGCCCGCCCTCCCTACCTAAGCCCTAGCCGAGCTAGAGAAATAGCGCGTACTTGCAAATAATCAGGATCAGCTTATGGAGCAAAAAGAGACTCCATATCTGGATCTTGAAAATCCGCCAGTTCATCCGAAAAGAACGGTACAGGTTGTACTGTTCCATAGCGACCCCCTTTCGATGAAAAGGTGGTGCGCCCACAGAGGGAGGGCGGGTCCGACGGACCAAAGTCCTGCAAGGTCCGACCAAGCCCTCTGTGCCATTTCTTTTGATTTTCTGGCTCACTTGCCGCCCGACTCCCGGACTCATAAACTAAATCCATGCCGCTCATCGATCTCACGAACGAAAACTTCGACGACCTCATCGAAAAGTTTCCGAAGATGATTTTGGATTTCTGGGCGCCGTGGTGCGGACCGTGCAAAGCGTTCGCGCCGGTGTTTGAGGCCGCGGCCGCGAAAAACCCGGACATCTGCTTCGCGCGCGT
>CAYPFC010000386.1:0-2196 GCA_964409815.1 uncultured Pseudobdellovibrionaceae bacterium
TGAGTTGCACGCCGCCCTCGTCCGGGAGGCCGGCGGCGCTCGAGGACCGGTCTCCCGCGGACTGACCGATGAAGAATCGGCGGTCCACCTGGTAAACGTAATTCACGGAAAACGAAATCGGCGGCGCGGGCTGATAGGTCACGCCCGCGGTCCATTCTTTTCGATCAAAGATCAGGCGTTCGTCGTCGATATCCGGCGCGAGATTTTGGAACGAGCGCGGAAGCCACGCCCAACCTCCACCGACCTGCCAAGGCTCCTTCACGACGTAACCGACGTGCGCGGACGCCGCGAACGGGGAAGCGAACGCGCTCAATCTCCACGCCCTCGGGTTCCAGCCGCCGCTGACGAACGGAAATCCCGCGAGCAAGCGGTACTCGGGTTTTTCAATTCCGTAGGCGACTCCGGGAAGCGGGATATTGTTGAAGCGCGTCCGGTTGTTCGAATAGCTGAGGAAAAAATAAATCGCCTGCCCGTTCTCGTAAGCCCAGCGCGCGAAGTAGTTGAGCGAGACCGAGCGCGCGTTCTCGTCGTCGAAGAGCTTTCGGCCCGTGCTGCCCACGCTCGCGTTTCCGCCTTGCTGAAAGGCCTCGCCGCGGAAGAATACGGAGGCGCCGATGTCTCCGCCGCCGAAATGCTTCGGCAGCGTGAACGCGCGATCGGGAATGACGAGGGTGTCGTCGAGCCTCAGGCTATGTCCGCGAAGCTGGGCGCTCCAAACCTGCTTTTCGCCCTTGAAAAACGGGACCGAGAGGCCGGCGCGTGCGTCCTCCAGCGCCTCGGTCCGAGAGATCTCGGCGTGGATCGAAGTGACATCGGGACGCCCGCCGCCCGCGAATGGCAGCTCTTGGGCTTGGGCCGCGAAAATCAAAGTCAGAAAAGCGTGAAACATTCGCCCATATTGGCGAGGGAAGCTTGCAAAAGCAAATCCAGATCTCATATGCTGTCGCCATGATCAATGTCGCGAATATCTCCAAGAATTACGGCAGTAAAGTGCTGTACAAGAACGCATCTTTTCAGATCAATCCCGGCGACAAGTGCGGATTGGTCGGGCCGAACGGCGCGGGCAAGACGACGATCTTTCGCGTAATCACCGGCGAAGAGGGCGTGGATGAGGGGCAGGTCGCGAAACCCGAGCGCGTCGTGATCGGATATTTCTCGCAGAACATCGAAGAGATGAAGGGCCGTACCGTTCTTGAGGAAGTGAAGTCGGCCGCCGGCAAGTTGCCGCAGATTCAGAAGCAGCTGCTCGAGTTCGAGGCGCGCCTGGCCGAGCCGATGGACGACGACGAAATGACCAAGGTGCTCGAGCAATACGGCGAGCTCCAGGCGGAGTTCGAGCGCTTGGGCGGCTACGACCTCGACGCGCGCGCGGCCGAGATCGTCACCGGGCTCGGCATCGGGCCCGACGATCACCACCGCGACACGGGCACGTTCAGCGGCGGGTGGAAGATGCGCATCGCGCTCGCCAAGATTCTGATTTTGAACCCCGATGTTTTGTTGATGGACGAGCCGACCAACCACTTGGACCTCGAGTCGATCGTGTGGCTCGAGTCGTGGCTCATGAACTTCAAGGGCGCATTACTCATGACGAGCCACGATCGCGATTTCATGAATCGCCTCGTGAGCCGCATCGTCGAAGTGGCGCACCAATCGATCACGGTTTACGGCGGTAACTACGATTTTTACGAGCGCGAAAAGGAAATTCGCAAAGAGCAGCTGATCGCGGCGGCGAAACGCCAGGAAGACATGCTCGCGAAGGAAGAGGAGTTCATCGCGCGCTTCGCGGCCCGCGCCTCGCACGCGGCGCAAGTTCAGTCGCGCGTGAAGAAGCTCGAGAAAATCGACCGCATCGAGATCCCGACCGAGGAAAAGGCGATCAACTTCGAGTGGCCAGAGCCGCCGCGCGGGGGCGACGAGGTCGTCAAGCTCGAGAATCTCTCGAAAGTTTGGAAGCGCGACGACGGCAAAGAGATCAACGTGTTCAGCGGCGCCAACGCTTTGGTAAAGCGCCTTGATCGCGTCGCGGTCGTCGGCGTGAACGGCGCGGGAAAATCCACTTTGTTGAAGATCATCTGCGGTCATACGGAAGCCACGAGCGGAAAGGCGACCGTTGGCGCCAGCATCGAGATCGGATATTTCTCGCAGAACTCGCTCGATGTTTTGAATCCCAAGAACACGGTGCTCGAGGAGGTTCAC
>CAYPFC010000387.1:0-2176 GCA_964409815.1 uncultured Pseudobdellovibrionaceae bacterium
TTGTTCCTCGGGCGTGAGATCCAGGAACACGTTCACCTGATCCATCATCGGCCCGGCTTCGCGCGCGATGAGGTGCGCGACGAATCCCGAGCGCTTTTCTTTGTCGTGAGTTCCGACGATCTGCTGAAATTTTTCATTGAGTTTATACTTCACGCGGACCTTGAGCTCGAGCTGCTGGCGCTCGTCGGGAATTTGTTTGCGTACGTAGTTGGCAGTCAAAAAAATAGCCAGACCGATGCACGCGAACAAAGAAAGCACGCGGAGCTCGTGCGGAAGCCACGATACGCGAAAGCGATCCTTTAAGGGGCGAAATAAGTAGGCCAGGAGCGCCCCGACCAGGATCGGAAGCAGGAGCATCTTGAGCTTCCATACCAGGAGCGTTCCGAGAACGGCGGTCGCGGTCCAAAAACCCGCGTTGACGGTTCGGCGGCGCGACTTTCTCTCACGCTCTTGTTGTTCCTGACTCAGGCGGCGTTTCATGCGGAGATCTTCTCTGAGGAGATCGTACCGGCCAATACGAGCTCGTTCGTCGTGCGCAGGCGATCACCCACGATACGCGCGAGAGCCTTATAGATGTGGCAAGCCGTCTGGGGATCGGTCGAGATCAATCGCGCCAAGTCGTTCCGGTAAAGCGCGAGCGTTTGCGTGCGCTCAAGACAACGCGCGGATGCCGAGCGCGGAGACTCGTCGAGGAGCGCCATTTCGCCGAAGAATGCGCCCTTTTCGAGAATGGCGAGCGTCGTCGGCTCATTTTCCTGGAACATCTCGACGGCAACTTGTCCCTCGATGATCAAAAACAAAGCGGCGCCCGGCTGGTCTTGCTCGAAGATGAGCTCGCCGGTGTCGTAGGAGCGCTCAAACACGATCTCGCTCACCCGGCGAAGCTGCCACGAGCTGAGCTCGTTGAAGAACGGTACGGTTTTCAAGAACTGAATGCGGTCCATTTCAGGCGATGAGCGTTTCCAACGCTTCAACGTTTCCCAAAGGACCTTCTCTGCGATCAGCTTTCGAACGGACATGCGCACTCCCAGTCATCTCCTATATCGGCTGGGAGAACGGAAGGATTACTCCGTCTTTGGTCTGGAAGTGAGGTAAAACTCGAGGGGTTCCACGTCGGCCTCCGCAAGCTCCGCGCGCTCGATTTTAGAAGGCCTTATCCACTTAAAGATATGAACGTCTTCCGTCGCGGAAGGAGCGCTCAGCGCCGAGACAACGTATACGTGAAGATCAATCGTGCCCCATTCGTAATTGTGTCGAAAAACGCCCAGGAAATTTACAATTCGAACGTCGAGGTTAAGCTCTTCTTTAAGCTCGCGGAGTAAAGCCGCCTCGCCGCTCTCACCCGCCTCTATTTTTCCACCGGGGAACTCCCAAAAACCCGCAAGCCTTTTCCCGGGCGGCCGCTGCGCGAGGAGAATCTCGCCCTTTTCGTTTTCGATGATTCCAGAGACGACCGCGATCGGTTTCATAGCCGGATAAGAAAGTCGAGCACGCGCGCGACTTCGTTCGCAGCCGTGAGATCGCGCATGCGCGGGTACGCCGAGAATGACGGCTCTTGCTGCGACGCGAGCGCCGGAATGTGAACGAAACCCGCGAGTTTCCCGTGCGTTTTCGCCCAATCCATGAGGTGAAACATGAGCTCGTTGCATACGAAGGTCCCGGCCGAATACGAGCGCTCGCACAGGTCGGAAAGTTCGAATTTTTCCCAAGGAATATTGGTCCAGTGCACATCCGGTCCGGGTGAAGCGATCCTTCCTGGCTTCGGCTTAAGTCCGCGATTGTCCTCGATGCGAGCATCGATCCAGTTAAGTGCCACGCTTTCGAGAGAGACCTTTGAGCGCGACTCCGCCTGTCCAAGCGCGAGCACGCCGTCGAATGACGCGTCGATATTGGCTTTTAAATATTCCCAACCTCTTCCGAAGGTGACCGGCACCGAGGGCAGGAACTCGATCCGGCCGCGCCAATCGCGCGTCTCGAGGTCCTTAAGAACGATCAAGGACGAATTCGAGGAGGCGCCTCCGAACGGCTCAAAAGCGCTGACCAGCCACTTCATTTGACCCGCTTCGAATTCGCGTCCAGGCCTTGGGACTCAAGACCGCGAACGAATTTTACGAACTCACGGGTTTGGTTTCTGAGGAGGTCGGTGAGCAGAGGATCCTGGCACTTCCCGTCTTTA
>CAYPFC010000388.1:0-2170 GCA_964409815.1 uncultured Pseudobdellovibrionaceae bacterium
TACCCCGACCAGCAAAGATGTCTATTCCGGAATAATGAGCTCGAACGGGAATACGTTCGAAGCGAGATTCGTTTTACGCATTCCTCGCCGTCGTTTTTCCTATTTCGGCATATTCCAATTATGCCGGAATAGACAAAACGCCCGCGCCCGCCAAATCTTTGAGGGATGAGCTCGCACCGATTCTCGCACGCCTCAAATATGCCGCGATGGACATACTCGCGGGCCGAGCCTCCGCAATCAATTTTTGGATTTAGAGATCGAAACCGGGAACAACTGAATGTTGAGCTGAAACACGCGATCGCCCTTACCCGAAGTCGCGCGCGCGACCGAGACATCTTTCGCCCAGCGCTTACGCAGCTGACGAAGCTCGAACTTCAACTGCTCGAACTCCGCCTCGGTCAAAGCCAGGGTCTGCGCCCCGAACTCGCGGTCCTGCGGCTGATCCTGGAACAGGGACTCCAGGCCCAAATAAATCAATTCTGCCTGAAGCTTGCGCACCAGCGCCACCGGCACATTTTCGCTGCCGCTCATGAGCTCGCGGCCCTTGGCCACGCCCCCATCCTCGGTCCGCACCAGCTCACCCGAAGCGATCAGGCGCTCTAAACATCGACGGATGTCCTCGGGCCGAGCCTTCCCGCGCATGATCTCGAAAAGCTCCGACGGCAGGAACGAAACGCCCTTCTGGTCGGCCAACGCGTAAAGGACCCAAGTCACCCAGCTCGGGACCTTCTCCCAAGTCTCGGCGTTGATCTCTCCGCTCTTGAGCTGCTGGCGAACCCTGAGGTCGGCGAGCACCTTTAAATGGCGATTACGCTCCAGGGGCTCGGTCGCTTGCGTGAACTCCACCAAAGCGATGAACTCTTCGGTCTCTTCTTTATCGAGGGACAGGGCGCGGGCGAACTTCACGGCCATCTCGCGCGAGAGGTTTCTTTGGCCGTCGATGATCAGCTTCAAATAATTCGGCGAGCGGATGTCCGCGGCGGCCGCGAACGTGGCGTAGGAATACGGACGCAGATCCGAACGCGTGAGCGCGCGCTTGTGCTCGTAGAAATCTTTGAGAAATAAACGATAGTCGGTATACGCACCGAGTTTAGGCGGCTCAGATGCGCCGATCTGTACGGATTTAGTCGTCGTGACTTCCACTTTGTCTTCCTTGACGCCATTTTTCCATAGCGTCAGGGAAGATTTCAACCGAATGACTGAGCGCGCGAGCGCTTATTTAGCCCAAGTCGCCTTCGGAATGTTGTTCCACACCAGGTTCCACAGGCGGAACAACCGTTCCCGTAGGCGGCTCTACCGGCGAAGCCGGAGGAGCTTCCTCGGTTAATTCGCATTGCGAGCCGTCCAGCTCCGGCATCTGCGTCGCGCCCTCAACCATCTGTTGGACGTTGAAGCGCGTGTCTTCGATTAACGTGGTGATGCTGACGCGAGTATAAGTTTTCGTTTGGCCTTTAAAATCCACTTGCAAATTCAGATTTCCGCCACCGTCGTTCGAAACGAGTGCCACGTTTTCGATACCCTCGGCGCCGTAACCCTGAACGTTCAGCGGACGATTCCACATCGGAAGCTGATTGCTCGCGATGAGCGGGCCACGAACGCGCAGGCGGGGCTCGCCGGCGGCTTCGAGGTCCTGACTCGTATTTTGATCGATCATCGCGAACTCGAATCCCGAGCGGCCGTACGCGACGGCCCAGCTACGAAAGTCAAAGACCTTCGCGCCCGGCGTGCGCCACTGCTTACGGCCGCACTGAGCGATCAGGCGGCGCTGCGCGCACTCGGGCATCTGGCGGGCGCCCGATTGAACCGACGCGAGGATCGCCAAGCACGCATTGTTGGCCGTGTTCGAAAGGTACTGCGCGAACTGACGGTAGTTGCTGTTCTCGATCTGGTTGTAGTGGTTCAAGTCTTTATCCGAGATCGTGACGTGAGCGTCGCCCCAGCGGTGAACGATGTACGCCGCGCGACGAACGCGGCCCGATTGGCCGTGCTGCTGCAAGCGGATCACGGCGTTCTGACAGCCAATGTGCAAATCCGCGCAAGTCACGACCGCCGAGAACGTCATTCCGGCCTTCGTGACTTTACGAAGCTCCACGTTCGTGGAAGTGCGTCGGCTTCAGTCCTGCATGCTCCCCCGAGCCAGGAACGACTCGTATTTTTCCGGGCCCGTCAT
>CAYPFC010000389.1:0-2150 GCA_964409815.1 uncultured Pseudobdellovibrionaceae bacterium
TTCCAAATCATGCAATTGCCCAAGGTGAGCGCGATCGGGATCGTCCACATGGGAACCATGGCGGGAAAATTGAATGGCGTAATGCTCGCGACGACGCCGACGGGCTCGCGCCGATACTCGCACGTTACGCCACGCGAGACTTCCATTTTGCCGCCGCCATCGGCGTTCTGCAGACTGATGGCGAACTCGAGGACCTCAATGCCTTTCATCAGGCCGGCCTTCGCTTCGCCGATGAGTTTTCCGTTTTCAAGACTGATCGTATGCGCGATGGAGCTCAGATCGCGTAAAAGAATTTCGCGAAATTTGAACATGACTTGCGTGCGCTCTTTGATCGGGGTGCGCGACCAGCTTTCGAAGGCCGCCGCGGCCGACTTCACCGCGCGCTCAAGATCCTCGAGCGTCGCTTCGCGGGACTCTCCCACCTTCTTCCCGAACCAAGGGGAAACCACGTCGAACTTCGCTCCCGAGCCGTCCACCGGCTCTCCGCCGATAAAGCACGGCGCGCTTAAGAGCTCACGTGGCAATGAAACCTGATCCATGGATTCGCCCCTTCATAATATCGATAGGCGAATAGGATTTCGCGAACCCGTGACTTCGTCAACGGCGCGGCGAGTTAGCGCCAGCGGCGATCGTTCTCGCGGTCGTCGGGCGCGCCGGGTCGGTTACACGCGCGCCAGTTCACGTAGTAGATCGCGTTGCTCGAGCCGTCGATGCTGTCGATGGTGACTTGGGCGCCGGGCTCGTTCGATTGAATTTGAAGGCGATTGGTGATGCGTAAGTGAAAGCTTCCGCCGCAAGGGGAGAGCTCCGTTTGGTCGACGGTCTCGCCATTGTCGTTCAAGGTGCTGGTCGAGATTTCGTAGTCCGTGATCGAGGGGCCCCCGAATTTGTAGCGAAGGTTCATGCGGTCGCCGTCGCCGCCGTTGCGACCGCGAAAGTTAAATACCGAGTGCAAAACGGCCTTCGAGCGGTTCGTCGGCAACGACACGAAGCCGCGAAAATCCACGCGCGTGATTTCCATGCGAACGTTGTTCGGGATCGAGATCGGGATCAGCGCGGTACAGTTCATGACGTCGCGGCCTTTTTTGGTGATCTCGGCCACGAACTGATCAAAGAGAATCGAGAATGAAAGGTTGTCAGGAGCGAATACGGTTTGCATCGTGCCGGCGGGGCAGCCGTTGCCGCTGTATTGGGCTTGTCCGACGGAGATTGCGGTCACGCGCTCCGAGTTTTCGTTTCCGCGGCGGCCGCCCCGGCCTTTGCGAAACTCGCGATCTTTTTCGCGCGCAACGGCTTCGAGCGAGAGAGTGGCGGCGGTCATCAGAGTCATCAGCGCTACAAAAATCTTTTTCATCGGTGATCCCCTTGTGGTCGGCGGTCGGAGAGAGAGGGGAGGCGGGTTGCCTCCCCTTCGAGTGACAGAGGTTAGGTGCGGTGGATTAATTGCAACGGCGCCATTGCAAGTGGTAGATCAAGCCGGCTTGCACGTCGGCGCTGTCGACCGTTGCCATCGTCTGTTGGCGACGAGAGTTCGACTGAACGAGCAGCGTGGTGTTGGCGCGGAGATTCGTGCTCGCGCCGCAAGCCGACCATACGACGGCTTCGAGGCCTAGGCTGTCCGACTTGAGGTAGTCCGAGCTTACGGGACCGGTGAAGGTTTTTGACGTGCGGATTCCGCGTCCGTCGCCGGGAAGGAAGTAATTCACCGCGAGCTGCGCGCGGCCGCCCGAGGGCAGGCCGATGAATCCGCGATAGTCGATCGCGAAGACCGAGACGCTGTAGCCTTGCGGAACGTGAACGGGAATGGCGATATTGCAGTTCTTACGGTCGAACGATTTGTCGCCGCCCGCTTCAACGACATATTGGTCGAAGAGAATCGAAAGGCTAAGTTGGTCCGGGCTGAGAGCGATGCTCGCGGTTCCGGCGGGACAACCGGTGCCGCCGTAAGCGGGTTCACCAAGGCGCAAGCCTTGCGCATGAGCGGACAGGCCAGAAAGCAAAAGAGTGCACAGCAGAACAATTGTTTTGTTCATAGTTCTTCCCCCCAAAGGAATTTTGTTTGTTTGTTTTTTGTCGGACATCCTGTCCAGTGACGGAAAGATGTAAAGGCAAGTTAGGTGCCAGCGAAAAACGGGGGGTTCGGAGCCGAA
>CAYPFC010000390.1:0-2149 GCA_964409815.1 uncultured Pseudobdellovibrionaceae bacterium
GGCGGGGCAGATTCAAAACAAGCAGCAAGTTCTCATTCACGGCGGATTCGAATATCCGGTGATCAAAGAAAAACGCCTCGAGTTCATCTGGCGCGGCGGCGGCTACCAAGAGCCCGCGCGTCTGACGTATAACGAAGACCGGTTTCATTTCACGATGGGCGTGGAAGTGAGATTCGCGTTCGTCGTTTTCGCGGCGGCTTACGATCAGGCGACCGACTACTCAAATGTGGCGCAATCGGTGAGCATCTCGATCCCGGCGCTTTAGTAAAACTCTTAGTGTTAAGCGAAACGATTTAAAATCTGATCGAGCGCATCCTCGGGCGGGCGCGTTTCTTTTTCGGTCAACTGAGCGAGCGGCTTCGACGTGACCGACATGGCTTGATCCAAAGGAACGGAATTTTTATCCCAGTAGAATAATCCAGTTAGGAACTCTCCCTTTCTGCGCGACTCGTGCAACCGCTGGAACGCGAGACTCTGATCGCGGATATCGTGCTCGGCTGAGAGCAGTTTTTTAAGCGTCAGCTTCGAGCCGTCGTGCATTTCGACCACTTGGGTGGAGCCCTCGGCGTAATCGACTTTGATTTCGGCTTGCGGCTGAATAAATCCGAGCTCTTGCAACTGCACGTTTTTTGCTTTCACGGAATCGAACGAGCGCGTGGAGCCTTCGTGGTTCGCGAACGTGATACACGGCGAGATCACGTCGAGGAACGCGGTTCCCTTGTGGCGGATCGCCATGTTCAGCAAAGGAACGAGTTGCTTCGCGTCTCCCGAGAACGAGCGCGCCACGAACGTGCAGCCCATCTCGAGCGCGAGCGCGCAGAGGTCGATGCTCGTATACGTGTTTGTCGCTCCCGATTTCTGTTTCGAGCCGCGGTCCGCGGTCGCCGAGAACTGACCCTTCGTCAATCCGTACACGCCGTTGTTCTCGACGATGTAGATCATCGGAACGTTTCGGCGAATCATGTGGGCGAAACTTCCGAGCCCGATACTCGCCGTATCGCCGTCGCCCGAAACTCCGATAAGGAGCTGTTCGCGATTGGCGAGGTGAACGCCCGTCGCGACCGGGGCCATGCGGCCGTGAATCGTGTTGAAACCGTGCGATTTGTTGAGGAAGTACGCGGGCGTCTTGCTCGAGCAGCCGATGCCCGAGAGCTTCGCGACTTTATAGGGATCGACGCTCGACTGGTAGAATGCCGTGATGATGTGTCCCGTAATGCTGTCGTGACCGCAACCCGTGCACAGCGTGGACTTAAAGCCGACGTAGTCGGTTTTAGCAAGGCCGAGGCGATTAGTGTCCACGGTCGGCCTCGTACTTTGTGATTTGCTCGACAACGGTCTCGGCA
Source organism: uncultured Pseudobdellovibrionaceae bacterium (assembly GCA_964409815.1). Lineage (GTDB taxonomy): Bacteria > Bdellovibrionota > Bdellovibrionia > Bdellovibrionales > UBA1609 > JALHOQ01. Next base: position 1,344 of record CAYPFC010000390.1, read on the forward strand.
TCGAGCGGGAGTCCGTCGAAATGCAAGACCGAACGGCACTTTTGCCAATACTGCGGATATTCGGCGCGCAGGATCGCCATCATTTGCCCGTCGCGATTTTGCTCGACGACGTAAATGCGATCGTGGGCGTCGATGAACTCCTCCACCTCGTGGCAAATCGGCAGCGCGCGAATGCGCATGCAGTTCGTCTCGATATTCCTTTGTTGAAGCAGCAGGCGCGCTTCTCCGGTCGCCTCGTGGGAGCTTCCGTACATGACGATGCCGACTTTTACCCCGGGCTTCTGGTCGATGAGCGGCTTCGGCACGAGTTTCTTCGCGGTCTCGAACTTCTTCGCGAGGCGAAGCATGTTCTTCTTGTAAGTCTCGGGATTCTCCGAATAGTAACCGCTCTCGTCGTGGCCCGTGCCTCGGGTGAAGTAAGCCGCGTCCCTATGGGCGGTTCCGGTGACCGTACGGTAGGGAATGCCGTCGCCGTCGACATCCTTGTAGCGATGGAAGCCGCCGAGTTTCTCGAGCGCTTCGGCGTCCAGAACTTTTCCGCGCACGAACGGCTGCGACGGATACTCGAAGCGGTGCGCGGAGTGCAGGTTCATCCCCACGTCAAGATCGCTCAGTACGATCACGAGCGTCTGCAGCTCCTCGGCTAGGTCGAAGGACGTTTGCCCGAACTCAAAGCACTCGCCGGGCGTTCCGGGCAGCAGCACGACGTGCTTCTTGTCCCCGTGCGAGAGCGTGTAGGCGGAAAGCAGATCCCCCTGCATGGTCCTTGTCGGCAATCCCGTCGAGGGGCCCACGCGCTGAACGTC
>CAYPFC010000391.1:0-310 GCA_964409815.1 uncultured Pseudobdellovibrionaceae bacterium
GCGCCATCGCGCTGAAGGTCGAGGACCTCGACCTCGCCACGAATTCGCTGAACAACCGCGGCTTCAAGATCCTCACGCAGCGCGACATCTCGCGCTGAACCGGGAGCGTCGGAGTTGCCACGCCGGGGCTCGTCTCGTCCGGCGCGCGGGCCGCGCAAGCCGCGCCGCGCAGCGGGCCGCTCAACCCTTCACGTCGAGCAGCTTCTCGCCGTCGAGCTGGTAGATGCCGGCGAGGTAGCCTTCCTCGAAGACTTCGCCGACCTTGAGCTTGCCGAGGAAGGTGAGCGGCATGTCCATGAGCGGCGGCACG
>CAYPFC010000391.1:336-2144 GCA_964409815.1 uncultured Pseudobdellovibrionaceae bacterium
ATTCGCCGCACGTCCACGGCACCACATTTCTGTCGTTGATGCGCGGCATGGCGCCGAAACAGCAGCCGCTTTGGTCCTTCATGAGGAGGAACTCGGTGACTTTGCCGTCCTTGAACTTGGTCGGCAGCATGAAGCCCGTGATCGAGATTTTTTTGCCATCCAGCTCGCGCACATAGTCCGGAATCTGCGCCTTGGGCTGGCCCTCGGCGGGCGTCGCGGAGCCCGCGGGCTCGTAGCCGGGCGGCGTGTAGTTGAAGGCGGCCAGCAGTTCGAAGCCCACCTTCTCGCCGTCCGCCGGCGCCGTTTATCACGTCGACTCTTCAGCAGGAGGCCAACCGCAAGCTGGGGCTTTCGGCCAGAGAGGCCATGCAGGTGGCACAGGCGTTGTACGAACAGGGTTACATCACCTACATGCGTACGGATTCGACGTTCTTGTCGCAACAAGCGCTTGAGGCTGCTCGTGCGCGAATCACGAAGCTCTACGGCAAAGATTATTTGCCGGAAGAGCCACGCACCTATGAAGACAAAAAGGCGCGCGGTGCTCAAGAAGCCCATGAAGCGATTCGTCCAGCGGGAACCGAGATGGTCACTCCGGAAGAGACCGGGCTATCGGGGCTTCAGTTGAAACTTTATGATCTGATCTGGAAGCGCACGATTGCGAGCCAGATGGTGAATTCCAAACAGCGTCAGCTCTCGGTTCGTTTTGAAGTTGGCAAAGGTACTTTTGCCGCAAGTGGGATGACGATTGAGTTTCCTGGCTTCTTGCGCGCTTACGTCGAGGGGAGCGATGACGAGAACGCGGCTCTTGAAGAAAAGGAAGTTCGTCTTCCTGCTCTGAAAAAAGGCGACAGTTTGAAGTGTCTTGAGCTTTCTCCTCAGGCCCATGAAACGAAACCGCCGGCTCGGTTCACGGAAGCAAGCCTTGTTCAGACGATGGAGCGCGAAGGGATCGGCCGTCCGTCGACATACGCTTCTATTATTGGAACCATTATTGATCGTGGCTATGTTCGCAAAGCGGGAAATGCGCTTGTGCCGACGTTTACGGCCATGGTTGTCGCGAAGCTTTTGAGCCGTCATTTGCCGGAGTTCGTGGATCTTAAGTTCACAAGCGGCATGGAAGACTCGCTTGATACGATCGCGCAAGGTGAGCTTGATTCGATCGACTATTTGAAGACGATTTATTTTGGCGAAGGCGCGAAGAGCAAGGGCCTTAAGACGCTTGTTGAGAAACAAGAAAAAGAAATTGATCCGGCGGAAGCGCGCTCGATCGAGCTTGAGGGGCTTAAGGGTTTAAGTTTCCGAGTCGGTCGCTATGGAGCTTATGTTTGCCGAGACACGAAGGAAGGCGAACAGTGCGCGTCGATTCCGGATGCTCAGGCGCCAAGTGAGATCACGGCTGAGATCGTAAACAAACTGATCGATCAAAAACTCAATGGGTCGGATGCACTTGGCAAAGATCCAAAGACGGGGCTTCCGATTTACGTTCTAAGCGGTCGCTACGGGCCGTACGTGCAGCTTGGCGAATCGGAAGGCGAAGATGCGAAACCAAAACGCGTTTCGCTTCCGGCGGGTATGGAGCCAGAGCAGGTGACGATGGAAAAAGCTCTGCAGCTGATCGAGCTACCGAAGCTTTTGGGCAATCACCCTGGCACCGGTAAAGAGATCAAAGCGGGGCTTGGACGCTTTGGACCATACGTGGTCCACGACGGCGACTTCCGTTCGATTCCAAAAGGCGAGAGTCTCTTTGAAATCGGCCTGGATCGCGCGTTGGAGCTTTTCTCGAAACCCAAGCAAGGGCGCGGTCGAGC
>CAYPFC010000392.1:0-2100 GCA_964409815.1 uncultured Pseudobdellovibrionaceae bacterium
GTCGTCGAGAGAATCGGAGACGACATCCGCCATCGAGAAATGAGGAAACATCATCTGCGGGCCGGCGTAATTGATCAGGAGTCGCCCCTTCGCGTCCGTCGGGATCTTCGTGATCTGCTTGTCGTCCTCGAGGCTCACGACTTCAAAATCGATGACCTCTTTCAGGTCCGTCGCCGGATTGTATTCGAGGTGGGGAATCGCGTTGTAGTTGTTGGCTAGCAAGTATGCCTTGAGGCCGATGCTCGGAAAGTAAAGGTTCCCCGTCCTTACGAAGAGCATGCTGTTACGAATCGTACCGTCGGGATCCAGGATCGCGTCGAAGAACCCGATGTGGGAAGTCCCTTCGTGCACTTCCGGCGTATTTAATTTCCAATCGACTTTTCCCGGAACGGCATTTTGTTTGACGCGACTGACGTAGTCCTCGAACCAGGCGTCGTAAGTTTGGAACGGAAATTCCTTCGGATTTTCCTTCGCGAGCACCTGATCGCCCCAGAGCGCGTTCAGATCCTCCTTACCCTCGGTGAGCGTGAGACCGCAGACCTCCTCAAGCTGCTCGTTCACTTTTCCGGCGAGGAGAACTTCGTCCGTTCGGTTGCGGACCGGTCCAAAACCCTTGCGGACTTCTTCTTCGCGGCCGGTGAGAATGACGTCGAAGACGTCGATTAAGCCTTGCGGAACGTAAGGGACATTGGCGTCCTTTACCGAAAAAAGAATCGCGGACTTGTCCCATGCCTTGAACGCGTAGGTGCGCTTGAAAACGAGCTCCTTACAAAATTCGGTTTCGGGCGCGACGATGTATCCCGAATCCGCGAAGGACCCCGATACGATCTTATCCGTATGCTTCGTAAAGACAGCGCCCAAGTACTTATCGGCGTCGAGACCGTCCTTGTAAGTGAGGAGGGAATTTTGAACCTCCGGCGAGAGCTTGCCTTGCGCGCGATCGATGATCTCGTTTATCGGGTTGCGCTGGGGCTCGGAGAACACGATATCGAACGCCAAAACCTTTACGCCGTGCTGGAACGCTTGATCAACGGCCTGCCCGAGAACGTCGCGCGGAAACGGCCAGCGTCCGATCGTTTGCACCGCGCGTTCGTCGATCGCGAGAAGCGCGACGTCCTTATGGGGCGTGCGCTCTCCGCGCGCGTTCAAGCGCCCGTCGAAGAGCTTCATGTCTAGGGTATGCAGGGTGCTCGTGATTTTATCGGCTTCCACGTGGCCGATGCGCACCGCCGAGTAGTACTTCATCGTCAGGACGACCGTGATCATCGTGATGTAAAAGCCGATTGCCATGGGGCTGTACAACCAGGTCAGCCAAACCTTCCAGTTTTTCAACATGTGCTGGTCCATCCAAAGTTGAGTTTTTCTCGTATGCCGCGACCGTAACCCGGCGAAATCTTATCAATATCGTAAGTGAGGTTTTTTGAATGAACAACTCTCGACTCTCGACGAGTGTCCTGGATGCGAAAGTTATTTTAAACTAACAGAAAATAGGGGACATCGATGGAAGCCAAATTTGAGGTTCGTGGGGAAGTGCTTGTTGTTGAACTCAATGGTAAATTGGACTTCGAAACCACCGAACCCTTCCGTCGCACCTGCCTGGAAAGGCTCGTCCGCGAAAAAGTCGTCTTTGATTTGAAAAACCTCAATTTTGTCGGCTCGTTGGGGCTCAAGGATTTCGTCACCACTTTGGACGAAATGGCCCGCAAATCGCAGCCGGGAGTGAAGTTCTGCGGCGTCAGCTCGGAATTTCGCAGGTTATTCGAAGCCGGCGGTCTGGCCGGCCACGACATTTTCGAGTCTCAGGAAAAAGCCATTCAAAGCTTTTCGCTTCAGCCCTCGCTCAGCTGACGCCTCAGCATCTGAATCTCGGCCAGCATCGTCTTGATCCGCTCTTCCGCGGTGAAACGCTCTTTTTCGACTTCCTGCTCGAGACCGTGGATCTCTTTGCGCTGCTGATTGAGGGTAAGGCTGATCGATTGGTTGAGTTTTTGTAGCGAGCGGTTCTTCTCTTCGAGGGCCTCGAGCTCCTTCTGCTTATGGCTCCAAAGGGCCTGCAGCGACTCGACCTGCTCGGTCAGGTTCTCGCGCACCTGCTTCAGG
>CAYPFC010000393.1:0-2093 GCA_964409815.1 uncultured Pseudobdellovibrionaceae bacterium
GACACCCGTCCATCCCTGAGAGTGCGTCATTCGTCGCCGTCCGGGCGACGAATCCGCGATCCGAAAATCGGATTTTTATTTTCTCGGGAGAAGACGGAGAAGGAGGAGGAGAAGAAAAAGAAGGAGTGGGAAGAGGAATTTGATAAAAATGAAGGTGATGGCGAAGGCGGTGGTAACGAAGATGACAAAGGTGAAACTGAATGGAAGTTGAATTGAAGATGAAGATGAAGATGAAAATCGTGAAGGAAAGGTAACTAGGAAGATGACGAATATGAAGACGATGAAAGGAAAGTGGTTATGATCATGATTTTGATTACGAAGACGAGGACGGGAATCCCGATGCCGAAAGAAACGTAACGAAAATAACTAGAACTCGATCCTCAAAGACTAACCCAAACTTCGGAAACCACCGAACGAGCGCCGCTCACCTCTGAGTCAAACACAAACCACTTCCGCAGCGGAAGTACCTCAAGTTAATTCGACTTGAGCCGCATCGGGCCGCCTTCCCTCCCCCAATCCAAAACGAACTCTCCCCGGATTTCCGCTCCCGCCGCCCGGAAGGCGGCGGGACAAGCCCTCTCACGGACGGACGGACTCCGCGCCACCGCGACCGGCGCCTCCTCGAAGACGCAAACCCCAACCCAAACCCAAAACCCCCGACTCAGAACCCTTGTCGAAATCCGAAGAGGATCGAACGATCTTTCCCGGGGCGAGCACCGTAGGGTCGATAGGACACGACGTACTCGTTGTCCAATAAGTTATCGACTTTAACGTAGGCGAAAGATTCTTTCGCGAAATAGTACTTGGTATTCAGATCGACGACCCCGTAAGACGCGACTTCCTTGCGCCCCGTTTCCGCCGCTTGGTCCCATTGCCGTCCGGTCCAGTTGAACCGAACGCTCGTGACCCACTTGCCGCGCTCGGCGCCGACCATCGCGGTGTACTGCTGCTCGGGAACGTACGGGAGAGGCGCGCCTTTCTTGATTTGTCCCACGCCCCACTCCTGCGAGCCGGACTGAAACTCGGTCTCGAACGTCGCGTGCGTGTATGTGTAGTTCAACTCCAAAGGAAACTTCCAGGCCGAGAAAATCGGCTCGTAGCGTACGCGCGACTCGACTCCGTAAATCACCGCGTGTCCACCATCGAACTCTTCGTTCTCGCTCGAGCCCGCGCAACCCGCCGAGAACGAACAGATGCCTTTTATATTCTGATAGTCCGAGTAAAACGCGATTGCCTCGAAGAACACCCGATCGAGGTAGCGGAATCCGAGCTCGTGATTGAAACTTTCCTCGGGATCGGCCTTGTCGCTTTGGCCGGGCCCGACCGGCGCGTAGCCTTTGTTCACACCGGCGAAGATCGAGCTCTTCTCGTTGATCTGAAACAGCGCGCCGAAGCCCGGAACGACGAACTCGTCCTGATTGCGAAAATTCGTATCGACCTGAACGTCGTTGGTGACAAACGCATGCGCCTCGGTCTCGACCCGCTCGTAGCGAAAGGCGCCGGTGAGGCGCCAGCGCCCGAGCGAGATCTCGTCTTTCGCGAAGAACGCGCGTGACCAACTGGTATCGCGATCGATCTGGGACTCGATGCGCGGGGTGGCCGTACGGATCATCCGCCCCGACGTCATCGCGTAGCGATCGAGCCCGTGGTGCCTGCGGATCTGGTCCTCATGAATGCGAATCCCGTAATGTATCTCGTGCGCGCCGACATTTAACAGATGATGGAGTTGAACGCCGCGCGAGAAGTACGTGCGCTTGTTGCGGGCGACGTCGAGCTCCCCGGTGCCGCCGGGTAGAACGCTGGAATCGACTTCGCCTCTCAAGATTCCGTAATGGTCGCCGAAGCTCGCGGGATCGTCGAGTACTTCGCGAATCGTGGTCGTCGAATTGAATTTGTCGAGCCGATACCAAACGCGATCGAACGCGTGCCAGTAGCCCGTGGCCATGAGCGTGCTTGTCGCCGAAACCTGCGCCGTGTAGCTAGCCTGATAGGTCTGATGATTCCACTTCATGTCGTCAAGTCGGCTCGCTTCGTAGCGCTGATACGGGTTCGCGTAAAGATCCTCTTTCGTCTGGCCGAGGTAGGTTTCCTTC
>CAYPFC010000394.1:0-2091 GCA_964409815.1 uncultured Pseudobdellovibrionaceae bacterium
TTTCTGGATCGCCTGCATTTGCTCGTTGAGGTAGTACTCTTTCTGGCTCTTCTCCATCTGCTTCTTCACGCGGTTGCGGATCTTCTTCTCGACTTCGAGGATCTCGATCTCGCTCGTCATGAGGTTCAAGAGCTCTTCCAGGCGCGTGCCCGGGTCGAAGATCTCGAGGATCTTCTGCTTGTCTTCGAGTTTCAGGTTGAGTTGCGCGACGATGATGTCGGCTAGCTCGCCGATGTCGTCGATCGTCGACACGCGCATCAGAATTTCCGGCGGAATGCGCTTGTTCAGCTTCACGTATGTTTCGAATGTCGACTTCACGCTGCGAACAAGAGCTTTCGCTTCCGTTTCGTTGGCGATGATTTCGATGATGTCCTCGCTCTCCACGACGAAGAAGCCGTCGGTCTGAACGAAGTCCTTGATGCGCACGCGGCGCTTACCTTCCACGAGCACTTTCACGGTGCCGTCGGGCAAGCGCAGGAGTTGAATGATCGTGCCGACGGTCCCGACCGAGTAAATGTCTTTCGGTTCAGGGCTGTTGGTTTTCGCGTCACGCTGAGCCGCGAGCACGATATCGGTTTGCTTCGACATGGCCTCTTCCAAGGCGTTGATTGACTTTTCGCGACCCACGAAGAGCGGCATCATCATGTGCGGAAAGATGATCAGATCGCGCAAAGGCAGCAGCGGAAGTTTTTGATTGCCTGAGGATTGAGAAGACGAGCTCATGAGCAACTCCTTAAGGTGGGAATCCGTCTTGGATTCACAGATCCTTAAATCCAATTGTGAGTCCAAAAACGTTCCCCGTCAAAGACGCAAATGGCATTGCGGCCCGGTTTATTTTTATCTCTCAATTAACCAAAATTTTGCGCGGTCGATACACGCGTCCGAAAAGCGCACGACGCGGATTCGAACCAAGTGGAAAATCGCCACCCAAGTAGTGACGTCGTGGATTTTTTTCTTAAGCGTGGAGCGTTATGAAGGCTGGACTTAGGGAGGTATCAGACCCGCGTACCCGCATGCAGAGCGGATACGCGGACATGCAACAGGATAATTAGGCGCTCTCGGCGGAGTCTTTACCGTTCGCCGCCGTTGCCGGCTTAGGATCTTTTTGGCCTAAGACGAGCTGCGGTTTACCGGTTTGCTGAATCACTTCCGCCGTGATCACGCATTCTTTGACATTCGGCTTCGAGGGAATCTCGAACATGATGTCGAGCATGGCCGCCTCGATCACGCCGCGCAAGCCACGGGCGCCGGTATTGCGCTTGATGGCCTCTTGGGCGATCGCCTTGAGGGCCGCGTCTTCGAACTTCAGCTCGACCTGCTCGTACGAGAACAGCTTCTGGTACTGTTTGGTGAGCGCGTTCTTGGGCTTCACGAGGATGTCGATCAATGCCGCTTCGTCGAGCGGATCCAAAACCGCGATGGACGGCAGACGACCGATGAACTCGGGGATGAGGCCGAAGCGCACCAGATCGTCCGGCTCAACTTTCTGGAGGACGTTCTCGCGAGCGTTCAGCTTATCTTCCTTGTTCTTAATGTCGGCAGTGATACCCATCGAGCGGCTCGAAATACGGCCGTCGATCACCTTGTCGAGGCCGACGAACGCGCCGCCCACGATGAAGAGGATGTTGGTGGTATCGACCTGAATGAACTCTTGTTGCGGGTGCTTGCGGCCGCCTTTCGGGGGCAAGTTCGCGACGGTTCCCTCAAGAATTTTTAACAATGCCTGCTGAACGCCCTCGCCGCTCACGTCGCGCGTGATCGAGGGGTTTTCAGACTTACGCGAGATCTTGTCGATTTCGTCGATGTAAATCACGCCCTTTTGGCACTTTTCGATGTCGTAGTCGGCCGCTTGGAGGAGGTTGAGAACCACGTTCTCGACGTCTTCGCCCACATAACCGGCTTCCGTCAGCGCGGTGGCGTCGGCCATCGCGAACGGAACGTTCAAGATCTTCGCGATCGTTTGAGCGAGCAACGTCTTACCCGAGCCCGTCGGACCGATCAGGAGGATGTTCGACTTGCTGATCTCGACATCTTCCTTCTTGGCGCGGCCGCCCTTCATGAAGTTGATGCGCTTGTAGTGATTGTGTACGG
>CAYPFC010000395.1:0-1353 GCA_964409815.1 uncultured Pseudobdellovibrionaceae bacterium
GCGCTTGCCGAGATCATGAACTTGAAGCGCGTGATCGGCGTCGCCGGCACGCATGGTAAGACGACGACTACGAGTCTGACCGCTTCGATCTTCTTGAAAGCGAACTTGGACCCGACGATCATCGTCGGCGGAAGGCTCGACGTGATCAAGTCCACCGCCCAGCTCGGCCGGGGGGACTGGCTGATCGCGGAGGCGGACGAGAGTGACGGGAGCTTCACGCACTTAAGCCCCGAAGTCGTCATCATCACGAACATCGATAACGATCACCTCGATCACTACAAAACGATCGAAAACCTAGAGGGCGCATTCCTGGATTTCGCGCGCAGGATCCCGTTCTACGGCGTCGCGATCATTTGCGGCGACGACCCGGGGTTGAAGCGCGTGTTCAAAAATTTCGGCAAACGCTGCATCACCTACGGTCTCGACGGCGATAACGACTACGTGCTTAAGTTCCTGGGCGACCACTGGGAAGTGCGCTCCGAAGGGCAATTGGTGGGTAAACTCAAGCCCGCGATGCCCGGTCGTCACAATGCGCTCAACTCGCTCGCGGCGGTTCTTGCGAGCATGCAAGCCGGAGTGACGTTCGAGGTCGCCGCGGCGGCCATCGCCGAGTTCGGCGGGGTTGATCGGCGCTTCCAGCACAAGGCGACGATTCGCGGAATCGATTTCTATGACGATTACGGACATCACCCGACGGAAGTGAAAGCGGTCTTGAGTGGATTCAAAGAGCGCTTTCCACAGCGGCGATTGGTGACCGTGTTTCAACCGCACCGCTATTCACGCACGCAGATCTGCTGGGACGACTTCCTGAAATGCTTCAGGGAGACCGACGTGCTCTTCCTTCTCGACATCTATGCGGCCGGTGAGGCGCCAATCAAAGGGATCACCGCTGAGAAGCTGCTTGAGGGGATCGAGCATCCCGAGAAGTATCTGGTCTCGCGCAAAGAAGATCCGACGCTGACTCAGGTGCGCGAGTTTCTAAAGCCGGGCGACATTCTCCTTACGCTCGGTGCGGGCGATGTTTCGAAACTGGGCGAACAAATGACCGAGACCTTCGTTAAGGGTTAAATGGAAATTCGGGAGAAAGTCCTTCTCAAAGATTGGGCGTGGTGGAAAATCGGTGGTCCGGCGGATTTCTTCTGTTTGCCGTCGTCCATTGATCAGGTGCGCGAGGCTTTGCAGTTCGCGCGCACGCGCCACCTTCCCGTGACGGTGCTTGGCGGAGGAACGAACGTCTTGATCAGCGACGATGGCGTCGAGGGCCTCGTTATTTGCATGAAGCAGCTGCGCGCGGTCGAACAGCGTGACGAGAACGGACGTCTTTCGATCGAGGCGCTTGCGGGCACCCCGAAG
>CAYPFC010000395.1:1363-2091 GCA_964409815.1 uncultured Pseudobdellovibrionaceae bacterium
TCATGAAACGAAAAATGGCGCCGGCGCTTTTTCTGTGCGGATTGCCCGGCGATATCGGGGGCGGCGTCGTGATGAATGCGGGCGTGGGCGAGCAGATCGCCCCGCGCGAGTTCGTCGAGATGACCGACTGGGTGGAGTTCATTAAGCTCGACGATCCGAACCTGGCGACGTTACGAAAGAGCAAAGGCGAATTGCGTTGGCGTTACCGGCACTCGGACGGCTGGCAGCCGGGCGTAATCGTGCGTGCGGGCTTCAGTTGGCCGCTTGAGTTCGATGATCAGATCCCGCTGAAGGTGAAAGAGGCGACGAAGAATCGCCTGCTGCGCCAGCCTCTGGAGCTTCCCAGTTGCGGAAGCACGTTCAAAAATCCCGAGGGCGGTAAGGCCGGCGCGCTCATCGAGCAGGCCGGGCTTAAAGGCTACAAGGTCGGGGGTGCGCAGGTCTCGCCGAAGCATGCGAATTTTATCGTCAACGTCGGCGGCGCGACCGCAAAAGACGTGAACACCATCATTCAACATGTGAAGGCGGAAGTGAAGGCGCGTTCGGGATTCGATTTGGAAACCGAAGTCAAATTCATGGGGCGCTGGTGAACGCGACACTCATTTTGATCATCGCGGCGTGCCCGGGATTCCATTGGCAACCCGCGAGCAAGATTGAGAACGAAGCGATCCGTGCGCGCTTCGAAAGCCTTTACAAGGACCCATCCGCGCGCTAGAAACGCGCATGCG
>CAYPFC010000396.1:0-219 GCA_964409815.1 uncultured Pseudobdellovibrionaceae bacterium
GTCGGACTCAGGTAGTAGCGCACGGGGAGAGTGAAATCGAATCGTGTTTCTGCCATCTTCATCTTACACCTTCTTGATCTCGAGGACTTGTTGGCGCTTCGGATCGTGCTCGGTCAATCCTTCGGGCAGCCGCTCGCGAATGGATTCCTCGAGCGCCTGCAGAATGTCGGACTTCCACTGGTCGCGGCGATAGACCAGGCTCACTTCGCGCGTGGGAAC
>CAYPFC010000396.1:262-2089 GCA_964409815.1 uncultured Pseudobdellovibrionaceae bacterium
GAGTTTCCGTGAAGAGCGCCGGCACCAGCGTGTAGCCTTGCGATTTGCGGATGAGATTGCGGAGCGTATCGATATTTCCGCCCTCGAAGTGAACGTTGGGAATCACGGCATCCTGATTTTTAAGCGAGCAAAAGCGCGCGATCTGGTTGCGGAAGCAGTGGCCGTCCGCGAGCAGCCACATGCTGTCCCCGCTGAGGTCGTCCTCGCGAATTCGCTTGCGCGCGCTCAACGGATGCCCCTTGGCCACGTAGAGCTGAAACGGCTCGTAATAAATGGGCCGCTCGCGCAATCCGCTTTCGTGCAGGGGGGTCGCCAGAATCCCGGCGTCGATTCTGTCCTCGCGAAGCTGCGAAATGATCGCGTCGGTCTTAAGCTCGTCGATCGTCAGCTGCACCTTCGGGAACTTCTTTGAAAAGTGGCCGATGAAGAGCGGCAGCAGGTACGGGGCGATCGTGGGGATCACGCCGATCCGGAGCTCGCCGCTCAGCTCTCCGCCCTGACGTTTCGAAAGATCCATGAGCTTCGAGTGCTCGCGTAGAAGGATCTTCGCCTGCGCGATGAAGGCTTCGCCCTTTGCCGTCGGCACCACCGGTTTTTTCAAGCGGTCGAAAAGCGGGTAGCCGATCTCCTCTTCGACCTTTTGAATCTGCATGCTCAGCGTGGGCTGCGTGATATGGCACTGCTCGGCGGCCTTCCCGAAGTGGCGCGTGCTATCCACGGCGACGATGTATTCGAGCTGGGTTAGGGACGGCATATCTCACCTTTCGCAATCGATAGTTTTTATCGATCAGTGTATATATTTAATCGATTTTACTTATAAAAGCAAATGCCCGATCCTTAGTTCAGCTATCCAAGGAGGATTTAAATGTTAGGCGTAGGTAAACAGTTTCCCAAGTTCAACCTGAAGGCCGTCGTGGGCGAGGACCCCAAAACCGCGTTTCAGGACGTTACGAACGAGAGCTTCAAAGGCAAATGGCTCGTCGTGTTCTTTTACCCGAAAGACTTCACGTTCGTGTGCCCGACCGAGATCAAGGGTTTCAGCGACCTGAACGGACAGTTCAAGGATCGCGACGCCCAGGTTTTGGCCGTCAGCACGGACAACGAGTTCACGCACCTCGCGTGGAAGACGACGAATAAGGATCTCAAAGGCTTAAGCATCCCGATGGTTTCGGATATCCGCCGCGATCTGAGCCAGGCGCTCGGAATCTTGGACGAGACCGAAGGCGTCGCCCAACGCGCGACCTTCATCGTCGATCCGCAGGGCGTGGTTCGCTTCGTGTACGTGACCGACTTAAGCGTCGGCCGCAATCCGAAAGAGGTCTTGCGCATTCTGGACGGCTTGCAGACCGACGAGCTCTGCCCCTGTAACTGGGAAAAAGGCCAAGAGACGATTCAAGTCTAAGGAGAACGTATGAGTTTCGCGATTCTAAAAGATGAGATTCCCGATTACGGTCGCGACATTCGCCTGAACCTGGAGACCGTCCTCTCGGAAGAGGGCGCTCCGGGTTTGACGAAAACGCAAATTCAGGGCATCGCGCTCGCCACGAGCTACGCGCTCGGCTCGAAGCCGCTGGTGGAAGCGTCACTCGCGCTCGGCGAGCTTGACCCCGCCTACGTCGAAGCCGCGCGCGGAGCCGCGACGATCATGGCGATGAACAACGTGTATTACCGCTCGATGCATCTGATCGGCGACCCCGAATTGAAGACGCTCCCGGCCCGTCTCAGGATGAACATCATCGGTAAGCCCGGAATCGCGAAAGTCGACTTCGAGCTGATGAGCTTCGCGATCTCGGCGATCGCGGGGTGCGGACAGTGCTTAACCGCGCA
>CAYPFC010000397.1:0-2074 GCA_964409815.1 uncultured Pseudobdellovibrionaceae bacterium
CCCGTCGCTCGCGCGGAACTTGAGACGAAACCTCGACGTCATTGAGATGATCGTCGTCGGCCCGCAACCGAAAGTTTCGAAGCCCGTGAGGATGCCCGCGAGCATCGCGAACCGGAAGTTAGCTCCGGCGGCGGGCATAGACGATTAATTCCTTAGCCCGGCGCCGCTCGATCGACCGGCGCCAACGCGTCCAATACAAAAACTCGAATCCCGACTTCAAGCGCTCGCGCAATTCCCATTCGCTGCCGCCGAACGGGGGGCCGGGGCGCTTTTCGTAGGCGAAGAACACGCCGAGAAGGTGTCCGCCGGGCGCGAGCATGCGTCTCCACACTTTCACGAGGTCGTTCCTCCGCTCGGGAGAGATCGCGCAATAGCACGTGTGCTCGAAGACCAAGTCGAATCGACCGGCCCAGTTCTCGGGCAATTTAAAAATGTCGTGTCTAAAAAACTCCAGATTCTCGACTTCGCCGTACAGCGCGCGGGCGCGGCCGATCGCCTCTTCGGAAAAGTCCACGGCTGTGACCATGTGCCCTTGGCGCGCGAAGTAGGCGGCGTCGTGGCCGGCCCCGCTTCCCAGAACCAAGACTTTCGCGCGCGCGAGCTTCAACTGCGGGAGGATCTCGGGAAGCGCGTTCGACTCTCGACCCAATTCCCAGCCGGCTTCGTCGGTGCGGTAAAGTTTCGTCCACCACGCGTCCTGATCGGCGTCGCGATTGGGCGCGAGCCACGCGGGCACGGGGTAGCGCACGCCCTTCACCGTGACGGAGTCATCGTCGAACTCCTCGAGCAAATCGAAAAACTCCACTTGCGCCTGGCGCGAAAAAACCAGAGGCACTCCGTTCTCGAGCGCGCCGTGAAAGCGATCCCATTCATCGACGCTCAAACTTTTTAAAGGGAATTCTTTCGTCAATTGATAGGGGAGATCGATCTCTAAAAACCCCTCGCGCGAGCCCAAGCGAACGTGCCGCGCGATCAGAGGCGCGTCGAAGTGCTCGACGAATGCGGGCGAGCCCTCGTAATCCGTGACGACCACGAAGCTGTCGTTCAATTTCAAATTTTCGAGCAGCGTACGGCCGAGGGCCTCATCATCGACGCGACGGCCACCGAATACAAAGTAACCTTCCTCGTCGATGTTGATGTAGCGGTCTTGGCTCAATGCTGAGTTTCTTCCTTTTTCTCGGGCGCGGCGGGAGCCGCAGCGGGATCTTTTCCTTCGAGCTCTCCCGCGCCGGCGGTGATTTGAATCGGCTCGGTGAAGTTCACTTTGTTGTCTAGGATGCGCAATTCGTCGAAGTTCCAGGTGGCGACTTCCGCCGTCTCGCCGACCTTGTTCAGGATCGCCGCGCCGTTGATCTCGACGATCGCGGGCTCGCCGTTCTCACCCGTTTCTTCGAAGGTGTAAACAAAGTTCGCGCGTACGCGATTGGCTTTTACGGTCTCGGTCCACATTTTTTCAAAGCGCAAGTTCGTGGCGGAGGGGAGATTTTTCTGGACGTATTCGGTGATGATGTTCTTCAGGTCGTTCTGAATGCCCACGTGCACCGATTCGGCCACGGGTTTCTTCGAGTACACGGCGATCCAGGAGCCCACCAACGCCGCCGCGAAAACCAAAACACTTACGACCTTCATTCCTAACCCCATATGATGTACAGTCCGCCCAGATCGTAGCGGAGAATCAAATGCGGCACAACAAAATCATCGGGTGGGAGCGGTTCCTGGGCGTCGTGGAACAAGTGCAAAAGTTCAGCCCTTGGCTCTCGCGTCAGATCGCGAAACGCGCTTCGGAGTGGCCCTTTTGGTACTCGGGTCTCGCGATCAAAGAGTGGAACGAGCGCCAAGTGTGGGTGCACCTGCCAAAGGGATTTCGTAACACGGTCGACGGGGAGATCTCGCACGGGCACCTGGTCCTGGGCGCCGAGCTCAGCGTGCGCCTCGTGTTTCTGCGCCTTCGTCAGGAGTTTCCGTTTCGCTATCGCCTGATCGGAACCACGAGTGAGATCCACCACTCTGTGGATCAGTCTGTGGATTTCAAATTTGGATTGTCGTTTGAGCAGTGGGAGACGATTCGTCTCTC
>CAYPFC010000398.1:0-2073 GCA_964409815.1 uncultured Pseudobdellovibrionaceae bacterium
CAGGCCTTCCGCCAATTCGGCGGCCGGGTGGAGCATCTGCAAGTCGACCTGCGCGACTTCGACGGCGTCGAAGCGCTCTACGCGCGCATTAAGTCCCTGGGGCCTATCGACTCCGTCGCGATCAACGCCGGCGTCGGCGTGGGCGGCGCCTCGTTCGACAAAACCGATCTGCGCGAAGAGCTTGATCTCATCCAGCTCAACGTCGCATCGACCGTGCACCTCGCGAAACGCGTCGTCACCGACATGATCCATGCGGGTCATGGACGCATTCTCTTCACGTCGTCCGTCGCCGCCTTTATGCCCGGCCCGTACGAGACCGTGTACTCCGCATCGAAAGCGTTCGTGCAATCGTTCTCGGAAGGCTTGCGCGAAGAGACGATGGACAAAGGCATCACCATCACCGCGCTTCAGCCCGGGCCGACGGAAACGAATTTCTTCCACCGCGCCGGAATGGACGACACAAAGATCGGGCCGCAAAAAAAGGACGATCCCGAAACCGTCGCCGAGCAAGGTTTCAATGCGCTTATGGAAGGCCGTCACGCGATCATTGCCGGATCCATGATGAACAAAGTGCAGGCGAACATGGCTCGCGTGGCTCCGCAGCCCGTCGCCGCGAAAATGCACGAGCGCCTAACGAAGCCAAATTCGCCTTCGGACCGTTAGAGAGTTAATCTAATTTGCGGAGATGGCCGCCGAGGAGGAAATCCCGGCGGCGATTCTTTATTTACTTAACGGCGCCGTCGTCGCGGAAGTCGCGGGCGCTACCCGCTTTTATGCCGATCGCATCGCATGCGATCGTAGGTGGCTGATCGCCCCGACAACACGCCGTAATCCGTGCAATGTGAAACTGGTTGGCTCTGACTTCGGCCACGGCGGCCTGGGCCTCCTCAAGTAGGACACCGGCCTGGTATGAGCCAAAACGCGCGCGGCCTTCGGCATCGTAACCTTCGATAGGCCACTTGGCGTTACAGTTTCGCCCGAGTCTCACAATGTCCGTGGAAACGCACATCGATGAAAGACGCTCCCCATCGAACATCACGGAGCTCAATCCTTCCGTCGGCGTAGAGCCGAAAAATCCCTCTGCGCGGCGGTAAGAGAAGGGTTTTCCTTCTCGAAACAGCATTTCCGTTCTCTGACCTTTATAATTCGCGACGAATCCCCCGCCCGAATCCGCGCACTGAATGCCCTCGTAAGGAGTTTTCTCCTCGCTTTGCCAGACGTCAGTGATGAACTGACAAAGTTTGGGTGTCTCGCGCAAAAGACTCAGTTGCTCCGAGTAATCTTTCTGCAAGAAATCGATGACCTTTGGAGTGAGGCCGATGACCGGCTTGCAAGAGCCCTCCTCATGGTCGACATATCGGTCGATGAGCTCGGCGCAGCCCGTGGGGCTCGCTTCGGCGGCGAAGCTGATCACTTCAACCGCGAGGCCGACGCCGAGTCCAAGCGTTGCCAATCCGAGCGCGCGCAACCCGCGCCTAGAAATATTTCCGCGTAACGTGGATCGCGCCGCCTGATCGGCGACATCGCCGCCGGCATTTACGGCCGCGGCCGCGGCGGTTTTAAGATTGACCGCGGCAGGCGAGTCGGCAACCGACATACCCTTTAGGCCCGCGGATGCGAGGTTGCGGGTGGGCTCATCGGCCGCGGTCATAGCTTGATCGAGGAGCTCCTTGAATTGCGCGCTGTTCACATCGAGGCCGGGGTTTGCTTTAAGAATCTTTTTTGTCGCGGTCGCGCGGCTCGCGATCAGATCGTCGGAACGTGCGAGAGTGACGGGGACCCCGCGCGCGGTCGCTTCTTTAATCTCGGCCACCGAAACCGGGCCACCGCGGAGGTATACCATTTGTCCGCCCGTGTCCTTCGCGATGCTCACCATCCGCGAGCGTCCATCCTCGATGACTTCCCAGCTATTCAGGGGAGTGTCGACGAAAGTGATGTAGTCCATTTTGGCGACCCCGTAGGCGGCCGCGTTTCTCGAAACGATCCCCGCCGTCTTCACGTCCTTGAAGCCGAGCTCCTCGGAAATTTCGGGAATCCATTTGTAAGCGTCTCCGATTCCGCCTTCGGTTCCAC
>CAYPFC010000399.1:0-2066 GCA_964409815.1 uncultured Pseudobdellovibrionaceae bacterium
CCGTTCCCGTCGCCGACCCGCTCGCCTCCGCTTAAGAGACCGGCCAGCGCCTCTCGGGAAATCTCGTAAAAATTCGCTTCAAGCTTCGTCTTGGGACCGGCGTCCTTCGCCGCGCTCGCGCTCGCGCCCGCGCCAGTTGCCGTGCCCGCTGCGACCGGCGCTACGCCTTCTTCTTCCTCTTCGGCGGGATCCTGGGGCTCCGCCGCGGGAGCCGGAGCCGCAACGGCTTCGGGCTCGGGCGTCGCCGCCTCTTTGGCCGCGGCCCGCGCCTCTTGCTTTTGCTGATCGCTGCGGTCGTCGGGATCGGCGGCGTCGCGCGAGGACACGGGAAGATCGAGCAGAGCGCCCATCTCGTCGCCCACGAGCGCCCGCTGCGTGTAGAAAATCCAACCGATCACGAGAGCGATAAGAATCCCGATGAGCGAGAGGTGCAGATTCGGGTTTTGAAGAATCCTCAGCCAAATCGGCTTGGAGGGCGCGCGATATTGATCGATATTCAAACCGCAGCTGGCACAGTATTGATCTTTAGGCTGCGCGAACCCACAGCGCGGACATTCGATCATCATGCAACATCAGGCTAACTAGAAAGCGCAAATCATGCTAGGGAATTCCTATGCATAAGCCAGTCCTCCTCGAGGAAGTCGTGAAATTCGCGAGTGAAATCAAACCCGAGACGATCTTGGATGGAACGTTCGGAAGGGGCGGGCATACGCGCGCGCTGATAGAGGCGTGCCCGAATGCGGAGATGTTCGCGATCGATCAGGACACGGCCGCGATCGCCTACGGAGAGCGCGAGCTCGGCTCTCGCGTGAAGCTCGCGCACTTCAACTTTCACGAGATCGCATCCCTGAAGATGAGGCCTCCACAAGGGTTTGACGTGATTCTGCTCGATCTTGGCGTGAGCTCGCCTCAGCTCGACGAGCCCGAGCGCGGTTTCAGTTTTTATCACGACGGTCCGCTCGACATGCGCATGAATCCCTCTCAAGAGCTCACCGCCGCCGACGTCGTCAACACCTGGCCTGAAGTCGAGCTTTTAAATTTATTTACTAAATACGGAGAGATCCGCCGGCCCCAGCGCGTCGTTCGCGCGATCGTCTTTGATCGTAAACAAACCCCGTTCACAAAGACGAAGCAGCTCTCGGGGCTCATCGAGCGCGTGGAAGGATGGCAGCGCAAGGGCCACCACCCGGCGACCCGCTACTTTCTAGCTCTGAGAATGATCGTGAACAACGAGCTCGCTGGACTAGAGGCCTGCTTGCCCGACCTAATGCGGGCTTTGAGCCCGCGCGGGCGTTTGCTGATTATCACATTTCACTCTCTCGAAGACCGCATCATCAAGTATGCTTTTAGAGAGAGTCCGGATTTGGGTTTTCCATTGGTAAAAAAGGTCATTACCCCATCGCGCGAAGAAGAGCGCGAGAATCCTCGGGCTCGCAGCGCGAAGCTTCGAATTTTTCAACGGGGGAGTAAACAGCTTGAGCCGGAAACGCCTGAATGATCTTTTGCCTTTCTTTAGCGTCCTCATACTCGTCGCGACGCTTTTCAGCTTAGTGTTCTTGAAAATGGAGGTCCGCCGCATGGGCTACTCCGTTTTGAAATCCACGCAGGAATATAAAAAACTTCGCGATCACTACCGGATGATGAGCATGGAGTACGCGCGCCTCACGCGTCCCGAGCTCGTGCGCAAGTACGCGGTGAGCCGCCTGACCCTGAACGACGCGCGCAACGGACAAATTATTCAATTGGCCGGCGAAGAGCTGGCGATGCCGCAGTAAATGAAGAGCCGGATATTAATTTTATTCTCTGGGTTTTTGATTCTGTGGGGCGTGCTGATCGCGCGCGCGGTGCGCGTTCAGGTCGTTCCCGACTCGCGACTGGAAAATTTGAAGCGCCGACAGTTCGAAACCTCGCTGCAGATCCGCACTCGTCGCGGCGCGATTCTCGACCGCAACGGCAACGAGCTCGCGGCGAGCGTTCCAGCCTATTCGCTCTTCGCGGATCCGAAAATGATCAAGGACCCGTACGGCCTCGCGATCAAGCTCGGCAAAGCCCTGGACATCCCGGTT
>CAYPFC010000400.1:0-2058 GCA_964409815.1 uncultured Pseudobdellovibrionaceae bacterium
GCCTTGCACGCGGGCCCTTACAAAATGTGGACCGACACTTACGACGGTATACCTTTGAGAATTTTCGCGCGCCCGAGCCTCGCCAAGTACGTTCAAGCCAAAGACTGGTTCAAGTATACGAAGCAGGGGCTCGAGTTTTTCAACGCCTACTTCGGCGTGAAGTATCCATTTAAGAAATACGACCAGCTCTTCGTGCCCGAGTTCAATTCGGGCGCGATGGAGAACGTCGGCGCGGTCACGTTCAACGAGCGCCTGCTTTCGCGGTCGGCACTGACGCGCAACGAGCGCCGCAACTCCGCAGGCATCATCCTTCACGAGATGGCGCATATGTGGTTCGGAAACCTCGTCACGATGGCGTGGTGGAACGATCTCTGGCTGAACGAGAGCTTCGCGTCGTTCATGTCGAACCTCGCGATGGTCGAAAACACCGAGTTTAAAGAGGGCTGGCAGGATTTCTTCGCGGACTATAAGGAGTGGGCGTACTGGGAGGACGGGCTTGTCACGACTCACCCGATCGAGGCGCCCGTCCTCAACGTGAAAGACGCGTTCGCGAATTTCGACGGTATCACCTACGGAAAGGGCGCTTCCGTGTTAAAGCAGCTGCGCTACTTCATCGGCAACGACGCGTTCAAGTCCGGAATTCAGCATTACATGAGAACGCACGCGTACGGGAACACGAAGCTTACCGATTTCATCGGCGCGCTTCAGACGAAGACCGACAAGGATCTCACGGCCTGGGCCGACGTGTGGCTGCGGCAAAGCGGAACGGACGCGATCGCCGCCGATTGGACGTGCAAGGACGGCAAGCTCGGCGAGATTCGCCTGACCGTCAAGCCGAGCGCGGGCGCGAAGTTCCGTCCGCAGAGCGTGGACCTCGGGCTTTACAAGATGGAAGAGCGCGGGCTCAAGCGATTGACGTCGAAGCGCATCGATCTCACGGGACCCGTGACGCCGGTCAAAGGCGATTGGTCGTGCCCGAGCTTCGTGTACCCGAACGATAACGATTACGGCTTCATCGCCGTTGAGCTCGATTGGCAGAGCCAGCTCTTCTTGAAGAAGCATTTGTTCACGGTGAAGGACGATCTCCTTCGCACCGTCTTGTGGCATGACCTGTGGGAGATGGTTCGCGCCGGAAAGATGCCTCTCAAGGAGTACATCGAGGTCGTCGCCGAGCAGCTCCCGAAGGAGGATGATCTCATCATCCGCGGGAACATCGTCGATACGGTAAGGTCGGCTCTTTACTTCTGGCCGCAGGACACGATGAAGTCGGCGAACGAGCGCAAAGCGTTTATCGCCAAGACCGAGAAGGAGTACCTTGCGCGCTTTCAGAGCGCGAAGCCGGGATCGGATGATCAGAAATTCTGGTTCGACGCCTACGTGAGCCTCGCGCGCACGGAAGACGGCCTAAAGCGCCTGAAACAGTGGAGTCAGGCGCGCGAAGTGGGCCCGGGATTTCCGCTGGATCTGGACCGCCAATGGAGGATCGTACAGCAGATCGCGCGTTACGAGGGCGAGCAGGTGAAGCCCAAGCTCGATTCGCTGAAGAAGAAGGATTCCTCGGATCGCGGCGTGCGCGGAGCGCTCGCGGCCGAGGCGATTCAGCCGATCCCGCGCGTGAAGCAGAATTGGATGGAAAAGCTCACGCAGCCGAAGCCCGCGCTCTCGCTCGCAGAGGCGCGCGCCGTGATGGGCTCGATGTTCCCCGAAGAGCAGAAGGACCTCGCGAAGCCGTTCGACGAAAAGGTTTACCAATTCGTCAGCGCCAACGCCAAGGCCGAAAACGAAATGTACTTGCGGACATTCGTGCGCTCACTCGCGCCGGTGAGCTGCGAGGCCACGCGCTCGGAGCGCCTCAAGCAGTATCTCGGGCGTCAGGAATTGACGCCGTCGGTGTCCAAGTCCTTACGGGTGACGTTGCAAGAGGACGAGCGCTGTCAGATGATCCGCGCGAAGAGCGGACTTTAGCGTAGGTCTTTGATCATTTTTTCGAGCTTGTCGGGTGTCGGCGCGCCCACCTGCACGTGCGTGATCGTACCGTCTTTCGCGACGAGAATCGTC
>CAYPFC010000401.1:0-1388 GCA_964409815.1 uncultured Pseudobdellovibrionaceae bacterium
GCGTCGCGGAAACGTAAACCACTTTGTCGACGAGAGACTCGAACTCCTGGAAATTCAGCGGGCGGTTGTCGAGCGCCGACGGCAGACGGAATCCGTAGTCCACGAGATTCATCTTGCGCGCGCGATCCCCGCGGTACATCCCGCCGATTTGCGGAACGGTGACATGGCTTTCGTCGATGAAGGTCAAAAACTCATCGGGGAAATACTCGATCAGCGTCGGCGGCGCCTCGCCCGGCGCCCGGCCCGTAAAGTGGCGAGAGTAGTTCTCGATCCCGGGACAGGAGCCCATCTCTTGAATCATCTCAAGGTCCCAGCTCGTGCGTTGTTCGATGCGCTCTTTCTCGAGCGGGCGAATTTCCTTCTGGTAGTAATTGATGCGCTCGCGGAGCTCGTCGCGGATCGTCTCGACCGCGATCTTGTTGCGCTCGTCGTCGCTGACGTAATGGCTTCCCGGATACACCGCGACCTGATCGAGCGGCTCGACGATCTTCCCGCGCAGCGGATCGACCCAAGACAGGCGGTCGATATAATCGCCGAAGAACTCGACGCGAATCGCGCGATCCTCTTCGTACGGAGGAAAAACCTCGACAACGTCGCCACGCACGCGGAAGGTTCCGCGCGCGAAATCGATGTCATTACGCTTGTACTGAATGCGAACGAGCTCGCGCAAAAATTTATCGCGACGGATTTCCTTGTTGGCCTGAATATGCAGCATCATTCCCGAATACGCTTCCGGCGAGCCAAGACCGTAAATGCAGCTCACGCTCGAGACGATGATCACGTCGCGGCGATCGAACAGCGAGCGTGTGGCCGAGTGGCGCATGCGATCGATTTGCTCGTTAATCGCGGAGTCTTTTTCGATGTAGGTGTCGCTCGAGGGAATGTACGCTTCGGGCTGGTAGTAATCGTAATAGCTGACGAAGTACTCGACCGCGTTCTTCGGGAAAAGCTGCTTGAACTCGGCGTAAAGCTGAGCGGCGAGCGTTTTGTTGGGCGCGAGAATCAAAGCGGGCAGATTCAGCTCCGCGATCGTGTGCGCCATGGTGAACGTTTTCCCGGAGCCGGTGACTCCGAGGAGGGTCTGATGGTTTAGTCCGCGGCGAATGTTCTCGGTCAGATCTTTAATGGCCTTCGGCTGATCTCCTGCCGGCTTAAATTCCGTGACCAATTCGAACTTCGCGTGCGGCGCTCTTACGGGCCGTAAACTCATTTAGCGACTTCCCACTCACTTCCTTGAGCGGAATCCTGAACTAGAATTCCGAGTTCGACGAGTTTGTTACGAACCTCGTCGGCCTTGCCGAAATCCTTGGCGGCGCGCGCTTTCGTGCGCTCCTCCACCAGCTTGTCGATGTCCGCGCGGCTGATATTCTTCTTCTTCAACAACATGT
>CAYPFC010000401.1:1398-2057 GCA_964409815.1 uncultured Pseudobdellovibrionaceae bacterium
AGGAAACCTTGCGGAGGTTCGGCAAAAAGACTCATCAGAGTACCTAACCAGCCCGCCCATTTCAAGAATGACTTCGCCACCGCGATCTTCTTCGCATTCGGCGGTCCCGGCTGGCGGGCAATGGTATTGAACGCACGCACGACCTCAAACAATCCCGCGAGCGCGACGGGCGTATTGAAATCGTCGTCGAGCGCGGCTTCCACCTGCGCCTTTGCCTGATCCATAACTTTCTGAAAATCCGGGGGCACGGGCGCATCCGGGCCGGAGGCCGCCAGTCTTTCGCCGAGGCATAGCGCCGAGTACACGCGCGCGAGCGCCGAGACGACGTTTTCAATCGACGAGGGCGAAAAATCCAAAACGCTGCGGTAATGCGCCGAAAGCATCAAGTACTTCAAGATCTCGGGATGGTACTCCTGCATGAACGAGCGCGCGGTGCGCACGTTGCCGAGCGATTTCGACATCTTCTGGGTGCCGAAGTTGAGCATGTTGTTGTGCATCCAGTAATTGACGAATTTCTTGCCCGTGGCGGCTTCGGATTGAGCGACCTCGTTTTCGTGGTGCGGAAAGATCAGGTCGAGACCGCCGCCGTGAATGTCGATGGTGTCGCCAAGTAGCCCGCGCGCCATCGCCGAGCACTCGATGTGCCATCCGGGTCGTCC
>CAYPFC010000402.1:0-2055 GCA_964409815.1 uncultured Pseudobdellovibrionaceae bacterium
GGCTCCCACGCCGGCGGCTCGTTGGCAAAGTAGAACGCCCGCACGGGATAACGTTTATCGAAGAGGTTACGGACCCAAACCTTAAGCTCCCAAAGGCCCAGGCGATAGGAAGTCCCCGCATCCACCAATGTATAGGGCCGCGACTTGAACTCGTGGTCGTCCGAAAAGTAGTACCCATCGCGGCCGCTCGCCTGCACGTGTGCGGTCGCCGGACCCGGCGCGTACTCCATTCGTGCCGAATAAGTCCACGGGGGAGATTGCGGCGCCTCGTGGCTGCGAAAGCGGCTCTCCATCAAGCCGAGTGAAGCCGTCGCGCTCCAATGCCCCCATCGCTGGGCGATCGATCCCTCGAGTCCGTACGCGCGACTGCTTCCCTGATTTTCCGTGTAGTACGTGAACGTGCTCGGATCCATCGGATCGAGTTGCACGGAGCTTCGCACTTGTTGCCGGTGGCGCCACTGATAAAACGCACGCACGAGCCAACGCTCGCCGCGAGTCGTCGCTTCCGCAAGATTCATTTCTTCAGGCCCGAACGCGAGCAGGTCGCGCGTGAGCGCGGGAGAGGTGTTGTATCCGGCGCCGCGAAATCCTCGCGTGAACTTGAGCTCGCCCGCGCGAGATTTCGCGCCGACCTCCGCGCTCCACAGCGGCTCGACGTCGTGGCTCAGCCGATCCCCGATTCCCTCGAGTTCGACCCACTGTCCTTCCACGCGCGCGCCGGCGTGAGCGCTCCACATATCGCGACGCCACGTTTTCTGTAACGCGAGCGCGAGGCTTTGCGAAGAAAACTCAGGCTCCGTAATTTTTCTGAGCGCCTCGTCATTAAATGAGCGAATCACTTGGCGCTCGTCGAAGCGGTAGTAGTGTACGCCGATTTCCGCATCGTCGAATTTTCTCGAAATCTTCTGGTGAAATTTAAAACGCTCGCGCTCGAACGAAGAATAATAATTGTAATCGGCGTTCCAACCCGCGATCGAATTCCAATAGGGATTGTTGCCCCAGTCCTCGTCGTAGGACTCGAGTTGCCGCACGAACGTGGCGGAGGTGAGCCCTCGCCAATTCCCCGCGTCGATCTGGAGCGAGTGCCCGTGAATTTCAAACCGGTCGCGACCCGGGTGATCGCTGATCGTTCGGAAGCTCGGCGCGAAGGCCCAGCTGTCGTAGCCGTCGTCGTGTTTGACGTAGAGGTGATGTTGACGAAACCTCGCGTCTCCGAGTCGATATCCCAATCCCAAGACGGCTTCGCTGTCATCGCGATTCGACGTCGGCTTGTCGAGAAACTCATTCCTATAATATCCATCCGAGCCCGAGCGACTCGCGCCGGCCAAGCCCGCGACAGGTCCAAGCGTCCATTTCGAACCACCGCTCACCCCGTATGAATTGTAATTTGCCAGCGAAGCGGCCCAGCGGTGATTCGAGCATTCTCGATCCAGGCACGACGTGCTTTCGAGCGCTCCGGCGAGAGCCTTTCCTCCCCAAGCAAGACTTTGCGGCCCGTACTGAACGGTAAGCGACTCGCGTCCGAGAAACGGAAGCGCCGAGCTCTCCTCGGAAAGATCGATACCCTCGTAAAAAACGCCGAGCGCGCCGACTTGGGAGTGCTCGAACTGTCCGGTCTCGCCCACGCCCCGGATCTGAATGAAGCGGGGCCGGTTGGCGCCGGA
The DNA here is from genome assembly GCA_964409815.1 of uncultured Pseudobdellovibrionaceae bacterium. GTDB lineage: Bacteria > Bdellovibrionota > Bdellovibrionia > Bdellovibrionales > UBA1609 > JALHOQ01. The sequence continues at coordinate 1,665 of CAYPFC010000402.1, forward strand.
CGTGTACGCGGTGTTCGGCAGCTCGGTTATGAGATCCGAAAGCTGACCCGCGCGCGACGAATCGAGCTCTTCCCGGTGCGGCTGGCTGCCGATCACGACGACGTTTTCTGCATTTGCGAGGAGAAAAAATGTGGCGATGAGGTGTAACACCTTAATCCCTCCGTCGGTACTAACCGAATCAGGTTCAATGGGTCTCTCTGTACGAGATCTCAGGTCCGCTTAGGACCTCCCCGAAAGGTTCGCGCCTGTTGTCGGTGAAGTCGGTGGAGAGGTCAAGACAATCCATCCGGCACGTCCGGATATCATTCTTTGACAGATTCTCCTCTGCTCGCGGATCGCGAGCCGCGCGCTGGCCCGACTTTGCACTCAGAAACTGCGCAACCCCGAGGTT
>CAYPFC010000403.1:0-2054 GCA_964409815.1 uncultured Pseudobdellovibrionaceae bacterium
AGCCCGAGTTCAGCAAACAGTTCGCGTTGCAGGATCCGCACGCGAGTTCGCCCGGCTTGCAATTCTATAATTGGATCAAGACTCTTCAGGGCGATAACACCGAGGAGTTTCTCACTCAGCTGAAGCCGAACGTGAACAGCGTCTCGGTGAGTTGGGCGTTCTCGTACGGACTCTTTAAGAAAGAGCAGACCCGATTCGTATTTTCTTACCTGACGTCGCTCGCCTTCCACTGGGGCTTTGAAGGGAATCGCGATTACCAGGTCCTTCGTTTTCCCGAAGGTCATCCGGTCCAAGTGGAGTTCGTGGGCGTACCGGAAACTTGCCGTGAATGCGAGCTTGCCGAGAAATTCGTGGCCGCATTGCTGAAACCGGACGCGCAGAAGCTCCTCATGGAGAGGAATTTCATGTTTCCGGTCATCGAAGGCTTGGAAGACGGAACGATTTTCGCCGAGCTCCCCAAACTCAAAACCATTCCCACCGGAACGGGTAAGGACCTGAGTGACTGGGATAAAGCCTTTAAGCGTTGAGGAGTCGATTCGCGCCCTCTTGCGCGTGGGCGTCGGTTTATTTCTTCTCCTTCCTTTCTTAATTTGGGTTTTACGCGTGCCCGCCTGGGGCGGCGTCGAAGAGGGCGAATGGTCGGTCGCGATCTGGTCCTCGCTGACGCAATCCCTGTTGAGCGCCTCGTTTTCGGTGGCGATCGGCGGGCTTTTGTTCCTGGCGCTTCAGGCCTGGCAAAGTCCCCGCATTCGCCTATGGGCGGAGGTGAGCCTGCTGCTTCCGAACATGATCCCGCCGCTGTTTTTGATCCTCGGCTTCATGAATCTGGTCACGCCGTTCGTGAATTTCCCCTATGGGCTCGGCGCGGTCGTCGTCGCGCATGTGATCTTGAACGCGGGCCTGGTCGCGGTGGCGCTGGATGGTTTGGTTCGCCATCGTTTGGGCGGCATGGCCGAGGTGTCCTGGATTCGCGGCGCCGGGCGCTGGATGTTTTGGCGTCGGGTCGGGTGGCCCGCGTTGCGCGCGGATTTCGCGTGTTTGTTTTTGTTCGTGTTCAGTCTTTGCTTCACGAGCTTTTCGATACCTCTGGTGTTGGGAGGAGATCGCATCGGCACTCTGGAAGTGGCGATCTTCGATAGCATTCGAATGGAGGGCCGCTGGGATAAGGCCCTGATGCTCGCGGCGTTTCAATCGCTCGTTCTGTTTTTGATCGCGTGGCTACTTCCGCACCCGTTCTGGCCGCATCGGCCCGAGCGCCAGGGCTTGCGCTACCTCGCGCTTCCGTCTTTGCGCCTGCTCGTGTTTTTACCGACGCTCGTTTTGGCGATCGGCTGGCTTTCGGGTCTCGCGCAGGGATTGCGCGCGCCATGGACCCCGGATTTCGCGAGCTCGTTCGCGGCGGCGGTCGCGACGACGATCGCGGTTTCATTGGGTGTCGGGCTCGCGCATCTGGTTTTGTTTTTGATCATCGCTTACGTATCGCCACACGCGAGGCTTGGTCGCTTTTTGAACGGATACCTGGCGCCGAGCCCGGTAATTACGGGCTTCGCGTTCTTGTTGATTCCGGGCGAGAGCGATATCGCCGCGGTAATGAAGCTCATCGCGGCGTTGACGCTGATTCTGCTGCCGCTGCTCTATCGTTGGATCGTGCACGCTTCGCTTGCGTCTCTTTCGGGGCAGGTGCGGGTCGCGCGCACGCTCGGCGCCTCGTGGTGGCTGATCCTGGTCGACGTGGTTTGGCCGCAACTCGCGGCGCCGGTGATGCGCGCGTGCGGGCTCGCGGCGCTCTGGGCGAGCGGGGATTTCGCGCTCTCGGCGATTTTGAGCGAGGACGTTGAAACTTTGCCGTTAATCATGGAAAGCTTGATCGGCAATTACCGCATGGAGACCGCGCAGGTGTTGATGCTGCCGCTGCTCGCGATTGGACTCGGAATGTATTTCTTTTTCGTAAGGATGGCCCGCTATGTCGCTCGTTGAGGGCTTGGTACGCGACTACGGCGATTTCAAAATCGAGATCCCGCGCTGGGAGATCGCCGACGAAGGCGTCACCGCGC
>CAYPFC010000404.1:0-2045 GCA_964409815.1 uncultured Pseudobdellovibrionaceae bacterium
CGGGACTCGTGATGGAAAAGTGACTGTTCAGATCGACAGATAGGTCTTCGCTGGTACAGCCGAAGATGCCGAAAAGAATCAGACCGCAAGTTGTGATTCGAAAAACGTTCAAGCGTCACCTGACTTTTGTCTATATAACCTATCGGATCGACGGGCGAATTCGTTAAGACTTAGGTTGAGTTCGGCTCAATTTGAGTCGCGAACCTCCGATGAGTACATAGATATGCTCTCAATTTGGAACGGGTATTCCCGTACGGAAATCATTACCCTCTTATTCGTCGCGGTCGTCGCTGTCGTAATGGGCGTCGCATTTCTCGCGAAGAGGACCAGCCCGACGAACAGGAATGCAATCGCCGTCGTCACGCTCGTGGAGAACGATGCGCGCGCGAAGCTTTCCGATTCGCTGACTTGGTTTGATAACGATGTAGGAACCGCGCTCCCGGAAGAAACGGCCGTGTATAGCGGGGCCGGATCGCGCACGCACCTCGAAATGAAAGACGGGTCCCGAATCGAGCTCGGTGAAAACACGCTTGTCGTCCTGCGCTCGCGCAACGGCCCGGAAATCGACGTCAGCTTCGGGATGCTGAACACGAATCTTCCTCCTCACGCCAAACTGCGAATTCGCAATGGCCGTCGCGTGATTAACCTCGATGGCGCGGTCAATCCGAGCTCGGTCGTCATTCGCAAAGCCGAAGGAAAACTTGAAATCTTCAGCGCGAGCGGAGAAGTGTATGCCGAGACGGAAGGCCATCGCGAGGCCATTGGCGAAACTCCGATCGCCTACAACGATTCGCCTCTCCCCGAGCATCCCGCCCCTCTCAAACCGACGCGAATTCCAAGAGCGCTCGCGGCCCTCCGGGAGGTCAGATCTCCTTCTGTTTCGCGCGCCCCCGCGGCCGTCGAAATTCCGCGCGAAGAGGCGAAAAGCATCGCTCCCGTCCTGCCCGCCAAAAAACCGAAGGGCCCTCCGAACTTGTTCGTGGCCCTCGGCGCCGGATTGAACTATCTGAACTTCGCGCAAACGGGAGTCGAAGTGCAAAACATCGAGTACGCGAGCGCGCAAGGACCGAGTTATAGCTTTCTCATGCGAGCTCAAGTGAGCGATGCGGTTGCCATCGAGGGTGTGCACAGCTCACAACCCGGAAAAATAAAATCTTCGCAAGTTTCGGTTACCAATGCGAATTTCAACTGGAGTTACCAAAGCCTTGAGGCGATTTACGGCATGCCTTCGGGTTTCACGGTGCGTGGAGGTTTCCAGCGCCACACGCTGCCCTACTTACAGGTCGTGACGCTCACGCGATTAGAGGTTCGCGACTATACGCAGACGATGGCGTCCATCGGCGCGGGCTACGCGTGGAAGCGCCTGGACAAATGGCGCCCTCAGGTTTTTCTTCGCTACCAGGTTCCTATCGCATTTAGCGAATCGAATGGCGATCAGCTGCAAAACGAGGCGCGTTTCGCATTCGACGGATCCTTAGGAGTAAATCGGATCTTGTCGCGAAATTTTACCCTAGGGATGTTTTGGTACGGCCAATGGCACGAGTACGACTACTCGATGTTCAATCCGAGCACGGGACTTCCCGATAGCGGTCAAAGCAAGTACTTCTTTTCGAATCTCGAGCTGCGTCTCGAGTACGGATTCTAATTCCACGGGCTCGGGATAGCCGCAGTCATCCCTCTGCGCCGGCGTCCTTTTGCAGGTATACCGTTCGCGTGGGAAACGCGAACTCCACGCCCTCGGCGGCGAATTTTCGGAAGATGCCCAGCAGAAGCTTTTCCTGGTGATCCATGAAAATATTGAAATCGGCGTGGAGTACGTAGAAGACGAGCTCAAAGTCGAGAGACGAAGCGCCGTAGTTCATGAAATGGCATCGATCGAAGCGCAGCATGGAGTCCGCCTCCGCGAGCTCTCTGACCCATGAGGGAATCCGTTCGAGCTTATCGGCCGACGTCGAGTACAGAACTCCGAATTTCTGCACCACCCGGCGCTCGTGCATGCGCTTGAAGTTCTGAACGCGGCTCTCGAGCAGATCCTTGTTCGCGAA
>CAYPFC010000405.1:0-2037 GCA_964409815.1 uncultured Pseudobdellovibrionaceae bacterium
TCGGCTTTTTCTTCTGTGCTTTGTTCCAGGCGGTGACCATGTTGCGGACGCGAGTCGCGAGCTCCGAGCAGAGCTCGTCGTTTTTCACGCAGCCGGTTTGCTTCCAGATCGCCATCGCCTTTTCGAAGGCGTTCGCGGCCATCTCGAGGCGGTTCATGTCATAATAGATCTTCGAAACGCGGATTTGAACTTCGAGGCGCTCGTTATTGTCGACCGTACCTTCGTCAACGTAAGCCGCCCACACGACAAGGGAGGCGTTTTTGTTGCCCACGCGGTCCGTTTCCGTGCCGAGCAGGTGAAGGTTCGATTTGCGCATGTTGTCCGGGCTCAGGTCGCGGAGCAGGGCGATCTCTTTATGAGTGACGCGGCCGCGAGCGAGGAATTTGGCGAGATCTTTCGAAGCGTCTTGTACGAAGGTCACATCGACGCCTTGGCCCTGAGTCGTTTGCGACGAGAGCAGCTCGGGCGAGCGGAGCAGGCGAACGAGAGTTTGCGTGGCGCGCTCTCCGTGGCCGAGGTTCAGGAAGCACCAAGCGATCCGGTACTCGACGAGCGCGCGGTTCTTGATGTTTTCTTTGCGAGCGGCTTCATAGTAGCGGAGCGCCTGACTGAAATCGCCGCGGCGGAAGTGAATCTCGGCAAGGCTCGAGTTGGCGATACCGCGAACTTCCGAGGAGTAGGACGAGCGTTTCGCTCCGAGAATGCCTTTATAGAGCTCGACCGACTTGGTCGATTGATCCAGCAGCGCATGCATGTGCGCGATCTGGAGGATGGTGCGGCCTTGATCTTTAGCCGCGACTTTTGGTAAAGCATCTTTATATAATTTGAGAGCGCGCACGCGGTCTTCGCGGCCGGCCACGCACTTCGTGCAGCCGGTGGACATTTCATTCATGGACTTCAATCGGGCGCGATCCGCATAGAGGTCCGCCAGGCGAATCATGAGGCCCGTGCGAACCGGCTCATCCTTTTCCAGGGACTCCAAGCCGAATTCCAGGCGCTGAATCACCTGATCATGGGTCGTCTCGTCCATCTTCACGGCGAATGCCTGAAGACTTCCGAGTGCCAAACAGATTGTGAGAATCCTAGAAACCCAAAAGGTCATTAAACACCCCACGAACGGCTATCCGAAAGGCAAGCCATATGCCGCCGTGGCGACGCGAAATTTGCGATTTGAAGTTCAGGGGGTGACGTTCTTAGTCACTTTGCCGTTTCGACAGTTACGATTTGCGGGCCCGTAAGCCCTGAAGAAATTTCACTAATTCGGCCAGCAGCCGACGGTCGGGGGCCCGACGATCTCCGTGAGATAGATGACCTTGTAAGCCGCGTCTCCGGCAAACTCGAGGTCGGGACGAACGTAGCCCTTCACGCAGTAGCAGAATCCGCGCACGAGCGAGAGCCCGGTCTCCACCGCCGGATTTTGAATCGAATAATAGGTGGGGAGAAGGGGCGTTGTACGGAAATCCGTAAGACTATAGATGACGCGGTCGCCGTAGTCCTCGCTCTGGTAGGCGCCACAGAGCGAGTCGGTCTCAGGCGGCAAGTTGGTCGTCGGACCCGGCACCGCTTGGGCGCCGACGCCTGCGAGCGCGAGATTTAAAATGAGGATCAGGACATTCACCATCCTTTCCAGTCGCACGGGGCTTCGGTTTCGGTCAAGATTTTAGGGCCCCGAGGGAAAAGGGTTCCCAGGTGTTCGCGATGTCGACAGCGCGCGCGTCCTCGAAGAAGGCGAACTCGACTTTCCGCTCGCGGATCGCCTCGAAGATCGCCGCCTGGTCGCGCGCGCACGTGAGCTTCGTTTTCCAAGAGTTGATTTGTCGCGGATGGTGCAGATCGGAGTTGGCGATCATCGGAAGCCCGCTGTTCGCCACGGCTTCGAACAGCACTTGGCCGGAAGCGACCTCCCAGGCGTCGAATTCGGTACGGAGCTCTTCTCGTCTGGACCACAAGTGATACGTCTGCGGCTCGAACCTTCCGGTGCTCACCGGGTGGGCGGCGATCGAAAGGCCGTTTTTCTCACGAATGAGCTTGAGGAGG
>CAYPFC010000406.1:0-2031 GCA_964409815.1 uncultured Pseudobdellovibrionaceae bacterium
ATCTTCCTTCTTGGCGCGGCCGCCTTTCATGAAGTTGATGCGCTTGTAGTGGTTGTGCACGGCGACCGAGAGGGTCTTCTTCGCTTTTTCCTGACCGATGACGTAGTCATCGAGGAACGCTTTGATATCGACCGGCTTCGGAACCGAGAGCTGTACTTTGCTGCTCTCTTCGCGCTCGCGCTCTTCGGCAATGATGTCATTGCAAAGCTCAATGCACTCGTCGCAGATGTACACGCCGGGTCCGGCGATGAGCTTCTTAACTTCCTTCTGGGATTTCCCGCAGAAGCTGCAGCACAAGGTTCCGTAGTTGTTCTTTTCTTTAGTGTTCATTCTTATTCCTTGCTCGCCTTGCGCTTCTCAACCACGTGATCGACGAGGCCGAATTCCTTCGATTCCTCAGCGGTCATATATCTATCGCGGTCCATAGCGGCTGTGAGGAAGTCAAAATCGCGCCCCGTATGTTTTACATAAATCTCGGTCAGCTTGCGCTTCGTTTGAACCATCTCTTTGGCATGAATTTCAATGTCGCTGACTTGGCCAGACAGTCCGCCGCCGTGAATGAGCGGTTGGTGAATCATCGTCTTCGAGTGCGGCAGAATGTAGCGCTTGCCCTTGGCGCCTGCGGTCAAGAGCAACGATCCCATGCTCGCGGCCATGCCGATACAGTAGGTGCTCACGTCGCATTTTACAAATTGCATGATGTCGTAGATCGCGAGTCCCGCGGACACGCTCCCGCCGGGCGAATTGATGTACACGTGAATGTCGCGATCCGGGTTTTCCATCTCGAGGAAGAACATTTGCGCGATCACGATGTTCGCGACATCGTCGGTGATCGGCGTACCGAGGAGAATGATGCGTTCTTTAAGCAAGCGGGAATAGATGTCATAGCTGCGCTCTCCGCGCGAGGTCTGCTCGATCACGATCGGCACGAGATTCATACTGCTCACTGCTGTTCTCCCCTTCAGGCGTCCAATCCTCAATATGGAACTTTTCCGAGTTCTGACAAGAACTTCTCGGTGTAAATGAGAGGAAACTCGAGCGATGGAAAAGCCTTTATTCGACTTATACGCTGTGCTAGATCTAGCCTCAAGTCGAGTCCGACACCGTACAGGTTTTGCTGTGCGTAAATCGGTCCCACACCAACAAGGAAACAACGATGTCGAAGTCTGTCCGCGTGACGCTGAAGAAAGGCCCGCAATCCGGTTTATCCACACTTATCGTGCTCGCAGCGAAAGATAAGAAATCAGGCAAACCCGTAACGGCTAAACTTTCGTCCGGTCTCCAGGGAATTCTCGAGGCCGCGCAATCGGACGCCGCATTTTCGGGAGACCGAAAGGAAACTTTGTTTTTCCGCCGCGCGAATGTCGACGGCTATACCAATGTCCTGCTCGTTGGCGTGGGCAACTCGGTGGACTCCGAAGCGATCCGCTCGGCGGCGGCCGTGGCCTATAACGCGCTGAAGGCGCACAAGGTGGTTACCGCGGGGGTACTTGGTGACTCGCTTACGCGCCTCGCGAAGGAGTCCGCGCAAGCCGTACAGGCGTTCGCGGAAGGCGTAGCTCTCGCGGCTTACGAATTCACCGATTTGAAAAGCTCGAAGAAAGACTCCGCGAAAAAAGACTCCGCAAAGGCGGAAGATAAACCGTCCCTGACCGAGATTCCCGTACTGCTTTCGGGCGCGCCGAATTCGGGCCAACAAAAAGCGCTCGCGCGCGCCGACATCCTCGCCGAATGCCAAAACTTCGCGCGCTGGCTCGGCGACAACCCCGGAAACTACATGACTCCCACGCGCCTCGCCGAAGAAACGGTGAAAGCGGCTAAAGGCACCGGCTTGAAGGTGACCGTGTGGGACGAGGCCCGCATCAAGAAAGAAAACTTCGGTGGCTTGCTCGCGGTCGCGCGCGGAAGCTCGGAAGCGCCCCGCTTTATCATCATGGAATACAACGGCGCCGGAAAGTCGAAGAAACCCGTATGCTTCGTCGGTAAAGGCCTGACCTTCGACACCGGCGGGATCTCGATCAAGCCGTCGGC
>CAYPFC010000407.1:0-2025 GCA_964409815.1 uncultured Pseudobdellovibrionaceae bacterium
AGAGCGCGAACTGCTCCCACACTTCGAGTTCCGAAGTCGGATTCGCGGACCAAAACAAATTGGCGCGGTCCAGGTAGACGACGTCGCCTAAGATGAGCAAGAGCTCGGGACGGTTCTCGGGCTTTTGGAGTTGGCTCCACATGAAGGGATTGTGAAATTGGCGGAACATGCAGCTCGTGATCGCGATGCGGCCGGCGGCACGCTTCGGATCGAGCATCTGGAATTAGCGCTCGTCGATCGGCTCTCCGTTTTTGCGCACGTCGAGCGTGTACTGGCCGTTAAGGTCCAATCCTTCGAATTTCAACCGGTAGACGGTCCAGTCGCTGCCCGGAAATTCCACACGCTCGATCTTCGAGGGGACCCGCGTCTCGCCGCCACGAACCGCCGTGAACGTCAACGTGTCCGCTCGCCGCGCGGTAATCGTGAAGTGCGTGACGCTATCCGAAGTCGCGCCCTGTAATATCGAATAGTTCGGAGGCGAAGCCGCGAGCGCGTGAGACGCGAACGAGAACACGAAGAGTGTTGCGATGAATTTCGACATGAATTTTCCCTTACGCACGGGTTTGTCATACTCGTGTTGAAAAGGGGAGGGGCGTTGAAATCTTTACCGTTTATTGATAGCTAGTTTGGTCATGATTCAAGTACGCAGAAGCAAAGAACGAGGACACGCGAATCACGGATGGCTGGATTCGTACCATACATTCTCATTCGCGGGGTATTACGACCCAGACTTCATGGGCTTTCGCGACCTGCGCGTGATCAATGAGGATCGCATCGAAGGCGGCGCGGGATTTCCCACCCATCCTCACAACGACATGGAGATCATCACATACTTGGTGTCGGGCGCGCTCGAGCACAAAGATACGCTCGGAAATTCGGCGGTGATGAAGCCGGGCGAGGTTCAGCGCATGAGCGCGGGCACCGGCATTCGCCACTCGGAGTTCAATCACTTGAAGGATGGCGAGACGCATCTCCTGCAGATTTGGATTTTGCCCGAAAAGCGTGGGCTCGCGCCCGGCTATGGACAGAAATCCTTCGCGAGCGAGCTCGAGACGAAGGATTTGGTGCTTGTCGCGTCTCGAGACGGACGCGAGGGCTCGGTCACGATGAATCAGGACGTTGATCTTTACGCGGCGAAATGGACCAGCGCGCGCGACGTGAATTTTCCGCTGCGCGCGGGCCGCTACGCGTGGCTACAAATTGTCTCGGGAAATGTGAAGCTCGCAGACACCGCTCTGGGAGCGGGAGACGGGGTCGCTATAGCTCAGGAGAAAAATCTCCGATTAGTATCCGACGGCCCGGCCGAGCTCTTGTTGTTCGATCTGCCTTAAAAAATGTCTCATACCGGGACATTAGAGTTTGCCCGGGCATGATTCTTGGATAAGCTAATATATATGCGTGCTTTGGCCATCTTGCTGGCGGCCCTTTTCATGGCTGCGGACATTCTAGAAGCTCAGGAAGTGGACCTACCCGTGGACATGATCCTCGAGGAAGAAGCCGCCGACGTCGAGGTTTGCCAGGACTTTATCTGCTCGAAATTGCGAGAGGAAATCCTGGTTGAGGCCTCGAAATGCCGCCCTCTCGCGAGCTTCAAGCGCCGTCGTATGCGCGTGAAGCGCTCGCGCGCCGCGAACTCGTGTAAGATGTTCCAGGACGAAAACTTTAAGCTCAGCAAAGGCAAGTGCTCGGCCGCGGTTCGCGAAGCTTGTGAGCGCACCGGAATTGACGCTAAGTACCTCGCGGACAACGCCTACAACCTTCACAAAAAGGGTCTTCTCGAGAAGGCCGGATTCGTGAATTTGATCTGGAAATACAATGAAAAAAGCGCCCCGCTCGGTGCCATTCTGATTTACGTCGGCGGCTCGGGGCACCGCTACGGACACGTGGAAGTGCGCGTGAATCCGAATTTATATTGCAGCGATCACTGCAACAATCACGCGGTGACCGGAGTGAACGAGAATCTGCAGCGTAAATATAAATTAGTTGCGGTCTATCTGCCGTTTACTTCGTCGATTCAGATCAGCA
>CAYPFC010000408.1:0-2004 GCA_964409815.1 uncultured Pseudobdellovibrionaceae bacterium
GCCTTTCTTCTGCAGGTTCGAGCTGACTTTCGTCACGCGCTCGTTACCGGATACGATGAGCGGAATTATTTGCGAATGTCCTCCAGCTTTCGGGAGCAAGTTTCTTAAGTACGCGGCGTTCGCCAGGCACTGGCGGGCGAGCTTCGGTCTTTGCAGAGCAGCCGTCATCGCCAGACGAATTTGCAGGGCGGTCAGGGGAGACAGCGCCGTTGAGAAGATGAACGTTCGCGCGCGATTGATCAGGAGCTGCTTCAGCTCCTCGGGCGCGAGCACGAAAGCGCCCATGGCGCCCAGCGCTTTGCCGGCCGCGTGCACGGCGACCGTGCGCACGCCTTTGAGCTCGCGCCTTTCGTGCGCGAGGCCCAGACCGAAGACGCCGGTCGCGTGGGTCTCGTCCACGATGAGCCACGCATCGAATTTCTTCGCGAGCGCGCCGAGCGCGGTGAAGTCTGAGAGGTCCCCATCCATGCTGAATACGGATTCGGTGACGATGATCTTGCGCGCGGCGGAGGTGTCTTTCAGCAGAAGCTCCTCGAGGTGGTTCATGTCCGCGTGCCGGTAAACGTGGCACTCGCTGCGGCTCATGCGGATGCCGTCGATGATGCTCGCGTGATTGAGTTCGTCCGAGTAAATAACCGTGTCGCCGCCGCCGAGCACGCTGAGGAGCCCCAGGTTCGCCGCGTAGCCGGACCCGAAAAGAAGCGCCGGGGTGTTGGTGAACGTTTTCGCCAGGAACGCTTCGGTCTCTTCATGGAAAGTGCTCGTTCCCCGAAGCAGACGTGAGCCGGTCGCGCCGAGCGGGATACCGGCGGCGAGCGCCTGAATCATCTGCGCGCGGATCTGCGGATCGTTCGCGAGCCCGAGGTAATCGTTGCTCGAGAAATCCGCGGGCGCCGCGCGGCTGGAGACCGAGCGCATGAGGCCCTTTTCGTCGAGATCCTTCAGAGTTTGGCGAATGCGATCCATTTAGGGTCTCGCTTCCGAGGCCGGCCGGTAGCCGCTCGATTGAAAGAAGGCGCGATCGGTGTCGAGCGTGGGATTCGTGCTCGTGAGCAATTTTTCTCCGAGGAAGATGGAGTTCGCGCCCGCGTAGAAGCAAAGGAAATGTCCTTCGGGCGTCAGCCCTTTTCGGCCGGCGCTCAGCCGGATCATCGCCTTCGGCATCAGCACGCGCGCCGTGGCGATCACGCGCGCGAGCTCCATGGCCGTCGCGGACTTGGATTCCTCGAGCGGCGTGCCCGATACGGGGATGAGCGCGTTGATGGTCACGCTCTCGGGGTGCGGATCGAAGCTCGCGAGTTGGAGAAGGAAATCGACGCGGTCGTCGTCGGTCTCGCCCATGCCGATGATGCCGCCGGTGCAGACGGTGATTCCGGCTTTGCGGACGTTGGCGATGGTTTCGAGTCGGTCATCGTACGTGCGGGTCGAAATGATTTTCGAGTAAAACTCGCGCGAGGAATCGATATTGTGATTGTAGGCATAGAGACCGGCGTCCTTAAGCCGCGCGGCTTGGCTTTCGTTGAGCATGCCGAGCGTGCAGCACACTTCCATATCGAGCTTGCGAACGTCGCGAACCATCTCGACGACTTGGTCGAAGTCAGGGCCGTCTTTGACTTCGCGCCAGGCGGCGCCCATGCAGAAGCGGGTCGCGCCGTTCGCCTTGGCCTTGCGCGCTTCCTCGACGACCTGCAATCGCGGCATTAGTTTTTCTTTTTTGAGTCCCGTTTCGTAATGCGCGCTCTGGGGGCAGTACGAGCAGTTCTCGGGGCAGCCTCCGGTCTTGATGGAGAGCAATTGCGAGAGCTGCACGCTTTCGGGCTTGAAGTGCATGCGGTGAATCTCGTGCGCCTGATGAAGAAGATGGGGCATCGCTTGCCCGTAAATTTCGGCGACTTTCGCGCGGTCGATCATGTGTCGTGGTCTCCGTGAAATGTAATGAGCTCATATATTGGACGCCGGACGCCCGCGTTCAAGCAGAAAACTTGCTGTTTAGCGGTTAATAGT
>CAYPFC010000409.1:0-1767 GCA_964409815.1 uncultured Pseudobdellovibrionaceae bacterium
TCCTATGAAGATCCTGGCCATCAAACTGCGCGCGATCGGCGACACCGTCATTTGGACGTCGGCGCTCGCGGCGCTTCGTCGCGAGTTTCCGGCGGCCGAGATCACGGTCATGACGTACGCGACGAACTCCGCGGTGCTGGTCAATTCTCACGATGTGAACAAGTTTTATTTTTTGAAGTCGAAGTCGAAGTGGGAGCTTTTCAAGGCATTGTGGTACGCGCGCTGGTGGCGCTACGATTGGCTGCTCGGGTTTCATGCGACGACGTCGCTCTGTCGTTGGGCGTGGCTCGCGCGCGCGCGGCGGATGGCGCTCCATCATCACAGCTTGACGCATACGCCTTTGGGGTCGGTGCCGATCGACGAGCCGGGCAAGCTTGAGGACGCGATCGCGCGCGACTACCGCGTGGTGAGCGCGGTCGTTGCGGGCGAACCCAAGCGCGAGCCCACGCGAATCGCGGTGAGTCCCGAGGAATCGGCGCGCGCCGAAGAGCAGGTGAGAGCGGCGATCGTCGCGTGCGGCGGCGACGTCGCGAAGCCGCGTTACGCGTTTTTGCCGGGCGCGGGTCATCACTTGCGTCGGTATCCGAAGGATCTGTGGCTGAAAGTTCTAGAGGGCGCGGTAAAGCGTGGAGAGTATCAGCCGCTCGTCTTCGCGGATCAGGCGTTGTCGAAAGAGTGGGGTTTGCGCGAAGAGTGCGCGCGCTTAGGTGTACCGTTGTTCGACGAGGGGGGCTTGCGCGATTTCATCGTGCACGTCTCGCGCGCGCAGAAGGCGCTCGCGAATGACTCAGGTCCGGGTCACATGGCGGTCGCGCTCGGGTTGAAAACGACGTTCGTGTTCGGTCCCGGTTGCGTAGGGGATTGGCATCCGTACGACGAGTCGGTGCACCCGGTGTTACGTGTGCCGGTGGACTGCCGCCTCGAGGGCCCGCGCGATCAAGAGCGGTTTCAGTTTTGCGTGGTCAATGAGTGCGCGCATCACTCGTGTATGCGCGGGATTTTAGTTCATGCATAGGCAGTCGATGGTCGTGCCGGTTGTCGGTGAGCCTGTCGATCCCGTAAATCTAACGTAAACTTGGTCGGACGCACCAGTAGTTCCGGAGGGATTATACCCAGGTTTTATTAAATTAACGGCGATACTCGTGGCGGCGAACGAGTTGATTGTAGTGTTGTTCAGTGCGCACTGACAGGACCAGCCACCTCCGCCGGAGGGAATTCCATTACACGAAACTGTCGCCGAATTTGCAGTCGGTGGAACCGCAGCGGAGCATTTCAGAAGGTTTCCGATGGGGCTACCTACTGGTCCAAGCTTAACACTTCCACCGACATCCAAAGTCGCCATGGGAGCGGTCGATCCAATGCCAACTTTGCCATCTCCCGTAATACGCATACGCTCGCTTTCCGCGGTTGCATTGACGGTTGAGAAGAGTAACGCGGAAGTTCTCGTGAATTCATTGGCGTTAGTCCAAATGGCGCTGACTTTAGCCATGTCCGCGTTTTCAATGTTTCCAGATCGTCCTGCGAAGGTTAGTCCGGTTCCAAAATTGGTCGTGGGAGCCATTCCGGTATTGGTAAGTCTCATGACCTCGGCAGTGGTATTGTTGCTGGTGCTGCCCACCGCCGGGTTGATGTACCCTACGTAGCCATCCGATCGAGAGTAGAACGAAGGTGTGGCTCCCGTCGTATTACCGGCGATCACGTTAATAAATGCGAGTGTAGAACCCGATGCGTGGCTTGTAACGCCGGTGCCGAAAAGTCCGCGCGCCG
>CAYPFC010000409.1:1777-1985 GCA_964409815.1 uncultured Pseudobdellovibrionaceae bacterium
TCTCGCTATTTACTATAAAATAGCCGCCCTGGGGCCAAGATGAAGTGGAGCCTACGTTCTGAATGAATGGCGGAGCGGTCGGGCCCATCCCACTCATCAATGTATATCCGCCGAAGCCGCTCTTCGCTTCAAATGTTCCGTTTACGATCGTCTTCGCATCAGACATAGAGATAAATGTAGGTTTCGCTACTGCCATCCCCGGGCTTCG
>CAYPFC010000410.1:0-1984 GCA_964409815.1 uncultured Pseudobdellovibrionaceae bacterium
AAACGGTGTGATCGGCCATGCGGAAGGCCGCGGTCTGCGCGTCGACGGAGGAGTGAAGCAAAACGGTCTCGATGCCCATCTCTTGACAGGCGCGAATGATCCTCACGGCGACCTCGCCGCGATTGGCGATGGCTATGCGCTCAAATTTTTGCCGGCGCGCCATAGGGCGATTCACTCCACTGTGGGCTTTTCTTTTCGAGGAAGGCCTTCAGGCCCTTTTGTCCCTCGGCGCTCACCCGACGTTTCGCGATGAGCTTCGTCACTTGCGGCTCGACTTTCTTCCACGAAATCGTCGAGTACGACTGATGCAGTTTCTTGGTTTCGCGAACGGCTTCGGGTGCCGCCGCCATGATCGACTTGAAAGTCTCTTCGAGGTACGCGTCGACCTCCGACATCGCGCCCGCGAAATTGATCAGGCCCCCGTAAAGCGCGTCGTGCGCGCCGAAGACCTTCGCGGTCAGAAACCACTCGCGCGTCATCGCGGGCGTCGCGCGCTCGCTGACGAACGGGCTGATCACCGCGGGGACCAGTCCCCACTTCACTTCCGAAAAACTGAACTGAGTTTTTTCTTCCGCCGCGACGATATCGCAGACGGCGTTGAGTCCGGCGCCGCCGCCGAAGCAGTGGCCGAAGACTTTGCCGATCACGGGCACCGGGCACGACCGGATCGCCCAGTACATCGCGTAGAGCTCCTTCGCGTCCTTCACGTTCTGGGCGAGAGTGTAGTCGGCCATGGACTTCATCCACTCGAGGTCGCCGCCGCTGCAAAAGCTCTGGCCTTCGCCGGTGAGCAGGACGGCGCGCACGGCTTTATCTTTGGCGATGTCTTTGAAGGCCTTGGTGATCTCGCGGATCATGCCCGGATGAAAGGCGTTGCGCTTTTCGGGACGATTCAGCGACACCGTCTTCACACCCTGGTTTTGCGTGACCTTCAAAAATTCCATTTGCTACATCCTGAAGACGCCCTTGGTCTTGTCTGGCCAAGGACGATTGAAAGACGCGTGCAGCGCGAGGCTCAAGACCTTGCGCGTGTCCGCGGGATCGATGATGCCGTCGTCCCAAAGGCGCGCGGTCGAAAAATACGCCGAGCTTTCGGCGTCGTACTTCTCGAGCGTCGGGCGTTTGAACTCGGCCTGCTCTTTTTCGTTCATCGATTGGTTCTTCGCTTTGAGTTGATCGAGTTTCACCGTGAGCAATACATTCGCGGCTTGCTCCCCGCCCATCACCGAAATGCGCGCGTTCGGCCACATCCAGAGGAAGCGCGGCGAGTAGGCGCGCCCGCACATGCCGTAGTTGCCGGCGCCGAACGAGCCGCCGATGATCACGGTGTACTTCGGCACGCTCGCGTTCGAGACGGCCATCACCATCTTCGCGCCGTGTTTGGCGATACCTTCGTTCTCGTATTTCTTACCGACCATGAAGCCGGTGATGTTTTGCAGGAACACGAGCGGAATTTTTCTTTGATCGCAGAGCTCGATGAAGTGCGCGGCCTTCAGCGCGCTCTCGCTGAAGAGGACGCCGTTGTTCGCGACGATTCCCACCGGGTAGCCGAAGATGTGCGCGAAGCCCGTCACGATCGTTGTTCCGTAATTCGCCTTGAACTCGTGGAAGCGCGAGCCGTCCACCACGCGCGCGATGACCTCGCGCACGTCATATGGAACCTTCGCGTCCTTCGGAATCACGCCATAGAGCTCGCTCGCCGGATATAACGGATCCTCCGGCTTTTCGATCGGATACGGGAGCTCGCGCTTGATCGGAACGTTGAATAAAATATCGCGCGCGATCATCAGCGCTTCTTGATCGTCCTCGGCGTAATGGTCGGTCACGCCGCTGAGCTCGCAGTGAACCTCGGCGCCGCCGAGCTCCTGCGCGCTCACTTCTTCACCGGTCGCGGCCTTCACGAGCGGCGGGCCGCCGAGGAAGATCGTGCCGTTGCCCTTGACGATCACGTTCTCGTCGCTCATCGCGGGAACGTACGCGCCAC
>CAYPFC010000411.1:0-1983 GCA_964409815.1 uncultured Pseudobdellovibrionaceae bacterium
CGTCATCACTCTCGCGTTCTTGCTCATTCACTTCGTGCCGGGCGATCCGGTCGACCTCATGCTTGGCGATCAGGCGCCGATCTCGGATAAGGAAAACCTTCGCCGCGAGCTAGGCCTCGACAAGCCTCTTTCGACTCAGTACGTACAGCACCTCACGAGCGTCGCCACGCTCGATTTCGGCAGATCTCTATCGTCCAGAAATTCCGTCGGCGAGGAGCTCGCGGCCTACTTTCCCGCGACGCTCGAGCTCGCGCTCGCCGCCCTCGCTCTCGCGCTGCTCTGGGGGCTCCCGCTCGGCGTGTGGGCCGCGGTGAGACCGCGCTCACTTTGGGGCTGGTGCGCGGATGCACTCGGAATCGTCGGTATGAGCATCCCCGCGGTATTCCTCGGACCCGCGCTCGTTTATCTCTTCGCGCTGAAGCTCGATTGGTTCCCGGTGAGCGAGCGCGGAGGACCCGAGCACCTCGTGCTGCCGGCGATGAGCCTCGCACTTCCGCTAGGCGCGGTGATCCTGCGGATGACCCGCGCTTCGGTGACCGAAGTCTTGCATGAGGACTTCATCCGCACCGCGCGGTCGAAGGGCCTCGGCGACGCGAAGGTGCACTTCAAGCACGCGCTCAGAAACGCGCTGATCCCGATCGTCACGATCGTCACGCTTCAGCTCGGAGCGCTCCTCACAGGAACCGTGATCACGGAAACCATTTTCGACTGGCCAGGAATCGGAACGCTCCTCTTCGGCGCGATTCAACGTCGTGACTATCCCGTCGTGCAATCGTGCATTTTGATGATCGCGGTGATTTACATTCTGGTGAACTTCCTCGGCGACCTCATGTACGGCGTGGTGAATCCGCGCGTGCGATTGGCGGAGAGATGAGAAAGACGATCGTCGGTGTCATCATCGTCGTCGGCATGGCGCTCATCGCGATCGCGGCGCCGCTGCTCGCGCCCCACGATCCCCACCGGCTTTCGCTCCCCGATCGCCTGCAAAGCCCGAGCGCCCAGCACTGGCTTGGCCGCGACGAGAACGGCTCGGATGTCTTATCGAAAGTGATCTATGGCTCGCGCGTCTCGCTCGGCGTCGCGTGGAGCGTGGTCCTCGTCAGCGCGTCGCTTGGTCTCCTCATCGGATCGTGGGCCGGCTACCGGGGCCAAATGACCGACCAGATCGTTATGCGCGTTGTGGATATCTTCGTGGCTTTCCCGGGATTCCTCATCGCCCTCGCGTTCGTCGCGATGCTCGGTCCTTCTCTGGGAAACATGATTTTCGCCTTATGTTTCACATCGTGGACGAGTTTCGCGCGCCTCGTGAGAGGCGAAGTGCTGCACTTGAAAGAACGTGAACACGTGCAAGCCGCGCGCGCGATGGGGGCGGGCCCGATTCGCATTACAGTTCTGCACATATGGCCGAACTTGCTTGGATTGCTTATTGTTCAAGCGACCTTCGCTATGGCGGCTACGATCATCGCGGAGAGCGGTTTAAGTTTCCTTGGTCTCGGCGTTCCCCCAACGATCCCGACTTGGGGAAGTCTTTTAAGCTCTGGCCGTCGAGTATTAAGCGAGGCGCCGCATGTCAGTTTCGCTCCAGGAATAGCGATCATGACACTCGTATTGGGATTTAATTTACTCGGGGACGGGCTACGCGATGTACTCGACCCACGTCGAGTGCGCAAGAGCAATTGATTTCCGCCTTCTTCGATGCTGCAATCTATGAGTGGTTGATAAGATCGGGCAGCTCCTCTTTATCGGTATTCGCGGAAAAACTCTCACTCAGGATGATGCCGAGTTCCTCATCACCAATAACATTGGCGGAGTGATTCTCTTCGCGCGAAACATCGAATCGCCCGAACAAGTTCACGCGCTCTGCACGCAAATTCAAGCCGTCCGACATAAAACCAGAGATAAACTTCCCTTCTTTATCGGCGTCGATCAAGAGGGCGGACGAGTCGCCAGGCTGAAAGCTCCCTTTACCGTTTGGCCGCCGCT
>CAYPFC010000412.1:0-1972 GCA_964409815.1 uncultured Pseudobdellovibrionaceae bacterium
TCGAAGGCAAGTCCGGATACGAGGACTACGCGCGCCACCTCAACTACATTCTTTCGACCCCGACGGGCCGTCTGCTCACCGTCCGCTCGTTCACGGGCAGCGCAACGCTCTTCCGTACGCCCGAGCAGCTGAAGGAGCCCATCGTCGCCCGCGTCGACGAGCATAAGGTCATCGAGGCGATGCGGCGTTTTCCCTCGGAGTTTCGCGCGCAGTGGGAAACCTCCGTCTCGCTCTGGAAGGACGCACGCAAAGCCTTCGCCCCAGAAGGCGGATTCGCCCGCCTTCCCGAAGGCAAAAAAGATCCCTACTTTTGGCTCTCGCGCTTCATCGAATCCGCGCCCCAGGCGGTCATCGCTACGATCAAACGTTACCCGGCCTATCAGAGTCATCTGTGCTGGATGCTCGGTCAGCTCGATCGCCGATTGGCATCCGAGCTATGGGGTAATGCTTTCGAAAGCCTATGGAACAAGATCGCGGTTCCGCTTTGGGTGATCGGCGTCGCGATCATCCCGACGTTGATGGTGGGCGCTCCGCTCGCGATCATCTGGGGCGGGATCCTCGTACTGCAGGCGGCCTCGGTATACGACATGCACAACAGCTACAAATCGATGCTTGAGACCGAGCGCTACCGCGACGTTCACGAGTCGATGATGACATCCGGTCTGGGCTCTCAGGCCTCGGTGGACGTGATGATGCGCTACCAAGACGAATATTCGGACGCTGCGAACGCGCTCGCGATATCGGCCGCGATCGAGGTGGGCTCGCTCGCGTTCGCCAAGGGACTTTCCAGCCAAATGATGCGTTCGGTGCGAAGGCTCGCGCCCCGCGAGCTCGCGGAAAAGCTTTACCAAACGTCAATGCGCTTTCGTCAACGCACGGGCAACTTCATGTCGAGTCACTTGGCTCAGACCCTGGAGCGCAGAGTTCCGTTCAATCAGTACCTGGATGAAGCGGCGAAGGCGGGACGCCTGCGCGGAACGGACTTCGCGACGAGCCAGCGCCGGTGGGTGCACCACGTGGTTGAGCGCATGTCGCGCGAAGAGATCGACGCGCTTCTTTTCGCGTCACGCGAATACGGATTTGGAAAATCGCTCCTGTTTACCGAGACCGGCTTGGCGCTCGCGAGCGCTGGATACAACGTCGCCACCGGCGGGTACTTCGACGACATCAAGCCTTGGGAATTCGTCATCCCAAACTTGAATCCAAGCTCGAATTACTAAGATCATTTATTCGTCGAGAACTCGACGCTCTGAACCTGACCCGCGGGACATTGGTTCGACCCCGTCGGCACCGCGGCCTCATCCGTCGTCTGGCGCGCGCTCTGAGCGCCAAGACGCTGACTGCGCTCGGCGCCAGTCTCAGGGCGGCAACCCGTCGTCGCTCCTCGCGCCGAAGGCATTTCCGCGACGGGCGCCGGCGGCTCGAGAGGTTTCGAGCCATCTTTCGCGCCGCTTTCCGCGGCATAAAGATTCAAGCTGACCAGCAACATCAACAACATCTTCATCACCGGAACTTATTCACGATCTCTTTAAAGTAATTCCCGCGCTCGACGTAGGAGTCGAACATGTCGAAACTGCTCGCTCCGGGCGAGAGCAACACGGTGTCGCTGATGCGCGACTTCTGGTACGCGATCAGAACGGCTTCTTCGAACGTGCCGATTAAGAACGTCTCGCTGAAGTCGCCGATGTCGCGGTTGATGCGCTCCTTAGCTTCACCGACCAGAATCAGCGTCTTCACTTTACGCTGAATCTTATCGCGCAGGGGCGCGTAGTTCAGGTTCGTCTCTTTACCGCCCATGATGAGAATCACGTTCTCGTCGAAGGCGTCCAAGGCGCGCAAAACGGCGTGCACGTTCGTGGCCTTCGAGTCGTTGTAGAACTCGACGCCCCCGACTTTGCGCACGTACTCGAGGCGATCGGCCATGCCCTTGTAATTGTCGATGACCTTTTGGATCGACTCGTGCTTCGCTCCG
>CAYPFC010000413.1:0-1962 GCA_964409815.1 uncultured Pseudobdellovibrionaceae bacterium
CGCTCGGCGGATTCTTTATCTCGAACGGTGAGCGTCAGGCTCTCGATCGCGCGGAGGCGGCCGGTGTTGTCGTCGTTGCGGCGAGCGGAAACAGCGGAACGAACAGCGTTTCCTATCCCGCGGCGTATCCATCGGTACTCGCGGTGGGCGCAACGGACTCGAGCAACCTCAAGGCGGATTTCTCGCAGTGGGGTCCTGAGCTCGATATCGTGGGCCCCGGCGTGGACGTCATGTCGTCGGTTCCGCTCGGCACGGGTCGCGGAGGTTCCGCGGAGTTGAACGTCGACGGCAAAGGCCTCGCGGTCGTCAACTCGATGCCGTTCGTGGGTTCGCCGCTCTTCGCCCGTCAGGTGAAGGACGTCGTGTTCGCGGGTCTCGGCAAGCCGGCGGATTTCCAAGGCAAGAGCTTCCAAGGGAAGTTCGCGTTGATTTCGCGTGGCGAGATCACCTTTAAAGAGAAAGTGGATGCCGCGATCGCCGCGGGCGCAGCCGGCGTGATCATCTTTAACAACGCTCCCGGCTTAATTCAGGGTGGATTGACCGAGGATGGATCCGAAGTCCGCATTCCCGCGATCATGGTTGAGCAGACGGTCGGTGAGGCCGTTCGCAATGCGCTCAATTCGGGCGCTGCGCTCCAAGCCGCGATCACCATCGAAGTCACCGACTATGCCGCGTTTGCGGGCACGTCGATGGCGTCGCCGCACGTGGCAGGTGTTGCCGCGCTCGTTCGCGCCGCGAATCCGCGCCTCACTCCCGCGCAGGTTCGCGATGTGCTGAAGGCCACCGCGACTCCGCTCGGTCCGAATACGCAAAACGAATATGGCTCGGGATTGGTCAACGCGGAAGCGGCGGTCAATCGCGCGCGCTCGATGTAATTTAGAAATCCATAGCAGATGGACACCAAAAGAGGGCTTTGAACAGGCCCTCTTTTTCTTTTATGCTCTGAGAGCGATGCGCCTCAGGCTTTTGACCTACAACATGCATAAAGGTTTTTGCTTTTACTCGCGCGGCTACGTACTGACTGAGCTGCGCGAGGCGATTCGCAAGATCGACGCCGATCTGGTTTTCCTGCAGGAAGTGATGGGTCAGCATCCGACTGACATGAGCCCGGGCGAGCTCGATACGCAGTTTGAATTTCTGGCCGACGAGCTGTGGCCGCACTTCGCCTACGGAAAGAACGCGGTTTATAGCGAAGGCCATCACGGCAACGCGATCTTGTCGAAAGAACCCTTCAGCGCGTACGAAAACATCAACATATCGACCAATCGCTTTGAGTCGCGCGGCTTGTTGCACGCGCAGCTTGGGCGTCACGATCCGCCGTTGCACTTGGTGAATCTGCATTTGGATTTGCTCGAGCGCGGGCGTCGACAGCAGATGGGGCGTCTGATCGAGCGCGTCCGCGAAAACGTTCCGGCCGATGCTCCGCTGATCGTCGCCGGTGACTTCAACGACTGGGCACGTAAGTTCACGGACCCGATGGAGGAGGAGCTCGGCTTGAAAGAGTCCGGCGTTCTGTTCACCGGTAAGCACGCGCGCACGTTTCCGTCGTGGAAGCCGTTCCTCCCTCTGGATCGCGTTTACATTCGCGGCTTTCGCGTGCGCGACTATCAAGTTTTATCGGGTCAACCTTGGCAGCGCATGAGCGATCACGCCGCCGTTATGGTCGAGCTCGAGATCGACTAGCTAAAGATCAGCGCGGCGATCAAAGCGATCGGCGCCAGATGAAGCGCCAAAGAAATTCCCGCGACCAAAAAGAACAAGACGGCCTCGGCGAGCGTCGGTTGCACCGCTTCGGAGGGCACGGTGAGTCGCCGGCGGAGCGTGCCGACTTTCTCGTTCAACAAGGGTTCGTACGCGGCGAACGCGAACACTCCGCGCGACCTTCTTCCGCGCGCGAAGGCTTTGATGGCCTCGCGCGGATAAAAGAGCGCCGCCGCGAGAATGCCTTGGAGGTTGATCATC
>CAYPFC010000414.1:0-1959 GCA_964409815.1 uncultured Pseudobdellovibrionaceae bacterium
GTGGCGCACGTAAACGTCGATCACGTTCGACTCGTTATCGAAGTGAACGTCCCAGACGTTCTCGCCGATTTCGGTTCGCGTGAGCGGGCGGCTCGCGTTGCGCAGGAAGTACTCCAGAAGCGAGAATTCTTTTTGCGTCAGTGGAATCTCGGTGCCCTGGCGCTTCACCCGGCGTTGGATCAAGTCCATCGACAGATCCTCGAAGCTCAGCTGCGTGCGCCCGCCTTCCTTGCGTCGTAGCAAAGCGCGAATGCGCGCGAGGAGCTCGTCGAACTCGAACGGCTTCGACAAATAGTCGTCGGCGCCGGAGTCGAGCCCGCGAACTTTGTCGCGAGTGGAGTCGAGCGCCGTCAGCATCAAGATGAATCCCTTAAAGCCTTCGTTACGAAGCTGTCGGGAAACATCCATGCCGTTGCCGTCGGGGAGCATGACGTCCAGGACGATGAGGTCAAATTCCGAGTTCGCCGACATCGTCAAACCGGCACTCGCGCTCTCCGCGGCTTCCACCACG
Source organism: uncultured Pseudobdellovibrionaceae bacterium (assembly GCA_964409815.1). GTDB lineage: Bacteria > Bdellovibrionota > Bdellovibrionia > Bdellovibrionales > UBA1609 > JALHOQ01. The sequence continues at coordinate 512 of CAYPFC010000414.1, forward strand.
TATCCGGCCTCTTGAAGGCCCTTCTTGATGAAACCCGCGGTCTTCTTTTCGTCTTCAATGACTAGTACTCTCATGCCTGTAAACTACAGTTTTTTACCTCTCGCCCGCAATAGTATTAATTTCTTTTAAGCTGGCTTTCATTCGTGTTTTAGCGTCTCACGGTAAAACGGATTTCAGAGAGCAACGAGCAAACCCCTTTTGTCTGATGGGTGGGGAGAAGCGGCTAGGCTTCTTCCCGCCCCCCCTCCTTTCCTTGACTCACACGCCACATGAATCTTTAATACCTCCTAGAAGGAGATCGCATTGATCTGGTTGGTTAGCATCTTTGTGGCGATCGCATCCGCAAGGTCGAATCTGAATAAAGTCTCTTCGTGCACGGGTGTTCCGAAAGACGCCAAGCGCGTGATGATCGTGAAGCAATGGCATCTCCCGCCCACGACGACGACGAAAAGCTTTAAAGAAAAATACCCGCATGAGCGCAATCAGACCGCGATTTACCAAGCCTTAAACGAGCTCGTGAAGAAGAAGAAGGTACAGCTCGTCGTCGGCGAGGGCTGCCAGGGCGAGATCAACTCGGAATTTAAAACCGCGTTCAACGGTTGGGACTACGAGGCGCTGAAGAAGCAATCGCAGACGCGCGGCTATCCCCGAATCCTTTCGCACGTCCCGCTGAAGCTCGAGGCCCGCCACGGCGATAAGCTCCTCACTCTGTGCGGGGACGACGAAAAGCAAGTCCAAGAGGGAAATCTTCGAATCAGCAACCTTCGCGGCTGGCTTGGCTTCTGGTCCCGGCTCAAAGAGCACAAGGGCGATGCGGATAAACTAAAATTGTATTCCGAAGCCGCCGCCGATCTCCTCAAGGTTCCCAAGGATACTTCGCAAGAAGAGCTTCAGGCGAAAATCAAAGACCGCATCAAAGACGAGCTCGAGCAATTCCGCAAGTCCCTGAATCTGCGCAACGACTCGTTCGTGAAGGCGCTCGAGGGGCACGACTACCGGATCGCGGCGATCGTCATCGGCGGACTTCACGCGAACGACCTTAAAGAGAAGATCCAGGCCGCCGGTCTCAACTGCGATGTTTTCGAGCCCGCCGGATACCTGAGGGAAGAGGAAAAGCTCATCCAGGAATTCGAAAAGGCCCTCCAGTAGCCGTAAACCTGTCGAACCGCTAAGCACCGCCGACAAATGTGGGTCGCTCTCCATTAGCTCGAATATAAGGGCTTTCCAGGCGTGAACTCCGAAGTGATTTCAATAGCTTACGGGGGTCCGGATCTTGCTCTCCCAAAGGGTTAACGGAGAATACTATATGCGTGCTTTAGCTATCGTAGGGGCTTTTTGCGTCCTCATGACCGGCCACTGGGCGTTCGCGCAGGTGGATTATGAGGCTTTGAAACACATCGACCTTCGCGACCTGAACGCGAATCCGACATATCTCACGGGTACGGCCG
>CAYPFC010000415.1:0-1958 GCA_964409815.1 uncultured Pseudobdellovibrionaceae bacterium
ATCGGGCCATCATCCTCGCCGCAGGGCGGGGGTCGCGCCTCTCCCGCGGTGACACGCTCCCCAAGCCCCTCCGCCCCGTCGCGGGCGTGCCCCTGCTGGTCCGCATCCTCAAGACGCTCGCGTCGGTGGGCATCCGCGAGGCCGTGGTGGTGGTGGGCTACGAGGGCGCGCAGCTCCGCGAGGCGCTCACGGACCACCCCGCGCTGCCCGGCCTCGCGCTGAGCTTCGTCGAGAACGCCGCGTGGCAGCGCTCCAATGGGCTCTCCGTCGTCGCCGGGCCCGATAACGATCCCGGTCATATCGAACACGACCGAGAACTTCAGCGTCAGAACCGTGTTGTCCTCCGGATCGACGACGAGCACTTTGACGATTCCGGCTTGATTGAATTTCAAGGTGGGGAGAGCTCCCGAGACGAGATTCTCGCCCTCAATCACAGTGTATACGGCCGAATCATGGTTCACCAGGTAGTCGCGAAGATCGCGCTGAACGCCGACCAGAACCCGCTTCGAGTCCGAACCCTTGAGCGCGAGTTGAGTCGCAGCTGGCGGCGTACCTTCCGGAGCCGGCGCGCCTTCGCCGCTCGAGCGCGAACCGCAGGCTGCGAGAAAAAATACCGACGTGACGAGCAAAGCAATCTGAATAAGTGGTGTCTTCATGACTATGTTCCCTCCGGTAATGAGGGAATTGCAGATTGCGGGCCAGGACAAAATGACTCCGCAAAGCGAGAGCGCGCGCGTTAGCCGTGCTCGGCGAAAAAGTCGAGCACGCGCTTGAGCGCGGGGGTTCGAATGGAGTTCGTTTCCATGAGGATCTCGTGTTTGGCGCCGCGAACGACCTCGAGTTTGCATGTACGCGCGTTTTGGCAAAACTCGTTCTGCCCCTCGTTTAGAAGAAGAGATTCGCGCTCCGCCTGCAAAAGCAAAATCGGGGTCTCGATCGCGCGTGCCCAGTCGAATTGGCGGACGGCGATGCTCGTGCTCACCGCTTCGCGCAGCCAGTTGTTCGTCACGCCCTTCACCCGGAGCGTGGGATTACGGAATAAAACGTCTTGGCCCATCTCCCAGCGCGCGTAGCTGTGGGTGAGTGCGTCGCGCTCGAAGGTTTCGTCGAATGGATCCTTCGGCGCCGTCGCATACTCCTCGCCGGCGCGATCCCAGAGCACGCGCCTGGCGAGCGCGACGAGCGTAAGTCCCTCGTGCACGATCTCGCCGTCCTTCTCGATCTTGATTTTGTGCATGGGCGCGAGAAGTGCCGCGGCCTTGAAATCCCCCGGATACATTTCCATATAAAGCGTCGAGATACACCCGCCCATCGAGTGCGCGAGCAGGAAGCGCGGCCCCTTCGCCATGAAGCGAACGACATTGTCGTGATAGAACTTCAAGTCGGAAACGAAATTGTCGAAGCTATCGACGTGCTGCTTGTAGCGGTCCTGGAGCATGCGGCCCGAACGGCCCTGGCCGCGATGATCGATCAAGAAAACGGAGTAGCCGGCCTGAAAGAGGTCGTAGGCGACCTCGGCGTATTTGTAATAGGTTTCGCTCGCGCCGTTGACGACGGTGATCGAGCCCTTGCCGGACTCGTTCTTGAAAAACTTGTAGCGGATGCGAACGCCTTTTTGGCCGACGAACTCGCTCTCGGTGCCCTGGGCGTCGAACCAGGGCCGTACGATCTCGCGCATGCCCTTGCGGTAGCGATCGATGTTCGTATCGGAGAGCGTGGACTGCGCATGCGTAATCGGGTTCAAAAGCGCGAGGAACAGCAGGGAGAGTCGCTTCATTCGGGCCTCCGTTCGGCAATCCATTGCAGACCGCGTGCCCACGCCCCACGCCATTAAATGGAATTCATCGCGCAGTCGGTGACATCCCTGCGGCCCGAGGAGTAAGTTTACAAAATGTCCAGGCAGACCTTACCCGGTCCCGGGTATTTCGGAACGCTGAAGCTCGCGCCGCGCTTTACGC
>CAYPFC010000416.1:0-1955 GCA_964409815.1 uncultured Pseudobdellovibrionaceae bacterium
TTCCTTCTTTCGAGGAGACGCGATACTTCACGGGATAATTTCTCCAGCCTTCGGCGCCGCTGACTAAAGCTTGGCGCAAGACCGGAAGCTCGAAATTCAAATCCAAAAACGCGGCATCGGACAACCCGTCGTGAGAGACGAGCATCTGCTCGACGGCTTCGTTCAAAGTCGTCCACGAAAGATCCTGTTCGTGCAGGCGGGTAAGAATGCGGAAAAGACGCGACATGTGAATTCCACGGCTGCGCTTATCGACAAGTGAGACTGTAGCGGACGCGCGCGCCGGCAGAAGAAGCCCGTTCATACGGACTTGAGTCTGCACGTTCTCCAGCCCCACCTCATCCAAGGTGAGCTCCAGATTTTTCTCCGGGGGAAGCGTGGCTACATCTTCCAGATCTAAATTTTTGGAATCCATTTCCGCGGGCTCTCTTTCGGCTTTGCGTCACCATGTTTAATACATGTGGATCGCCCTTGCAACGGGTATAAGTCCCCTATGAAGGTCAGCAAATCAGTAGAAAATGCGTATAAACAGGCGCTTACGGCGCGTTCGCACGCCCATGCGCCGTACTCCAAATTCAAGGTGGGCGCGGCTCTGGGGCTGAAGGGTAAAGACTCCGTCGCCGGCTGCAATGTTGAAAACGCGAGCTTCGGCGCCACCATGTGCGCCGAGCGCACGGCCCTTTTCGCGGCCGTCGCCAAGTACGGGCCGAAGATCAAACCCGAATTCCTCGTCATCGTGACCGGCGAAGAGGACGCGACCGTTCCGTGCGGGCTTTGCTTGCAGGCGCTCGCGGAATTTTGTCCGGACAGCTTGGACGTGTACCTCGGCAACGAAGACGGGCTCATTGACAAGCGGCGCTTCGATGAATTCCTGCCCCAAGCGTTTCGCGCTTTTGAGAGCGACAAATGAATTTCAAGTGCGCGCTGATCACCGGAGCGAGCAGCGGTATCGGTTACGCGACCGCGAAGGCACTCGCGGCGGAAAAGCTCGATCTCATTCTCGCCGCCCGTCGTGAGGACCGCCTCGCGACGCTCGCCTCGGCCCTGAAAAAGGAATTCGGCGTGGGCGTTCAGACCGTAACCATGGATGTTCGCGCGTACGCCGATTTCGAAAAGCTTCCCGATCTGTCGAAAGTGGACGTGCTTATCAACAATGCGGGCCTCGCAAAGGGCGCCGACAAATTCCAGGATGCGAAGATTGAAGACTGGGACCAGATGATGGATACGAACGTCAAAGGCCTCCTGCGCATGACGAAGGAAGTCCTTCCGCACATGCTGAAGAACGGCAAGGGTCACATCGTGAACATCGGTTCGGTCGCGGGGCGATGGCTGTATCCGGGGGGCTCGGTGTATTGCGCCTCGAAGCACGCCGTGCGCGCGATCAGCGAAGGATTGAGAATGGATCTGCTCGGCACTCCGCTTCGCGTGACAAATTTGGAGCCGGGAATGCTCGAGACCGAGTTTTCGGAAGTGCGCTTCGACGGCGACAAGGACAAGGCGAAAGCGGTCTATCGCGGGATGAATCCGTTAAAGCCCGAAGACATCGCCGAGACCATCGTGTGGTCGCTCAAGCGGCCGCCACACGTCACGATTCAAGAGATGGTCATCTTCCCGACGGATCAAGGCGCGATCGGCATGGTTCACAGGCGGGACGACGCGAAGCCGTCTTGAATCGCCTGCGAAAGCGCTTGAATCGCGCGCACCGGTTTGTTCTCCACCCGGTAAATCAAAAAGATTTCGTCGTGAAACGCGGGCGCGTTTTTCACCTGAGTCAGGTTCGGGCTGCACGCTTGCGCGACCCGCGTGGGCAGCACGCCGATTCCGGTTCCGCATTCGACCATCCCCGCAATGACTTCCAGGTTCGAGGACTCGATGATGCGCTTGAACTCGAACCCCTGCCGTTTCACTTTCGAAAGAATCGATTGGGTCTGAATGAGGCTGGGCTCGCAGATCAAAAC
>CAYPFC010000417.1:0-1952 GCA_964409815.1 uncultured Pseudobdellovibrionaceae bacterium
TCAAAGGCATAGCGTAAGATGGCCCGATCAGGTCAAAATGAAGAATCGCCCACTCGATCAGGGCGAAAAGGGGCGGCGCCAGAATCGCGCCGAATAGCAGTCGGCGCGCCGAAGTTCTGACGGATGAAGCGCGACGAGAGAGTTTGGATTGGCCCGGAATACTAATCATAGGTTGTTTATAAATAATCGGAAAATAGCGCGCCGGATTGTACCGCCTCAAACATTCTTTAGACTTAGGATTTGTATCATTCCGAGACCGCCAATTCTCTTCACTTGAGTGAAGAAATCTTTACGGTAAAAAGGCCCCCGCTTGCGTGGAGTTAAATGGTTCAAGGTTTCTTGAGAAGAGTTGGCCGGGACTCAGCCCGAAGAGTCTAGTATGAACGCAAGGAAAACCATCCGAACTTTGATGTTTCGCGAGTTTCAAGAGTCGGTTCGTACCGACGACGAATTTGCCGATAGCGTGAGCCTCTATCTCGAAACAATGCCGAAGCTTCTCAGTTCTATGCGGGCCGCGGAAGCCCTTAACGATATCGAGATGCTCAAGAAAATGGCCGGACACATGAATGACCTGGCAGGTAAGCTGGAGCTCACCGAGCTCTGTGACGTTTGTCTTTTGATCCAATCGCTTTCACCCCATAGCGAACGCGAAAACTTCAGGGAATTGATTGGAGAATGCGTTTCGATTTTCTACGCCTCGATCCGAATCCTCGATGAAATCTACGGAGACTGAATGGACGTCGCAAAGGTAAATGCCGCCGCGCTCGCGAGTGTTCAGGCCCTCGCCCCGGATCTCAAGCGCATTTCTCTTCATTCACTTTGGAGGCGGCAAACGACGATCTTCGTATTCTTGCGGCATTTCGGGAGCGCCGCGTGCCGCGCGCACGCGACGGAAGTGTGGAGCAAACGCGAAGCGTACGAAAAGCAGGGCGCCCGCATTGTATTCATCGGCAACGGCGATCCGTGCCACATCGAAAATTTTAAACAAGAAATCGGGATCGAAGACGCCCTAGTGTTAACGGACCCGAGCCTCCAATGTTTCCGCGCCGCGGGTTTTCGGCGCGGATTCCTCGCGAGCCACGGACCGGCTTCGCTTCATAATGCGCTGAAGCTGACGATCAAAGGCTATCGGCAATCCCGAAAAAATCGTCCAATTCGCGGGGGCGACCGCTGGCAACTCGGCGGCGTCCTCGTTCTTTCTCCCGAGGGACGAATTAAGTATCACTACATCAGTGAGTCGAACGGGGATTTTCCTGCGGACGAGGAAACCTATGGCCTGCAAGAGCCGCTCGAGCCCATGACGAGCGAGTCCGACACTGAAATCGAACCTCTCATCAATTATTCGATTCGCTAGTTTTAACGATAATTCGATCCGACGAGCGCTTCGATCTCGTCGACTTCTTTGGGAACGCCCTTCGTAAGAACTTCCGGCTCGTCGGCCGTCACATGCACGTCATCCTCAATGCGGATGCCGAGACCGCGGTACTCCGCCGGAATCGAAGTGTCGTTCTCGGGGAAATAGAGACCCGGCTCGATCGTGAGAACCCAGCCCGGCTCGAGCGGGCGGGATTCGCCACGCACCTGAAGAACTCCGAGGTCGTGCGTGTCGAGGCCCAGCAAATGGCTCACGCCGTGCGGATAGTACTTCGCGTACGCGCCGCTCTTCACGTTCTGATCGACGGACCCTTTTAGGATTCCCTCTTCGATCAGAATTTGTGTAAGACCCTCGACCGTAAAGCGTTGGAGCTGCATATGCGGCAGGCCCGGCTTCACCATGGCCACGCACTCTTTTTGAAGTTTCAAAACTTTTTCGTACACGCGCTTTTGCACGGTCGAGAATTTGCCGTTCACCGGCCAGCAGCGCGTGATATCGCCGCTGTAGTAAAGATACTCGGCGCCGCAATCGACGAGCAGGAGCTGCCCCGACTCGCAGGTCGCGTCGTTGAAGCGGT
>CAYPFC010000418.1:0-1206 GCA_964409815.1 uncultured Pseudobdellovibrionaceae bacterium
CGCCCTTCACCGCCGGCGCGCGCCGGTGCACGTCGTTTACAATCACTTCGGCTATTGGCACGCGGTGTACATCGTGGGTTACGACGATGCCGCGCCAACGAACGACTGCGCGTTCACCCGCCGGTTCATGGCCCACATGGAAGCCCGGGCGCTCGAGCTTAGACAGAAGGCGCTCGAGGCCACCGACCAGGACGAGCGCGAGCGCCTCGCCCGCGCCGCCGCGAAGGCCGAGCGGATTTCGAATAAGGTCAATAAGGCGTTCAACGAGGGCGGCTGCTCTCAAGCGGGAATGTTCTACGCGCGCGACTCAATCTATTCCGACACGAGCTATCCGCCTTACGACTATGACCTCACGCGCACCGGGGACGAGGCTCCTTACGCGAAGACCGTCGTCCTCCACGAATACGAGTGGGTGAAGTACATGGCGAATCACGCCACCCAGATTTACATCGAATAGATCACTTCAGCGTGAGCTCACGCGGTCGGCGCGTGAGATAGCGGCGGATCTCGGCTCTTTGAAGGCTCGAAAGCTCGAGGAACTCGATCCCGACTCCGCTCGGATAGCGTCCGCTCGCCTCGGCGATCCGAGCGATGCGCCCGTCGCAGCGAACCTGCGCGAACGCCCCCAAATTCAGGCAAATCGCCACGCGCTGCTGAAGCTTCAACCCCGTCTGGTGGTCGTGAAGCGGAACGAACATTCCCGACTCAGAAATATCGAATGTCTCTCCGCGTACACGGTGATGCTTCCCGCACGAAAGCACCACTGGAATTTGCACCGACTTCCGCGCGGCGATTCTCCACCAGCGCTGATCCGGATTCAGCAACAGATTCTTGATGTCGGGACGATACACGGGCCAAACGAGGGCGCCGAACGCGAATGTCGCAACCGTCGCGGTCCACGGCGAATAGTCCGTGCCATGGAACGCCACGAAGAAGTTGTTTACCGCGACCAGCGCGCCCACCACCGGAATCGCGTAGCGCGTCTGCGGCGAGGCTTCATAAAGATAATAGGCGGCGACCAATAGTCCCGCGATGACCAGCCAGTTCATGTACGTCAACTTGTTCAATATCGCGCCCACCTCGCCCGGGCCATGTCCATAAAAGCCCATGATCTGAAACGGGAACGAGAGCGCGATCGCGACGAAAATAAACGCAATCGCCACTAAACTTAGCGGACGCTCTTTCATTTACGCTCCTTGCCGGCCG
>CAYPFC010000418.1:1216-1942 GCA_964409815.1 uncultured Pseudobdellovibrionaceae bacterium
GTGATCGCAGTAGCTCACCACGCGACGCACGTACTTCCTAGCCTCTCTCAACTCTTCGTCTTGCAGCCAATCCGTGCCTCGGCGCTCGAGGGCGCGCGATACGCGGGCCGCGCCCGAATTGTAGCTCGCGAGAAGAACTTCGCTCAGCTCGGCGCTTTGGATCTGCTGGCGCTTGTCGGCGCGCTTCCAGTAATCGCTCAAATAGGAAAGATACTCCACCCCTCCGTGAATCGAGAGCTCAGGATTCAGGCGCCACTCATTGGTCGAGTTCACCTTCCCGTCCAGAACGGCGAGTTTCAACTGAAGCACCGACATTTTCTCGATCCCCGGATAGCGCGGCCATTTCGGATTCGCCTTCACGACCTCGCTCTCGCCAAGCGAAGTGATTTGCGTCAACCCCAACGCTTTCGCCGAACTGATCGCGTGCGGATCGAAACCGGACTCTTGCGCGATCAATCCGGCCAAATAGTACGGGTTAAACTTTTCGCGCCGCGCGTGCTTATTGATCATCTGCACGTACTCGCTCGGCGCGCCGAATTCGCGCACGCTCGCGATCGAGCGCTCGGGCTCGAACGCCTGGCAACTCGGCGGCGAGAGATCCGCGACCACGGGCTCTGCGTCCTTACCGCGCATGTACACCACGCGAATGGAATGGTCCTTCGTCGGCAAGAGCCGCAGATCCTTTGTCGTCAACCTCAGTCGGCGACGATTCGGGTCGATGTAGCT
>CAYPFC010000419.1:0-1929 GCA_964409815.1 uncultured Pseudobdellovibrionaceae bacterium
CGTCGGTCTAAGACCATCAGGGATGCGAAAATCGCTCCTGTGCGTGCGATCCTGCAGTGGGGCGTCGGCAACGACCGGCTGCCTGCCAATGCCGCCGCGCGCGTCACACTCGATGTAAAGGTGACGGCGACGGAACGGAAACGCAGCTTTACGGAAGCTGAAGCAACTTTGGTGCTTTCATCGGCCCGAAAGCAGACCAATCCGGTGCTCCGATGGATACCATGGCTTGGAGCTTATACCGGTGCCCGCGTCGCGGAGCTTTGCCAGCTCCGGCGCGAGGATGTGCTCGAGATTGATGGCGTCTGGTGCATGCGCATTACGCCCGAAGCCGGTCCTCTGAAGACGCTAAGTTCAGAGCGGGTCGTTCCGGTTCATTCTGCGCTAATCGCGGAAGGTTTCATCGAGTTTTCGAGGACCGTTTCGGACGGCCCGCTTTTCAGGGCGCTCGCGCCTGACAAGTTTGGTAGTCGCGGTGGTAACGGCACCAAAATGGTGGGACGATGGGTGAGGTCACTGGGGATCATCGATGCGAGAGTTTCGCCAAACCACTCGTGGCGCCATCGCATGAAGACATTGGCGCGCCTATACGAACTCCGTCCAGACATTGGCGACGCCCTGGTTGGGCACGGGAAGCGAAGCGTTGGTGACGCATATGGGGAGTTTCATATTGTCGCGTTGAAGAGAGAACTTGAGAAAATTCCCGCTACTGCCTTCGGATAGATTTGAAGTAATGCGGAATCCAATCCTCCCGATACTCCAGTGCTCATTTCGGCCAGCTAGCATGGCCGGACCTTCAGACTTCGAATCTGGGGGGCACGGGTTCGAATCCCTTCCGGCGCGCCACGCACTAAGGCATTGATATTAAATAACTATTTCTATTAAGCGGAGTGCGTTTTTCGCCTGATTTTGCGCGACTTTCGTAGCTTCGGATGAGGATCAATTATCGGCAGAGACGTTTTCTCGCGTTATCTCGCGCGAAGTTCACGCGAATATCTCTCCGCGGCCATTTCGGGGTTGTCGCGTCCTCGCGCGATTGTTGCTTGGTGAAAGATTTAAAATTTGCGGGTTTGCGAGTCGTGCTGGTTGCCCGGCGTTTTGCGACTACTGCGCACCATTCGCGAGGGCTTTTGGTGGGCGTCGGCTTCGCGAAGTAGTCTTCATCAGGGATGAGTATTCTGCGCGACTTTGCGATATTCCCGCGGTGCGAAGCCGATCTTGTTCTTGAAGAAGCGCGAAAAATGCCCGGGAGCTGAAAAGCCGAGATCGAGCGCGATTTCGCTCGCGGGTCGGTCGCTCCCGATGAGTTGTTCGATGGCATATTCGACCCGAAGCGTATCGCTGTAAACGCTCGGCGTCATTCCCATGCTCGCGCTGAATTGTTCGTAGAAATGCGACCGCGACAGACCGACCGATTGAGCAAGATTGTCCGGGCATTGAGGTTTGCGGGGATCCGCACGCATCAATCCAATCGCTTTTCGGATGCGGTGATCGACAAGGCGGGCCGCGATCGGCGCCAGGTCGGCCGATGAATTCGCAGCGAGAACCTGCTGAAGGAGGCGCAGGATATCGGCCTCAAGATCCGCTTCGGCCGTCGGCGCGGTGGCATCGGCAATTGTCGCGGCGATCTTGGTCACGAGAGCGCGTATGCGCGCATCGACCTTCGCCGACTGCCGGGTGAAAGGCTGGCGCGCGTTATGGCTGCCGCTGCCACGCACCAGCCAGCCGGCTTCGAGATAAAGCGCGAGAATAGTGATCGGTGGAACGTTCTCATCGCGCCAGTTAGCGTGTGGAACCCACGGGTTGATCAGCACCATCTGGTCGTCGTTGATCGGGCAGCGAGAGCCATTCACGTCGTAAGCGCCGTCCGTCCCCTCCACCTTTATCAGGGCGTGGACATGGGGGTGAGCATGGACATGAACTGGCTGGTTC
>CAYPFC010000420.1:0-274 GCA_964409815.1 uncultured Pseudobdellovibrionaceae bacterium
CGAGGTCTACCCATTGGAGCGCGCCATCTCACGTCGAGAATATTACCGCGCGCGCGATCGAAGATACGAAAGTGGCGGAAGCCGTTTGGCAACCGTGGGCCGAACGGTTACGTGCCTCGGCGATGTCGGGCTCGGCGGATCTTCCCGAATTTTTGAGGGGCTTTGAAAAAATCGAAGGCGTGGAGTTTTACTTCACGCGCTTTCACGTGCCCGAAGATCAACGAACGGCCAACGGTCCCGCCGCGTTTTCGCTGCAAGGGGATTTCAAAGTTTA
>CAYPFC010000420.1:344-1929 GCA_964409815.1 uncultured Pseudobdellovibrionaceae bacterium
CCGCGGGCTCACGCCGGCTAGACCGCGGTTTTATTCGCGTCGAGTTCAAAGAACGCGAAGGCGCTTGGTTGCCGACCGAAGTTCGAACTTACGACATCGAAAGCTCGCGCGCGTCCGGCCGGCCCTCCTTCGTCGAAAAGACCGCCGCTTACTTCGGCTCACATAAGGCATCCCTTCGCCGCGAGGCGATTCGTCGCGGCGGTTACGCGATCGCGACGGGCGACATCAACGGCGATGGCCTGACCGACATATTCTTGGGCGAGAGCGAGCGTTCGTTCATGTTCCTCAATCGCGGAGGCGAGAGAATGGAGCTCGACGAGAGCTCCGCGCTCACAAAAATCGGAAAGGTAAAGGCCGCGGCGTTCGCGGACTTCGACAACGAAGGCCATCCCGATCTGGTCCTCACGACGTTCAACCCGAAAGAGGAAGGCAACAACGTCTTGCTCTTCGCGAACGACGGGTCCGGACGCTTTCACGCGAAGCCCGATTTCATTCGCAAAAAAAGCGCTGCGAACTACCCGATGCCCCTCGCGGTCGGAAACTTCAACGACGATGCCCTACTGGATTTTTACGTCGGCTTTCCCGGAAGCCAGGATTTTACTTTCCCTGCGGGCGAAGTCGATTTCCAGCGCGGGTTGATTTCCCACGGCATTTATCGCAATGACGGCGCTTTAGGTTTTACGGACGTTTCGAAGAACGAGAGCGGTCTGAACCTCGAACGGCGAGATCTTATCTTTCCGCACTCGGCGATCGCCTTCGACCTCACCGGAAGCGGGCGCAGCGACCTCTTGGTTCTGGACGATCGCGATAACCTTAGCCCGTTTTACTTATCGCAGAACGACATGGGATTCGTACTGGGTTCCCATAGGGTCGGATTGACGAATTCGAATTACGCGATGGGCGCCGCCGTCGGAGATCTAAACGGCGACGGACACTTCGACGTGGTCGTGAGCTACGTCAACTTTTTGGCCGCCGATCGCTACGAATCGCTCTTCGATACATCGTGGAGCGAGAAGCGTGCGACCGGGTTCTCCGGTAAGGGACTCGCGATTTACCTTAACGACGGTCAAAACCGCTTTACCGATGTAAGCGCGCGCGCGCTCAAGTATTCGATCGGTGAGGGCGTTGGAAACGTCGAGCTGATCGACTATGACGGTGACGGACGGCTCGATATCTACGTGACGAATGGATTATGGTCCGGCAAGACGAGGGCCGATACCTCGAGCCGATTTATCGCCGATCATCTTCACGGTCTTGAGTCCGGCAAGGCTTGGAACTTGAAGGATCGCTCGCCCTCGAAAAGCCAATCTGAATTTATGACCTCGCTTGTCGACCGCCCCGAGCTCTCGTTCGGCGGGCATCAGCGAAATGTTCTGCTTCGCAACAACGGGGATATGACATTTACCGACGTCGCTTTTTTGGAAGGTGTGGACTCGTCGGCCGACGGTTACGTTGTCGCGGTCGCGGATATCAATGGCGACGGCATGCAGGATCTGCTTCTGCGTAACGGCGACCCGGGCGTCGAGATCGAGGGCTATCCCGCGTTTCAATTATACATGAATCAACGCGCGAAAGACCGCACCGT
>CAYPFC010000421.1:0-1908 GCA_964409815.1 uncultured Pseudobdellovibrionaceae bacterium
CGCTGGGGGCGTGGACTTTGTCGATGCACGATCGAACGCGCTACGAAGTCGAGTGCCGCATTCGCAGGTACGACGGGACGTATCGGTGGCATTGGGTTCAGGCCGTGCCCGAGATGAGCGCGAAGGGCGAGGTCATCGCCTGGCTTGGAACCTGCACCGATATTCACGACCGGCGCTTGATGGAAGACAAAGTTCGCGAGGCCCAGAGAGTGGCCGAGTCCGCCAACGATGCGAAGACGCACTTCCTCGCGAACATGAGCCACGAGATTCGTACGCCATTGAATGCGATCATGGGATTCACAGAGCTTTTGCTCGAGCCGAGCTCTCCGATGTCCGAGAAAATGAAGAGCGTCGCGATCGTGCGGCGCAATTGCCACCAACTATTGAAAATCGTCGACGAAATCCTGGATATTTCCAAAGTGGAGGCCGGCGAGCTCACCATCGAGAGCGTAGAGACGCCTGTCCTCGAGTTGTTGTCCGAAGTGCAAACGCTCATGACCGTGCAAGCGACGAAGAAGGCGATCGACCTTAAGTTCGAGGCCATGTCGCGTCTTCCGAGTCACGTGATGACGGACTCGACGCGGCTCCGCCAGATCCTGATCAATATCGTCGGCAACGCCATCAAGTTCACCAAGCAGGGCTCGGTGAGCTTGGCCGCGCGATTCGCGACCGACATGGACGGGAACTCTCTATTGCAATTCACGGTCACGGATACCGGCGTGGGTATCGATACCGCGTCCGCGCAGAAGATCTTCCAGCCGTTTTCGCAGGCGGATACGTCGACGACGCGGCTTTTCGGCGGAACGGGACTCGGCCTCGCGCTCGCGCGTCGTTTGGCTCGGGCCATGGGAGGAGACGTCCGCCTCTTAAGAAGCGAGCCCGGTCGCGGCAGCACGTTCGTCATCGTGATCGCGGTTAAGACCTTGCCGCACGCGCAATGGGTGGCGCAGGTGAGTGGCCATCCGTTGGAGCTCGGGCTTGGCGGCGATTCGGAAGTCGCGCCCGCGGCGAGCGAGCCTTTAAAGGGGAAGCGAATTCTTCTCGTCGAGGACGCCGAGGACAATCAGTTCTTGATCACGCAATTCTTGAGTCGCACGGGTGCGGTCGTCGACATCGCGAACAACGGCGCCGAAGGCGTCGAGAAAGCGTTGAAGAACGAATATGAAGTCGTCCTCATGGATATTCAGATGCCGTTGGTCGACGGCTACCAGGCGACGACTCAATTGCGCGAAGCGGGTTACTCGAAACCCATTATCGCGCTCACTGCGCACGCGCTCCAAGAAGAGCGCGATAAGTGTTTGCGCACGGGTTGCAACGGTCACATCACCAAGCCCATCAACCGCCATCAGCTCATCGCGAGTTTAGTGGACGCCGTCATTCATTAATTTTGATCGGTCGGGCGAAATTTCGGCGGAGCCGGCGGCTCGCCGGGAGGGCGCGGGCGCGCCTTTCTTTTCGCGTCGGCGATCTTTTTCCACTTGGTATCCGTCGGAACGTCGATCGCCGCGACGATTTTGGCGATCCTCTGCATGTTTGAGGTCCAGTCGCTGACCAGAATTTGATTGGTTTCGTGATAGGGGACGAGCTCGCCGTCTTTCGAAGTCAGGATGCGAAGTTGTTTGTTGAGCTCGTCCGCGCTCGCGTGTTTGAGCGTGATGACCCAAGTGATCATGCGCTCGGGATTGAGCTTGGGCAACTCGGTTACGACTTCGATGTCGTTCCGCTGGATCGCCCGCGCCTGCATGATCACCATGACTCCTTCGCGTTTCGAGATCCCCAGGCCGTTCACCGCAAGCGCGGTCGAGAGCTGATTGAAGGCTTCCTCGATCGAAACCGGCTCGTTGTTGACGATCGTGATATTTCCGCGAACGCTCGGATCCACGATGAACTTCTGACCGCTCTTGGCGG
>CAYPFC010000422.1:0-1890 GCA_964409815.1 uncultured Pseudobdellovibrionaceae bacterium
CCGATCTTCAGCTCCTCTTCCTTATCGGTCACGCGATCGAGCGGTTCCGTCCACACCATCGTCCCCGTCCCGCCGAACTGGCGCGACGCGAGCTTTCGCTGACAGGATTTCAATTCGCCGTAAAGCCCAAGGCTTCCGAGCTTGCGCGTGCCGTAGACCTTGTCCTCCAGCGAATAGACGGAATTCTGCAGATCGCGAAGCTTCTCGCTCATCGCGGCCTTATCTTGAACCACCATCTCCCCATTTTTTACGCCGACACTCTGCGAGCCCGAAACGGTCTCCGCCTGATCAAGCTTCGTTTGAACCTCTTCCGCTTTATGGGGATTCGACTTGCACGCACTCACGAAGACGACGCTCAACAATACCCAAGAAATCTTATGTTTCACGATTCACCTCGGACAAGAAGTCTAAGCTTAGAACATGTTGACGGTGGCCTGCAAAGCCAGATTCGTGAAATCCGAGCGGATCTCGTCGGGCACGAATTGAATGTTCGGGTAGAGATAAATGTCGCGCGAGACCGATATCCCGACGCCGATCGACTGGTACACGTAGGTTTGGAGCATCCGGAACCTCTCGGGGTCGCCGTAGAGATGGCGCCAGTTAAAATATCCGAACACCGTCCGCGCCGAATAGCGGTCGTTGAACGCATACTCCACGAACGGATAAATATTCAATCCCCAGCCCGTGCGCGTGTCGCCTCCGTAAAACCCGGGCCGCAAATGCGTGCCCGCGCGCGTGGGCTCGCCCGGCTTATTGTAGTAAAAGTTGTGGTAGGGATTCATCGTCGCGCCCACGGTCACGCCGTTTTGAAACGTGCGAAGCGCGTTCACGTTAAAGCCGAGTCCCGCGCGGTAGTCGATCGCCTGCGATTCGTTCGAGGTCCCAACATCTCCGGCAATTCCGAATGTCATTTGCACAGAGCCGACTCGGCCAACGTGTGAGTATCCCGATGCCGGATTGAAAACGTTCAACTG
This sequence comes from uncultured Pseudobdellovibrionaceae bacterium, assembly GCA_964409815.1. Taxonomy (GTDB): domain Bacteria; phylum Bdellovibrionota; class Bdellovibrionia; order Bdellovibrionales; family UBA1609; genus JALHOQ01. Next base: position 975 of record CAYPFC010000422.1, read on the forward strand.
CGTGTCGTTCGGATCCTGATCTCCGTGAAACGGGGTCATGAGCCCGAACGAAGTTCCGAAGGTCACGCTATCGTACTTCGACCAGCGGTAGCGCCCGTCGAGGCCGCCGTTCAAACTCGTGCTCACTTGCGCGCCCGGAGTCTTCGCAAGGTTCGGACGCTGAACTCCGAACGGGTGAGAGAGCGCGCCGCCCGTGTACGAAAAACTCGCCGAAAGTGAGAATTTGGATTTGGAACCGCTTTCAGCGCGAAGCATCGGATGAGTGATCTCGGAATCAATATCGCCGTCGACGCCGCTCTGAGGCGCGGGAGCAGCCATACTGACCGAGGCCTTGTCTTCCTCTGCGGCCCGCGCGAAGGGCACCGATACCCACATCAGCAAAATGGCGGCAAGCCATTGAAACGACAATCATCCCCCTCAAGTCTAAGGCGTGGTTATGCAATGCGCCTAAAAGACCCGTCAAGTGATTATCAAGCGATACGAAATTGTGAAATTTAGCGGGCAACGGACAAGAAAGGAATACCGGCGCTTAAGCGCAGGGCGACCAGAGACTCGGCTTCTCCGGAGGGGAGATCGATGCTCTCGAGGAGGTCTCCGTCGCGGTAGTAGGCGTAGTTCGTCGACTCTCCGTTCTTGATCATGACGACCACGAAGGGAACGCGCTCGTCGGGCGCGCCGACCGCGCGCTGGGAGGTGAGCGAGCCGCGCTCGAGGTACGCGAGCAGCACGGCCTTCGCGCCATCTTTCAGTTCGATATCGTAGTGTACGAGGTCGTAACCGCTTTCAGCGTGATAATCGGGGCTACGAAACGCCTGCCGCGAGAAATCCTTGATCCCGCGATCGAGGATCGCCGTAATCGGATCGAGCGTCGAGAGCGCCGCGAATGGATTCCCCTCCCCGATCTCGTCTCCCGCGA
>CAYPFC010000423.1:0-247 GCA_964409815.1 uncultured Pseudobdellovibrionaceae bacterium
TCAACGAAGCCGTTTACACTTTGCACGAGGGCATCGCCACGGTCGAAGACATCGACCAGGCGATGAAGCTCGGAACGAATCAACCGATGGGCCCGCTGACTCTCGCGGACTTCATCGGGCTCGACACATGCCTCGCGATCATGAACGTGCTCCACGATGGCCTGGGAGACACGAAGTATCGCCCGTGCCCGCTGCTTGTGAAGTACGTCGAGGCCGGATGGCTGGGTCGTAAGACCGGCCGCGGATT
>CAYPFC010000423.1:257-1881 GCA_964409815.1 uncultured Pseudobdellovibrionaceae bacterium
ATTTTATACGTACGAGGGAAAATAATGGATTTGAAAGCCGTAAAGTACGAGGTCGTGACGACCGCGGCGGGCGCGCGCATCGGGATTTTAAAGATCTCGCGGCCCGAGGCGATGAACGCCTTGAACAAACAAGTTCTTCACGATTTGCGCCTGGTGGTCGGCGAGTTGAGCTCGAAGCGCGACATTCGCGTATTGATTCTCACGGGCGACGGAGAGAAGTCGTTTGTCGCCGGCGCCGACATCAAGGAGATGGAAACGCTTTCTCCCGCGCAGGCCCGCGAGATGGCGGTGAGCGGTCAAGCTCTGCTGAAGCAACTCGAGGATCTTCCGTTTCCCGTCGTCGGCGTCGTGAACGGCTTCGCATTGGGGGGCGGCCTGGAGCTCGCGCTGTCTTGTGATTTCTTGATCGCCTCGACGAAGGCGAAGTGGGGCTTGCCCGAAGTGACTCTGGGGCTGATTCCCGGGTACGGGGGAACCCAGCGCTTAGTGCGCAACATCGGTCGCGCGCTCGCGCGTCGGGTCGCCTTAAGCGGCGAGATGTTTACCGCTCAGCAAGGCTACGAGTGGGGCGTATTCGCGCACCTCGCGGAGCCCGCGGATTTGATGAACGTCGCCATGAAGACTGCCGAGAACTTAAGCGCCCGCGCACCGATGGCGATGGCGTGGGTGAAAGAGGCCGTGAACACGGGCGACGACCGCACGCTCGCGGAAGGTTTAAAGCTCGAAGCCGATTTGTTCGGTCGCACGTTCGAAACGAAAGATCATACGGAAGGCATTAAGGCCTTCATCGAAAAACGTCCCGCACAGTTTCAGGGTAATTGATGAAGAATCACGTTCGCGTTGTCACTGCAGCTTCCCTATTTGACGGCCACGATGCCGCGATCAACGTCATTCGCCGCGTGTTGCAGGATCAGGGCGCCGAGGTCATTCACCTGGGCCACAATCGTAGCGTGTTAGAGGTCGCCGAAGCTGTTTTGCAGGAAGGCGCGCAGGGCGTGTGCATCAGCTCGTACCAGGGCGGGCACATGGAGTACTTCAAGTACTTGAAGGACCTACTCGACGAAGCGGGCGCCGGCTACGTCCGAATTTTCGGCGGTGGCGGCGGCGTGATCGTTCATGACGAAAAGCGCGAGCTCGAAGAGTACGGAATCGCGCAGATCTTCCATCCCGACGACGGCCGCCGCTTGGGCCTCGAGGGCATGATCAAAATGATCGTCGAGCAATGCGACTTCGATATCGCATCCGTGGCCGCGGGCAGGAGCTCGTGGGGGAAGGGCGCGAAGTCCTTCCCGAACCCGATTCCGCAAACCGCGCTGGGCGTGGCCTTAAGCGCGATCGAGAGCGACGGCGATATGTCCGCGGCGAAAGCCGCGCCGTCGGGATTCGCGCGCAAAGAGGGCAAGCCCCTCGTGCTGGGGATCACGGGGACGGGCGGCGCGGGTAAGTCGTCGCTGATCGATGAATTGCTGGTGCGATTTTTAAATGAGTTTCCGGGAGTGAGGATCGGCGTCGTGTGCGTCGATCCGTCGAAGCGAAAGACCGGCGGCGCGCTCCTCGGCGACCGCATTCGTATGAACTCGCTCGCCAGGCCGGGAACGTTCATGCGCTCGGTGGCTTCGCGCGG
>CAYPFC010000424.1:0-284 GCA_964409815.1 uncultured Pseudobdellovibrionaceae bacterium
GCCAAAAAAATCCTAAATTCCCGTCACCCCAAACTCACCTCGTGAGCTTGCCCGGTAGTTTGCCGCTCTGCCGTCGGAACCGCGGTAGGCAGTTTTTTGCCGATTGTCTCTTTGAGAGCATTCAGGGTAGATTTGGGCATGCGGATTCGAGCATTGGATGTCTTAGTTTGTCCCCTGGACAAATCTAAACTGGAATTGACGGTTTGGGAGTCCGAAGCGCGTCCGCTAACTGCGGAGCAGCTCGAAATCGCCCGCTCCATGAATCTTGAGCCGGATTCGTTGAC
>CAYPFC010000424.1:294-1834 GCA_964409815.1 uncultured Pseudobdellovibrionaceae bacterium
AAGCTTAAGATCCTTTATCCAATCATCAACGGCGTACCCCGCCTGCTGACGTTTTCAAGCTCGCAGACGGAGCAGTTCTTTGCCGACAACCGCGCGCGCCTCGAAAAGGAGGCTCCTGGCTGTGCTCTGCCCTCGGAGCCCGGCACTCCGGGCGAACGCGATGTGCTTCGGTCGTTCTCGGCGGAGTGGACCGAGTACGGCTGGGATGAAAAGAAATATTGGAACCTGCCTTCGGACGTTCTCTATAAGAGCATGGATTTCCTCCTGGATCTGAACCGTAAGCCCGTGAAGGGTAAGCTCGTGCTCGAGGTTGGGATCGGGATCGGTGGAATCGCGAATTACATCTGTAAAAGCCAGAAGTGCGAGCTCTTCGGAATGGACCTGGGATACGCCGTGGATGCGGCGAAGCTCAATTTCGGCGCGAATCCATTCTTTCATATCGTGCAGGCTTCGGCGTTCGCGCCGCCTTTTCGCGAAGGGACTTTCGATTTTGTTTACAGCCAGGGAGTGATTCACCACACCTTTTCAACGAAAACGGCCTTCGACTCCCTCTCCAAGCTTCCGAAGACGGGGGGCCGCCTTTACATCTGGGTCTATAGCCACTACGACGAGAGCCGAACGCTGATTCGAAAAACCGCGATGCTACTCGAGAGAATTTTCCGACCGCTGATCTGGAGACTACCCGGCCGATTGCAGACGTTGAGTCTGATGCCGTTCATTCCTCTCTACGTTCTCCACCAAAACCTGTACGCCTCGCGAATCGAGCGTCAGGTGAAATACGGCTTTCGCGAGGCCCTGCATTCGGCGCGCGATCGCTTCACGCCGCGCTTCATTTGGCGTCATACCGACGAGGAGCTCGTTCAATGGTTCAAAGACGCCGGATTCACTCAGGTGGATTGCGTGAGTCAGCGCCAGCGTCCCGAGGACGTCCCGCTTGCGCTAACCACGTGTGCGGGTGTTCAGGGCCAAAGAGTTTGATGCGACGAGTCTACGAGGAGCCTTAGTATTCGCGTTCTTGTCACCGGTGCGACCGGATTCATAGGAAGTCATCTTGTCCAGGCGCTAAAGCGCGAGGGTCACGAGGTCCATTCACTCGAGCGCGGGGCCAACGTTTTGGAAGTAGTGAGGCGCGCGAAGCCATTAATGGAGAGCAATCTCACGCTCGGAACCGAGCTCGCGGACGCGCTGGCTCGAGAGAATTGCCCGGCGCTCGTTTGCGCGGGAACCGCGTGGCAAAACTTTGAGGGAAAGAAGGGAACGGCCGCTTGTCTTTATGCCGCGACCAAAGAGGCCTACGAGAGCGTGCTTCGCTATTACGCCGATGCCGCGGGTCTTCGCGTTTGCGTCTTGAAGCTCTATGACACTTACGGCCCGAACGATAAACGCCGCAAGCTTCTGTCGGTGATTCGAGAGTCCGCGCGATCCGGAAAATCGATGGGCCTATCGCCGGGCGATCAAAGAATCGATTTGCTTCACGTGCGCGATGCGGTCGAAGCGTTTTTGATCGCGGGCGAGCGTGTACGTCAGCCGGGCCCGGGGC
>CAYPFC010000425.1:0-934 GCA_964409815.1 uncultured Pseudobdellovibrionaceae bacterium
CTGGGCATTTATCGACGGCGACTCGGTGGCGCGCGCGCGCTTGATGGACGCGATGCTTGCGTGGGACCTCTTGAAAGCCGGAGGAATCCTGGTCGTCGATGACTACCACCGCTCGACGAGGCTCTGGATCGATCAACGTCCAAAACTCGCGATAGACACGTTCGTGACCCTTTACCGGGACGAATTCGAAGTGCTTAGGTTCGAAGATGAGTTTGTCGTAAGAAAGCTTGGCGCCTGCGACCCCGCGAAGTTCCTCGCGGCCGGAAAGCTGAAATATTTCAACTCCACCCACTGCGTTCGTTTCGGGCGATACGACCTTTACCTTAAGGGCTCGCTTCTTTTTGACCGCTCCGAGGACATAATGATTCGGCTTTCCGAAACCGAGACCGAGGCTCTGCTCGATCTGCTCAAAAGTCGCCCAGCGGGCGATCCTTATTTCAAGAAGACGGCGGTGAAGAGCGCGAAGATCCCGAAAGGCCTCAAAGAAGCGCTAGTTCAGAGCTACAGCCGTTGAGATCCGCCGCCGTTCTAATAGTTTTGACCGCGATTTCGGTAATTACCGCGGAGCTCGCGTCTTTGCGATCCTTCCGCGCGGGATTCCAGTCCCCGCGATCGCGACCGCTTTTTTGGGGGGTTGGGCCGCGCGATTCGCGCTAAGACCGCTCGGACCCAGATGGATCGAGCCCGGTCACGCGTTCCGCATCTGCCTCCAGGGCGGCGTAATCCTCACGGGATTCAAGCTCAGTTTGATGGACTTCGTGGCCGCGGGAATGGCGGGACTACCGCGCATCGGGGGCGTCATCGCGCTCGCGATCGCCGTGAACCTGCTGATCGAAAAGGATTGGTTCGCCCCTGGTGCCATGGCCGGCAGCGGGAGTGGAGGTCAGGGTGGAGTCGGCCAGGGAAGCGGGAGCGGGGGAAGCGGCGGACGAAG
>CAYPFC010000425.1:944-1822 GCA_964409815.1 uncultured Pseudobdellovibrionaceae bacterium
ATCGGAAGAATCCTCAACATCGAGTTTCGCGAGCGGGTATTCATCGTAATCGGCACGACGGTTTGCGGGATGAGCGCCATTCTCGCGGCGGCGCCACTGCTGAAACCGAAGCCGGAGTCGTTGGCGCGGGCCTTCGGAATCGTCATCGTGTTCGGCGGCCTCGCGTTTCTGACCTACCCGCTTCTTACGGCGCACCTTTTTCCGGCGAGCGAGTGGAGAACCGGATTCTTTCTGGGTATGTCGATTCACGATACGGCCCAGGTTGTGGCCTCGGCGATGCTGCACCGGCAGCTCTTCGGATCGGAAGCCGTTCTGGATACCGCGATCGTAGTGAAGATGATGCGCAGCCTTTCGTTGCTCGTCCTTCTGCCCGCGCTTTCCGTTTATCTCGGTCGCGAGAGCGAAGGCGCGCGATCGAAGCTCGGCGTGCCGCCGATGGTTTTGTATTTAGCCGCCGCGTGCGCGCTCAGTACGCTCGGCGAGGCGTTGGGTCTTCGCGAATGGTGGGATTTTCGCGACGGCGCGGGGAAGGGTGCGGAGCTTGCCTTCGTCGCGGCCGCGGCCGGCCTTGGCTTGACCTTCGCGCCGCGGGCGCGGTCGAACGGCGGCTGGCGCGAGATCGCTTTCGGATTTATTTGCGCGCTCAATTTGGGCTTGATTACGGCTGCGGCTCTTTACGCAACCTCCGCCGCTCTTCGATGATCGGGCGAAAGGGTCCGAAGCGATGTTGCGCTTCGGTGAATGAGTCCGCGTAGGGACCGTACGGATAATCCACGGGCTTCTCCATCAGGTCGGGATAATCTTTGCTCACGTCGATGCGCGGGCGGGGATGAATGCGGTCGTCATTGATAAAAGCCGCGACGTCGAACGCTTCTTCG
>CAYPFC010000426.1:0-1807 GCA_964409815.1 uncultured Pseudobdellovibrionaceae bacterium
TTCGCATTTCCCTATGACGCGAATATCCGCACTTGGATTTTTCCTTCTTTGGGCGATGTCCGCCCACGCGCTGCCGTCGAAGGTCGGCGGAACGGATATCGTGAGCTCGAAAGCGGTTACGGTCGAGGGCGGTAAAAAGGGGCTCGTCGTCGTTTTTCTTTCCGCCGTATGTCCTTGCTCGAACAGCCACCTCGGAGAGATCGATCGCCTGAGCAAAAATTTCCCGGATTTCAAATTCGTCGGCGTGCACTCGAGCGCGGAGGAGCGCCGGGAGCCGACCACCGCCTATTTTAAGAACGCCGCGCTTTCGTTTCCCGTCCTCAGGGACTCCGGCTCGAAGCTTGCGGATGAGTTCAAAGCCTCAAGAACGCCGCACGCCTTCGTCGTTCGGCCCGACGGAACGACGGCCTACCAGGGCGGCGTCAGTGACAGCAATGACTTTGGAAGCGCCAAGAATAAATTGTTGAACGATGCCCTTGCGGCCCTTAGCACGGGGCGGAGCGTGAAAGTCGCGTCGAGCCGCCCGCTCGGCTGCGCGATCGCGAGAGGGGGCGAAAGTGATTGGTAGATTGACCGCTCTTGCGGGCGCGCTCCTGATTTCCGCCTGCGCCGAACCGAAATACGAAACGGTCGTCGCGCCATCTCCCGGCGATGTGGGCGAAAAGCTGAGCGGCTGCGAACTGCACTTTGCGTGCTCTGGGCGTGGGAAACGGCGCCGACGACGAAGACCGCGGGCGTTTTAAGATTCAAGATCGCGCGCGCCAATCTTCTCGACGAGACGGCCGTTCCGGTCGATCCCGAGAATATTCCCACCGTCCTCCTTTGGATGCCCGACATGGGCCACGGCTCCACGCCCACCTCGGTCGAGCGGGTCGACGTCGGCAGCTTCCGCGTGAGGAACGTGTTTTTTATCATGCCGGGCAGGTGGGAGATCCGCTTTCAAATCAAAGATGGGGACACGATCACCGATGAAGCGATCGCTCCGTTTACTCTTTAGCTTCGCGCTTGCCATCGCGGGTGCCGGCGCTCACGGGGCCGCCTGTTGCGGCGGCGGCTTCGCCGCCCCCTCGCTGATCGCGGGGGACGAGCGCGCGCAGCTCGCCACGACGTACGCGTTCACGGAAGTCGCGGTCGATAGCGTCGACTCGTCCGGCATTTGGCGAAAGTCCGAGGAGCATCAGCGGGTCCAATCGTTTCGCCTCGAGGGCGCGCATGTCTTTTTAGATCGCTGGCAAGCGGGAGTCGCGGCGCCGGTCGTTCAGCGCACTCAGTTCGATGAAACTCACTCGGGCCTCGGCGACGTCTCGACCCAGCTCGGCTACGAGTTCCTGCCGGATTGGGATTACAATCCGTGGCGGCCGAAGGGCCTCGGTTTTCTCTCGCTCACGCTTCCCACAGGCAGGTCGCGCGCCGAGTCCGACATCGGCGGGCTCGACAGTCGCGGCAACGGCTTTTGGTCGCTCGGAATCGGCGCGCTCCTCACGAAGATTGTTTCGAAGTACGACGTTTTCGCGCTCGCCGAAGCTCACCGTTCGTTCGCGAAGCGTTTTTCGAACAGCCAAATGAGCGGAACGCTTCATCCCGGATTCGGGGGAAGCCTGGGAGTCGGGGCGGGATACAACATAAGCGACCTGCGCCTCGGCTCTTCGCTCACGTGGACGTACGAGGATCCTGTTGAGATCCGCGGAAGCACGAGCTCGCCCGGCGGCGCCGAGCGCTACGCCACGGCCGCCCTGATCGCAAGTTACAGGGTCGATAATTTTTGGGCCGTGAGCGCGAGCTATGCCGATCAGACGCTCTTCGGATC
>CAYPFC010000427.1:0-1803 GCA_964409815.1 uncultured Pseudobdellovibrionaceae bacterium
GTCAAAATTCTAAATTGACCTCAAGCGTGAGCTCCTTCAGAGTTGGGTGAGATGTTGAAAGACGTTGAATTCTATCAAGAGCATCTGGATCGCGTGAGCCGAAGCTTCGCGTTCTGCATTCGGCAGCTGCCCGACCCGCTGCGCGGATGGATCGGACTGAGCTACCTGACATGCCGAATTCTCGACACGATCGAGGACGCCCCGTGGGGCGAGACCGCGGCGCAGATGGAGGCCTTCCGCATCTTCGATCTCGCGCTGAGAGACGAGTCCGCCGCGGGCGAGGCTCAGCTTCTGAGCGCGCGCATTCCGGCCGCCATCGAAGACGGCGAGCGAAAGTTGGTTCGCGACGCCGAAGCGATTTTTCAGGACATTCACGAGCTGCCAGAGCCCGTAAGAGAGATCGTGCAGGAGCTTGTCGGCAGCATGTCGCGCGGAATGCAGCACTTTACGCTCGACCGCGACGGCGACGTGCTTAGGCTGAAGAATTTGGGCGAGGTCAACGCGTATTGCTTCTTCGTCGCGGGCGTCGTCGGGGAATTGCTCGCCAAACTGCTCGGAAAGTTCGACCCCGGATTTCAGGTGACCGATTTGGTGGTTTTAAGGGCGCACCACTTTGGTTTATTTCTGCAGAAGGTGAATTTGCTAAAGGATCAGGTCGGAGACGAGAAGGTCGGGCGCCACTTGATTCCCTCGCGCAGCCTCGTCGAAAGCAGCGCGCGCGAAAACGCCGAGCACGCGTTCCGCTTTCTAGAAGAGTTACCCGCGGCGCAGTCCGAATTCCGCCGCTTCTGCGCGTGGTCGCTGTTTCTCGGTCTCGAGTCTTTGCTCGTCGCGCGCGAGTCGGTCGTCGACCGGAAAGTCCTTAAGATCGCGCGCTCGCGCGCGGAGGAGATCATCGGCGAAATCGAGGACGCGCTCGATCGCGAGGGCGCTCTCGCCGATATGTTTGCGGCGGCAACGCGGAAGCTTGGATGGGACGGATTGCCGGTGAGCGACCGTGAGGGTGAGGTGCCCGCATGGCTTCCGGAACTTTATCAGGGCCGCCTTTCTGCTAAGAATCTCCAGCACTTAATGGCGTAGACAGCTCGTGTCATTGAGCCCGTGTTAATTGACAATCGTTTTCAATTAACTTACTTCAGCGATCATGGAACTGACGATCCCCAATTTGGCCAAAGGCCGCCACCCCGTAGAGCCCGAAAAGCTGATTCGCCGCGAGCCGGTTGATCCGAGCACCTTCAAACGCATGATCCGCCAGATGGGTCTGAAAGTGACTCAGCAGCGCATGGCGATTCTCGAAAGTTTGAGCGCGGGACGTGCGCACGTCACCGCACAGGAAGTTTTCGAAACCGTCAACGCGAAGTATCCCGAGATCGGGTTCGCGACCGTGTATCGGTTCTTGAGGAAAATGGCCGAGCAAAACATGGTAACCGAGGTGCGCATGGGCGGATTGCCCGCGCGCTACGAGTTAACGCCGCGCCGGCACCACGATCATTTGACGTGCGTGCAGTGCGGTCAGATCGTCGAATTCGAAAGTCCGCAGATTGAGACCTTGCAAGAACAAGTCGCGAACGCGCATAATTTCCGGCTGACCCATCACGTACTTGAGTTGTACGGTGTATGCCCTAGGTGTCAGACGGAGTAAGCGTTGTCCAGTTTGCAATCCGAGCCGAAGACAAAACCCGCGCATCCAAAAGGGAAGCCGGGTCCGCAACCTCATCCCGAACGAACGCCTCTTGACGGAATCAGCGTTAAGGGCGCGCGCGAGCATAATTTAAAAAATATCGACGTCTTCGTTCCGCGCGA
>CAYPFC010000428.1:0-1801 GCA_964409815.1 uncultured Pseudobdellovibrionaceae bacterium
CTTCGAGATCCCAAGAGCCGGTCGACGTCTTAAAAAGATCGCCCGATTCGAGAGTCCAAGACATCCGCTTGGGCGACTCTTCGCTAATCCAGAGCCGGTAGCTGAATGTCTTGATGACCGAGACGTGAAACTCAACGAGCTTCTTGTTGCCCTTGGTTTCGATGACCTTGCATTGTTTCACTTCCGACAGAAACTCGGGATACTTTTCGTAATCCGCCAAGATCGCGAAGAACTGATCGGGAGTGCACGGGAAAACTTCTTGAGTGGATGCTGCCGCCATAGTCCCCGTATCATAGCCAGCAAACCCGGGTTCCGGCAAGTTAAGGATTGTGCCTATTGCGCGCGGGCCGCACAGAGCGCCGTCTTCTCACCGGTTGTTACGGCCAAGAGGCGACCCGAGGCATCGTCGATAACGTAGGCGCGCCGATCTTTCTCGACGAGCGCGAACGTCGCTCGAGAACGGCCGAGAAGAGAGTTTCGCAGGCGCTGAAACGTCGATGGATTCGCGAACTCTTTCCAGCGCGCGCGCGCTTCTTCGCCCGCGAACGTCAACCCGCCTTCGGATTCGATCCGGCTCAGAGCCGCGCGAGCGGTTTCGTCGATGGGCGCGCGCGGGACGTCCTTTAGGCGCGCGTAAAGCTCTTCCATGCGCGCACGGTGAAGGCCCTCGGCGATCGCGGTCATCAAGAACTCGAACGCATCCTCGACGGAAGTGAACTTTCGCGCGCCGTCCACCCAAAGATCCGCAAGGCGGTTCGCGAACTGAAAGCGGTGCCACAAGTCGGACGCCGCATCCTCGAGAATCACGTTCCTGAGGGTCATCCGCTCCACCGTCCTCCGATAGAGCGAAAGGAATTCGCCGTAAAGCGCGATCTCGGGAACGTGCGCGGAAAAGGGCCTGATGAGACTCGCGATACGACTCGCCTCGAGGCGCGTGTTCAAACGCGAGAAATCTCCGCCGAGCTCGTGTGCCATTGCCGCGGCCGGGTCGATCGCCGATTCATGAAGCCCGGTTAGAAAAAATCTCTCCACTTCGCCGGTGTTCTCGTCGATCGCCACCCAGGTCCGCTCCGGCGCGAACTCGGGAAAAATTCCGAAATTCGCGTGCAGGCTCGCGGCCGCCGACGACAGCCGGTACAAGTAGGACTCGGTCACCCAGCTTTTGACGTTCATGTGAGACCGGCTCGCGAGTCGTTCAACGCATTCGTCGCAGCGAAAGAGCTCGGAAAGGCGGGTGAGGCCTACCGGCGAAGCCATGGGAGCCCAGCGTTTCGGCTCGCCGATCCTGGTTTTCAACGCCTGGAAGTGCTCATTTACGGAGCCTGGGGATCGCGCGTGCGCCGCGAGCGAAAGAAGAAGAGCCACGACGATACCGGTCTTGTGAAGCCTACCCATGGCGCGAAAGAGTACAAGATTCAGGCCATGAGCCCCGTGGCGAGGTTCGCTCCCTCGCAACCGAGTTAGAAAAGAATTACCGGGCATGGGCCTATTTACGCGGGGGTGAACCGGCACCGACGCCGCACGCCTGAAGCGACACGATGATTTTATCGAGCTCTTGCGCGAGCAGATCCGAGTTGTCAAAGGCGAGGTTCGTGATGTTATCGATTTCGCTCGCGCCGCGAAGGAGCGGCGAAAAGGTGCCGGCAGGGATCGCGTTCGACTGTCCCTCAAGCGGACTCAGGATCGCGTGCCACTCCCCGATCTTCGCGCTCACTTCGCCTAAGAAACCGGCGACGCTGGCGTCATGTTGGCGAGCCATGCCGTTGTACTGGGTCAGGCGGTCGATGATTTGATCGCAAGA
>CAYPFC010000429.1:0-1793 GCA_964409815.1 uncultured Pseudobdellovibrionaceae bacterium
GAGAGAAGCCACGTTTTGGGCGACGTTCGCCGCCAGTCCCAATCTGGAATCCTGCGATTGCACTTCGAGCACCGGCACCGGCGCTTCCGGGCTAATGCGGCGGACGTCGCCGAGCACATACTCGTCGAGGCCGATATCTCCGACGACGATCAGTCGGACCTTAGGCAAGGTTTCCAGGCGCTTCGGGAAGGATTTGAGAAGCGCGCGCAGTTGCTCCCCTTCTATACGTGACTCTTTCATCATGATGACTCCGGTCTAACACAATCGTACCTCAGCGAGCAGCTAGGCCCAGGCCCTTACGTTACGCGTCGAGTATCGACTCTGGGACCCGCCGCGATTAGATTGAAAATCTCAGTTTTTCCTTAAGCTTAGGAATTGTCACAGGAGTACGTCGATGGAAGCTCTGACCAGTGGGCCTCTTTATCAGAACACCATGAAGATCGTTGAGGACGCGGGCAAGTTGGTCAGCTTGAGCCCGAACGTTCTCGAGCGATTGAAATATCCGCGCCGCACTTTGATCGTCGCGGTTCCCGTAAGGATGGATGACGGCCGCGTGAAGGTGTTCCCCGGCTATCGCGTTCAACACAACCAAACTCTAGGCCCCTTCAAAGGTGGCATTCGTTATCACCACCAAGTGGACCTCTCCGAAGTCGCGGCGCTCGCGTCGCTGATGACCTTCAAGAACTCGCTAATGGGACTTCCGCTCGGCGGCGCGAAGGGCGGCGTGCAAGTCGACCCGAATAAGCTTTCGAAAGCCGAGCTTGAGAATCTCACGCGTCGTTTTACTTCCGAAATCACTCCGTTCATCGGGCCCGATAAAGACATTCCCGCTCCCGACGTCGGCACCGACTCGCAGACGATGGCGTGGATGCTCGATACGTTCTCTCTCGAGAGCGGATTCTCGCAAACGGGCGTCGTGACCGGTAAGCCGGTGGAGATCGGCGGATCGCTCGGCCGCGAAGCCGCGACCGGACTCGGCGTGATCTACGCAACGGAAAAGGCGCTCGAAAAGATCGGCAAACGCATCTCAGACGCGACCATCGCGATTCAGGGCTTCGGTAAAGTCGGCATGTACGCCGCGATCGAAGGCTACGCGAAAGGCGCGCGCATCGTCGCCGTCAGCGACGTCAGCGGCGCGCTCTACAACGAGAAAGGCATCAACATCGCCGAGCTCTCGCGCTTCGTGAAAGAAAAGAAAGTCGTTAAGGATTTCCCGGACGCTCAACATCTCACCAACGAGCAACTGCTCGAGCTTCCCTGCGACGTGCTCGCTCCGTGCGCGCTTGAAGGCGTCATCCACAAAGACAACGCGAAGAACATTCGCGCGAAGATCATCGTCGAGGGCGCGAACGGCCCCACGACCCGCGAAGCCGATGAGATCCTGGATTCGAAAGACATCGTGGTCGCGCCCGACATTCTCGCCAACGGTGGCGGTGTCGTGGTGTCCTATTTCGAGTGGGTTCAGGATATTTCGTGGCTCTTCTGGAACGAAGATGAGGTCCGCAACCGTTTGCGCGAGATCATCTACAAAGCGTTCGACAAGTGCTGGCAGTTCGCCGAGGCCAACAACGTGAACATGCGTACGGCTTCTATGGCGACCTCGCTTCTGCGTCTGGAGCGCGCGATGAAGCTGAGAGGCCAAGCTTGGTGAGTACGGTTAAGCCATGGTTATGGCTTTCGCCGTCTCTGGCCCACAAACTCAGCCCACTCGCTCTCAACAGTCTCGCACTTTTCAATGGTAAAACGCCCCCGCGCTGGAGCCCGCTCTCCTGGCGCGGCCTGAATTTCCCGAA
>CAYPFC010000430.1:0-1783 GCA_964409815.1 uncultured Pseudobdellovibrionaceae bacterium
CACACCCACAAAACCCAAGCCCCGACACACCCACAAAACCCAAGCCCCGACACACTCACGCGCCCGTCTCGCTCTCCCCAAAACAAATTCAAGATCTCCCCGCGTACCCTGGATTCGGCGCCGTGGACGGCGACGAATGGCCCTTCTCATGGACGGACAGCCCACGCACCACCACGATCAGGCTCATCGAAGACGCGGAATCCGCGCCTCCGACGCCCCCATCCCGGTGGCGCGGAGAGCATCCGTCCATGCGAGTGGGTGATGCTCCGCCTTCCGGGCGGAGCATGCGTGATTCCACAAGAGATTTAGAAAATTTTTGGGAACAAGAAGAAGAAGAAGAAGAAGAAGAAAAAGGAAATCAAAATGAAAAGAGCTAAGACCAGTAAAACCTACTGCCCAGTCGGGACGAACCTATCGATCTTCATCTCATTCAAGCACACCGGCTGACGACCGTGCGCCGCCGCCTTTTCGATCGGGCAAATCGTGAATTTGCCCACGCAGTTCGTTTTTAAATCGCACTTCTTACGGTCGGCTTCGGCATGCGATGCGACTTCGAAGACCGCGTACTCACCGTTTTCGGTCTCGATCGCGAGGCCCGTGAACATGCCCATGTAGGATTTCGCCGTACCCGTCGCGACGAAACAATTCGCGGTCACCGCGGACTCGCAGCTCGCCGCTTCGGGCGCCACAGGCGCCGAGGAGCAAGACGTCAAACCGACCACGGCAAATAGAAACGTGACACCTACGCCAAAGCCCCGAACGACACCGAAAATTCTCATACAGACAAATCCCTCTCGAAGCGCACAACTCCGCCGGCGGAACGGCACTCGACGCGGAAGTTGTAGCGATCGCGACCCGACTTTGATTCGATCATCACGTAATTATTGTACCCGGTAGCGATCATGCGACGTGGATTGCGAACGATCTCGGGAAAGCCCGGGAATTTGTACGAATGCACCGAGCTCGACGTGATCTCGTAGGTTTCATAACCCAGCTGCTCGCGTTCGATGCGCGAGACCTCGCTGAAATGCACGTCGCCCGACGCGAACAAGACTTTTTTCCCGGACTGACGAATCCTCTGAATGAGCGCGCGGAACTGCGCCGGGTGGTCGCCCCTCACCGATTGCTTCATCACCATCGTCGGAAAGAACTGAGTTCCGTTCATCAGCCAGGTCGGCCCGTCGAACGAGCCGATTCGCTCCATCATCCACTCCTCTTGTTCGTATCCCCAATGGGCGAAGCGATACTTCGAGGCGTCCCGTGAGCGGAAGAAGCGGTCATCGAGCATCAGAATCTGCTGTCCCGCGAAGCGGAGCCCGCGCGCGATACCCGGCCCTTCGCTCACGCCCCGGCAGTACGCGCCCGAGCTCGGGTAAAATCTCAAGAAACTTTGCCGGGAGCCCTCCGCATAACGGAACGAGCGCCCCGAGTCGTCGATTCCGAAATCATGGTCATCCCACGTCGCGAAGATCGGAACCAGGCGCTCGGCGAAGTAAACCTTCAGGACTTGGCGGGCCTCGCAAAAGCGGCGGAAGATGTGCGCGGGAGCCATGTCGCCCTCCACGCTCGCCCAATTGTCGCAGTAGGTGGTGTCGCCCACAAAAAATAAGGCGTCGGGCGCGCGCGAAAGCATGTCGTCCCAGATATCGGCGCGGTGGCGGCTTTCATTCATGCACGAAGCGATCGCGAAACGCAGATCGCGTTTCCCCAAATCCAGAGTTTCGAAGAAGCGCGAGTCGATCGTCGCCCCATTCTGGCGCACGACCAAGCGGAACGTTTCGCC
>CAYPFC010000431.1:0-1773 GCA_964409815.1 uncultured Pseudobdellovibrionaceae bacterium
AGCCGAGCCACGCACCGGTCATCCGCGGGAGCTGATCGAGCATCTGCGCGAGCTCGACTTGCAGTTTTCCTTCGAACGTTTTCGCGCGCTGAGCGAAGATATCCACCACCACCTGGTTGCGGTCCATCACGCGCGCGCCGAATTGCTCTTGTAAGTTACGGGCCTGAACGCCGCTCAAACCGTGATCGACGATCACCACGTTTGCGGCGCTCTCTTCGACCATCTCGCGGATCTCTTGCACCTTGCCGGTGCCGAGCAGGGTCGCGGCGTTGTACTGCTGTACGATTTGAACGACATTGCCGACGACCTCTCCGCCCCAGGCGGACACCAGGTCTTCGAGCTCAGCCAAACTTTCTTTGATTTCCGGGAAGGAGTCCGTTTTTAAACCGATTCCGACGACGATGGCGCGGAGAGAAGCGGATTTGGGACTGGATTGGCGGTGACTCAGTTTCTCAAACTCCTTTTTAGAGGCGATCTCAATTTGAGACTCAAGATCGCCCTGTCAATCCGGCTACTCCTTGTAGGCCTGTGCCTCGAGCGCCGTTATTACCATTGTATTAACAATATCGTCGACCGTGCAAGTGCGCTGGAGCACATTAGCCGGTTTTTTAACCCCCATTAGGAAGGGTCCCAGGACCTCTCCGCCACCGAGCTGTTGAACGAGTTTGTAGCCGATGTTGCCCGCGTCCAACGTCGGAAAGATGAGAATATTGGCTCCGCCTTTGATATCGCAAAACGGGAAAATCCGCTCGACGATATCGGGGTTTACGGCCGTATCCGCTTGCATTTCCCCGTCGACAATCAGCTCGGGATGGCGCTGTTTTACGAGGCGGGCGGCCTCCTGCATCTTGCGGGGATTGGCTTTCTGGCCCGCGAAGTTCGTGAACGAGAGCATCGCGATCTTCGGGGGTAAACCAAAATACTTTGCGACCTTCGAGGCGTGTATCGCGATCGACGCGAGCTGCTCCGAGGTCGGGTCGATGTTCATCGTCGTATCGGCGAAGAAGAGCATCTTGTCTTTCACGAGCACCATGTTCAGACCGCTGGCCACCTTCGAGCGGCCGGAGCCGATGATCTCGAGGATGGGCTTCACGCACTCGGCGTAATTCATCGTCGCGCCGGTGACGAATGCGTCGGCGTCGCCTTTATGAACGGCCATCGAAGCGAAGTAATTGTGATCGACCATCAAGCGCTCGGCCTCGGCCTTCATGACGCCTTTGCGTTTGCGCATGTCATACAGATCTTGCGCGTAGGCGGCGAAGCGCGCGTCGTTGCGCGGGTGAACGATCTCGACGTTTTTCAGGTTGTCGAGCTCGAGCTCCTTGATTTTCTGCGTGATCGCCTCGCGATCGCCCATCAGAACCGGGCGCATTACGTTTTCGTGAATCACGGAGTTCAAGGCTTTCAGAATTTCTTCGCCGCCGCCGTCGACTTCACGCGGTTAATGATCGTGCGGATGAATCCGCGCGTTTTGCTCTGGAGCATCTCGAGCTGGTGCATGTACGCCGCAAGGTCCTCGATCGGGCGCTGGGCGACTCCGCTGTCCATCGCGGCCTTCGCGACGGCGGGAGCGACCTTCAGGAGCACGCGGTTATCGAAGGGCTTCGGGATGATGTACTCGGGGCCGAAGTGGAAGTGGCGGTTCGAGTAAGCGGCCGAAACGCTGTCGGGAACGTCTTCGCGCGCGAGCTCGGCGAGGGCCTTGACCGCGGCGAGCTTCATCTCTTCGTTGATTTGTGTCGCGCGCGTATCGAGCGCTCCGCGGAAGATCGA
>CAYPFC010000432.1:0-232 GCA_964409815.1 uncultured Pseudobdellovibrionaceae bacterium
TCCCGGTTTTCCTCTAGGAGGACCTTGAAATCCTCCGTCCACGCGCTCGCCGGCGCATCGAACGCGCGCGGCTGTTTTGCTCTTAGAATTTCGAACGTCATCGGCCGGTAAGGCTCGGTGAACGAACCGCGCGCCGAAACGCTCATCGCGCCCGCGGTGTCGCCGTGGTAGGCGTCGCGGAACGCGAGGAATTTTCTTTTCTTGGTCTGACCCCGCTGCGCGCACGATTGAA
>CAYPFC010000432.1:242-1772 GCA_964409815.1 uncultured Pseudobdellovibrionaceae bacterium
GAAGCGCCATTTTGAGCGCGACCTCGACCGCCGTAGATCCGTTGTCCGAAAGAAACACGCGCGTGAGCGAGGGCGGAACGATCTTCAAGAGCTCGTCGGCCAGCTCCTCCGCGGGCGCGTGGGTGAAGTTCGCGAACACGGCCTGATCCAGGCGCGCGACTTGTCGCTGAACGGCTTCGACGATCGCGGGATGACAGTGGCCGTGCGTGATCAGCCACCAGCTCGAGATCCCGTCGAACACGCGGCGGCCGTCTTCCGTGAAAAGGTAAGCGCCACTCGCGCTCGCAAGACGAACGGGGGCGGGCGCGATACGCTCTTGGGTGTAAGGCCGCCAGATCGGGCGATCAGTGGGCTTGGGCACTCGGCGATTCCTTAAGGTCCAGCGCGCGATTGAGCGCGTGGACGTAATTCAAGTACGCGCGGGTCTCCATCGCCTGCAAACGCTCGCGCATGGGCTCGGAGAGCAGATCCCCGACGGCGCCGGTGACTTCGTCGAGGTGCCGCTCCTCCTCTTTCAGCAGCGACGACAACGGCGACGCGAGTCCCGCGCCTTTCATGGCGTGCATGTAGGCGCCGTAAACCTCAAGCGCGCGGACTTCGACGAGCCAAGTAACGGCGTAATAGGTAAGGCGCGTGAGCTTTTCGTGCGCGGCGATCTCGGAAAGGATCTCCATTGCCCCGGCGTCGACGAGCTGAAAGTAATTTTCGGCTTCCTCGCCGCAGAGAAGGGTTTCGCTCGCGTAGGAGTCGTACGCTTCTCCGCCGACTTTCAAGCAAAGGTTCTTCAAGAGAAGGGCGTGTCGTCCTTCCTCGTTCGCGTGAAGCAGCGTCGCTTGATTCATCAGGCTTGCGGGCTGACTCTTCAGAATTTTGCGAAATCCGATGTACTCAAGGTACGAAAGCGTGTTCAGCCAGCGCGCGTGCGTGTTGTCGTCGCGGATGATTTTCTCCATCAGTGGGGCGAGCAGCTCAGTGCGCATAGACAGATACCTCGGGTCGCGGCCAATCGAGGCCGGCAAAGGATGATTTGAAAAATTCGTGTGAAAACTCTTTGGTGAGCGGCACGCGTCCGAGCACGGGCACTTGTCCATAGTTTCGGATCGCTTCCAAATTGGCGGCATTGTCCTCGCCGACGGCGATCACGCCGAAAGGCTCAAGACCTCGGGCGCGAAGGGCCTCGATCGAAAGAAGGGTGTGATTGATCGTGCCGAGCGCGGTCGACGTCACGAGGACAGGCAGCGCCCCGAGCGCGCGAATCAAATCGATGATCATTTCGCTTTCGTTGATCGGGACCAGCAGGCCGCCGGCTCCTTCGAAGATCGCGGGGCCGGGAATGCCGCGCGCGTTTTTAAGAATTTGCTCGGTCGAGATCCTCACTTCATCGAGCGCCGCCGCCTGATGAGGCGAAAGCGGGCGCGAGAGCTCATAGGTCGAGGGAAAAACGCGATCGGCACCGATCCAGCGCGCGACGAAGTCGGCATCCTTCTCTGGCCCGCTTTGGATGGGCTTCCAGTAATTGGCACCGAGCGC
>CAYPFC010000433.1:0-1770 GCA_964409815.1 uncultured Pseudobdellovibrionaceae bacterium
TCGTCGCGATTCGCTCGTCCATTTCACGATCGAATTCCTCCAGCGTGCCAAGATCATGAACGCTGAAGAGATCGCCGATCTCATCGGCGCCGATGCTGTCGTCGCCATTCGCCTGATCGCCTACCCAGCGCCAATCGCTCCCGCACGCGGTAATGGAGGGCACCGTTATGGCCAACATTATTCCTGCGAATACGTGAACGAAATTCTTCATGGGTCACGATCCTTTCTGGCTCCCACGCTTAAGAGGGTGAGCAAGCCGTACCGAAGCCTCCGGGGTGAATAGGACGGATCACCCGCGAAAGAGTTACGTAGCGAGTGACGTTTTTGAGCCGCCCGACGATTATTTTCTATTGAATTCCAAGACGGCGCTTAGAGACGGCTCTGCAGCTGGAAGAAGCGATAGTAGGCGCCTTGCTGAACCATGAGCTCGTCGTGCGAGCCCTGCTCGACGATTACGCCCTTATCCATGACGAGAATGCGGTCGCACTTCGAGATCGTCGAGAGACGGTGAGCGATTACGAGAGCCGTACGGCCGCGCATCAGCGAATCGAGGCCTTTTTGCACCTCGAGCTCGCTCTCGGAATCGAGCGCGCTCGTCGCCTCGTCGAGAATCAGGATCGGCGCGTTCTTGAAGATCGCGCGCGCGATCGAGATTCGCTGCTTTTCGCCGCCCGAAAAGCGCGCGCCGCGCTCGCCGACGCGAGACTTGTAGCCCTCTTCCGCTTTCAAGATGAACTCGTGCGCGTTCGCGAGCTTTGCGGCCGCTTCGATTTCCGTCGGCGCTTTGTGGAAGTCGCCGGACCAGATGTTGCGCTCTACCGAGTCCGAGAACAAGAACACGTCCTGCGTCACGAGGCCGATGTTCGAGCGCAGTTCGTTGAGTTTCATCTCGTCGATCGGCACTCCGCCGATCAGGATCTCGCCCTCGCTCGGATCGAAGAACCGGGGGAGAAGGTTGATCAGCGTCGATTTTCCGGCGCCGCTCGAGCCCACGAGCGCGACGCTCTCGCCGCGGCGGATTTTCAGATTCAAGTTTTTGATAACCTCGGCGTTCTCGTAGCGGAAGGACACGTTCTTGAATTCGATGTCTTCCCAATGCTTCGGGAAGGGCTTCGGCGCGGCGACTTCGGGAACGATACTTTTTTCGTCGAGAATCGAGTGCAGACGCTCGAGCGCGACGGCCGAGTGCTGAAGCTTCGTGTAGGCCGCTTGGACCTTTTTCGTCGAGTCGGCGAGCAAGCCCGCCGCGAAGACGAAGGCCATCAGGTCGGCGTTCGTGAACTCTCCACCCAGGGCGAGGCGTCCCAGGTACATCAAGATCAAAACCATGAACACCGAGAGCAGCGTTTCGGAAACGGGACCCGAGGCTTCCTCGCGCGCGATGATCTTGCGCCGCGAGTTCATGAACTGATCCGCCTTATCGTTGAAACGCTGTCGCATCTCTTCTTGTAGGTTGAACGATTGAACGACGCGCGTACCGTCGAGGCTTTCTTTGAGGATCTGCGTGAGATCCTCCATCTCTTCGAGATTATGCTTGGCGTACTTGCGAATCGAGCGCGCGAAGCTGCGCAAGATCAGGGTCACGATCGGCGCGCCCCCGAGCAGGAAGAGCGTCAGCTGCCAGTCAATTAGAATCAGGTTGTAGAGACTGAACACGACCATGAACGGCTCGCGCACCATGTCCGCGATCTTTTGGAAGCCGCCCTGAATGATCGTGATGTCGGTGAGCATGCGCGAGATCAGCCCGCCCGAGCCGCGCAGGAAATTCTG
>CAYPFC010000434.1:0-1758 GCA_964409815.1 uncultured Pseudobdellovibrionaceae bacterium
AGGGTGCCAATCAAATTTTAAGCCAGTTTCGCGAGCCGGTTACTTGCTCAGGCCCGGGAGGGCGTCCGCGAGGCCGGTGAGGACGAACTGCACGGCGATGGCCGCGAGAATCAAGCCCATCATACGGGACATGACGTTCATTCCGGTCGCGCCCATGAGGCGGGCGAGCCGAGGCGCTTGCCAAAGAACGATGAACGCGATGAGCATGGTCGTGGCGATAGAGAGATAAATAAACGCTTCCTCCATACCGGTCTTCGCTCTCTCGCCCAAGATAAAGACAGAGACCATGCTTCCGGGGCCGGCGAGAAGCGGGATGCCGAGCGGGAAAATCGCGATGTCCTCTTTGAGCGCCCCTTCTTCGCGTTCCTCGGCCGTCGCCTTCGAGCGCGACTCGCGCACGTTCAGCATGTCGAAGCCGACGACGAAAAGAAGCGCGCCACCCGCGATCTTCAGAGCCGGCAGCGTGATCCCGAAAAACTCGAAGATGTAGCCGCCGATCGCGGCGCACGTCGCGAGCGTAATCGCCGCGAATAAACACGCGCGCTTCGCGGTCGAGAGTTTTTTCTCCTGGCTGTCCCGGCCGGTCATCGCGAGGAACGGGCCTACCGCACCGAGCGGATTGACGATCGTAAAGATCGCCGAGAAGGCCACGAGGAGGAATGGATTGCTCAACATGATTCAGATGGTAGCAAAGACTTGACAGCAAAGCACTCCATAAAGGTTTCCTATGGAGAATGGTGAAGAAGTACGTTCCCAGTCGATTCTTAGAACGCATCGAAAAACTCATGGGGTCGAGCCTCAAGAGTCGCGATTTAAGTTTCGTTCGCGGCGATCTACCCATTTCGGAACTGGAGATGCTCAAGGAATTTTCCTTGGTGGATTCGGCCTCGCTCAATAAAGCGGGCGTCGCGGTTTTGCAGGATCGCGTGTCCGCGTTCTTGAGCGATTTGCGGTTCCGAATTGAAACCATAAGCGGCGAAGATCGATTCGCCCACTTGGTGATCGCGGAGCGCCCCGGCCGCACGTCGAAGAAGTTCATAACCCTGATCACTCATAGCGATACGGTGCTCTCAAACTACCGTCCCTTCGCGCTCGCGCCTGAAGAAGAGCGCGCGTACGGCTCGGGCGTGATCGACAACAAGGGCGGATTGATCGTGGGCTTGAGCGCGCTTAAGCGTTTCTTGTCCGCGTTTCCTGAAACCGAGTACGGCTTGAGATTCGTCTGTTCCCCGAACGAGGAAATGGGATCGATCGGATTCACCGAAACCTTCCGCGCGCTCGGCGCCGATACGGTCGTCGCGTTCGGGCTCGAACCGGCGCTCGACAACGGGTCGATCATCCATCAGCGCCGCGGAAACCGCTGGTACGACGTCGAGTGCAAGGGGCGCGAGGCTCACGCGGGCCGCAGCTACGGACAGCACGCGAACGCGGCTCACGATTTAGCCCGTAAGGTCGCCCAGCTCGCCGACCTGACGAACTATCGCAAGCACGTGAGCGTGACCGTCGGGCACATTCAAGGCGGTAAAGAGAAGCACAACATCGTGTGTGGCCACGCCTCGATGAAGATCGACGCGCGCTTTCCGTCGATGGAGTCGCGCGAGTCCCTTCATCGCAAAATCGAGAAGATTCTGAGCGAGTCGACGGAAGTATCGGTCGATGGCCGTTTCAAGACGGAGACTTCGTTTAAGATCGTCGACGACTGCCCGCCGTTTTCGCTCACGCGCAGATCGAAGGCGATGGCGCGCGAGCTCGCGGCGC
>CAYPFC010000435.1:0-1756 GCA_964409815.1 uncultured Pseudobdellovibrionaceae bacterium
ACGTTTTTCGTCGCCGCCCTTCTGGTGGAAGTGTGGCCGGGATCGAAGATGGGATTTTACGATATGTTCGCGCCCGAGCTCGGCGTTGGAGCGCTGATCTTCATGTTCTTCATGATTACCGATCCGCGTACGAGCCCAAGGAGCGTGCGCGCGCAATTCTATTGGGGGGCGGCGATCGCCGCGCTCTCGGTGGTGTTGCGACTGCAGGAAGTCTACTGGAGCCGCTTCCTCGCGCTCTTTATCCTGACCCTTTTCGGCGGATTCTACGAGGTCTCGGCGACGGCGGCGGGCCGCTTGATGGCGAAAGAAAAATCCGATCCGATCAAGTCGTCGCTTCCGGCGGCCGGCTGAGGAAGTGTGCGAGATGGGTAATTAAGGCCTCGTGCTTGATCGGCTTCGTCAAAACGGCATTACATCCGGCCGCTAAGCAACGATCGTGCTCGCTTCGAATCGCGTGCGCGGTAAGCGCGATGATCGGTACGCGCTTACCGGACTCGCGAATCTTCCGGGTCGCCTGGTGTCCGTCCATCTCGGGCATTTGAATGTCCATCAGGATCAGATCGAAGGGGTGAGAGAGCGCGAGCTCGACGGCTTTGCCGCCGCTATCGGCGGTCGTGAGCTCGATGCCCGTTTGACGCAGGTACATTTCGATTAACGTCAGATTGTCCTCGGAGTCGTCGACCGCGAGGATGCGCTTGCCTTTGAGTTTATCGGCGCCTTCCGCGGCCACAGAGCGCGGAGCGCTCTTGGCCGTCGCTTTACCCGACGCGCGCTCGACCATGAACGTGATCTCGAACAGCGAGCCTTCGCCGGGACGACTGTGAATCAGCTGCACGTCGCCCCCGAGCCCGCGCGCGATCTGGCGCGAGATCACGAGCCCGAGGCCCGATCCGCCGAAATGGCGGCCCGTCGACGAGTCCGCTTGGCCGAAGGGGCGGAAGATTTTCTCCACTTGCTCCTTCGACATTCCCACGCCGTTGTCGGCGACCGTAATGCGCAGCTGGTCGTTCAGCCCCGCGCGCGAGACGGCGAGATTCACGTGCACGGTCCCGCGCTCGGAAAACTTGATCGCGTTCCCGATGATGTTGAGAAGCACCTGTTTGATGCGCAGAGGATCCGAGATATACGGCGGAAGCGGCTCGCGCGGCCGGCTCATTTGAAGCGCCACGCCCTTCGAAAGCGCCTTGAACGACAGCGTAGAGTCCACGTCAAGCAGCACGTCGTTCAAATCGAATTTCACGCGCTCGTACTCGAATTGGTTGGCTTCGATTTTCGAAAGATCCAAAATATCGTCGACGAGTTTCAAGAGCAGGTCCCCGTTGCGGCGAATGGCCTCGGTGAACTCCTTGCGTTCCCGTTCATTGTGGTCGCCCTTCACGATCAGGTCCGCGAATCCCATGACAGCGGCGAGAGGCGTGCGGATCTCGTGGGACATGTTCGCGAGGAATTGTCCTTTAGCGACGTTCGCGGCCTCGGCTTCCACGCGCAGGCGGTGAAGCTCCTCGACTTGTTCCTGAAGGCGCTCGCGCTGACGGGCGAGCTCGACGAATACGCGCACCTTCATGCGCACGACGTGCGGATCGAGCGGCTTGAAGAGCAGATCGACGGCGCCGGTCTCGTAGCCTTCGAAGAGGACCGAGCGGTTTTCCTGCTGGGCGGTCACGAAGATGATCGGGAGATTGCGGTGGCGCTTCACCCCGCGGGTCAGGCGCGCGAGCTCGAAGCCGTCCATGACCGGCATCTGCACATCGAAGAG
>CAYPFC010000436.1:0-1756 GCA_964409815.1 uncultured Pseudobdellovibrionaceae bacterium
CTCGGGTCGGCTGCGGTAATGCTCTAAGAACAGACGGCCGGCATCGGACGTATAAATTCTATTTCTGAGGATGGAATCCGTCATCTTCAATTCCAAAACCTCCGCCCCCGCATCCTGGGCGTACTGGAGGATTTCTTGGGCAAGCTCCGGTTTGATGAAGGTGATCTCGCGACGATCGCCCCTCGACAGCATGACGATAAAGATGCGTCGGCTATCGGAACTCGACGGCTCGGGCATAAGGCCGAACAGGACGTCGGCTGGGTCATTCTTCTTCAGAATTTTTCGAACGGTATCGAATTCCTGCCCGCCGCTAGACGAGAAACCTCCTGAGCTTGAAGCGTAAGAGGGCGTTGGCGGTTTGTAATCGTCGAAGTTGAGCGCGATCGGAATTTCTTTCGGCGGAGTCACGTGGGTCTGCTCGATCGCGGCGAGCTCGTGCGCGACACTCGCGTCGACCGCGTAGGATTGAAGTCCCCCGAGCGCGAAGAATACGCCCGCGACTTGCGTCGCCACGCCCTTATAGTAATCCCAGTTGAAATTCTTCACCGTGTCTTCACGGCCGTGATAGCCGGGGTTGGTCAATCCGCGCTCGTAGGCTTCACCGATCATGATCGTCGGGATTCCCGCCTTCCAGTAAACGCCATGATCGCCGGTATTGGGCTTTGCCCCCGTCGTTTCGAACGAAAAATCCACGGTTCCAGAGACTGGGAAACGTCCGACGAGATAGGCGACCTGAAGCCCGAGCGCCTTTTGGGCAGGATACTTGTCGGCCGCGAACATATCGGGTGTGCCCACTTCGGAGACGACGAGATGGCGCGGCTGGCTCTTCGGTCCCCACGCGATCGTATCAACAACTAGCGCCGCAACGATCTTTGCCTCATTCGATTGTTGAAGCTCGAGGTGACCTTGAGCGCCTTGGCGCTTGTCTTCTTCGAGATCCGTGAAGACGAACCGCAGAGTGCGTTCGAAGCCCATTTTCGCGGCGACGCCCGCGAGCTCGAGCGAGAGCGCGACGCCGCTACCGTTGTCGTCGGCTCCGGGATTTCCGACCGAATCGTAATGGGTGACGATTTCGACGACCTCGTTCGGCTTGGTCTTGCCTTTGATTTCCGCGGTGACGTTTACGCCACCCGGAATAAGCTCAACCTGAGGCTTAAGTCCCGATTGGCGGAGCTGACCCGTAAGGATCATGCGAACGATCGACTTGGCGAAGTCGTCTTCGCGATCGTCGATCTCGAGTCCATCTTCGAGCGCTTTTTCACCGGTGATCACATCCAATAGAGCCTTCATTCTCTTCATGTCGATCTGCGCGCCGAGCGCGTAGGCCGCCATGGTTGCGGTGTCGGAAGGAGTCGTCTTCAGCTGCGGAAGCGTGGCTTGCTCGCACGCGACTGAATCGAAAAGAATGCCCTTGGGCGAGCCAGGTTTCCCCGCGCCCAGCGCCAGGGTCGGCGCCGATAACAGAAGGAGGAGAAGCGTTTTCATTTTCTGCTCCCCGCTTTCACGCCTTTGAGAAAGTCGGGAAGATCGTAGCTGACCGAATATTTTAGTTTTGCGCGAGCCTCAGGCGACCAGAGATTCGCGAGAATTTCTTTCTCGAGCTCTTCCGCCTCGACCAGATCTTTGGCGTCCAACACGATGACCTTCGGCATTATTGCGTCGTCGCCTCCATGCTCGAGGACTTTCTTATAAACGTTTCTCCAGAAATCTTTGTTTTCGTCCGTCATCGTATAGAACTTCACATCGTCGAGATCGC
>CAYPFC010000437.1:0-1753 GCA_964409815.1 uncultured Pseudobdellovibrionaceae bacterium
TCATTTCTTCAAAACTCAATTTCGAAATCTCGCGCGCCTTCGGCACCAAGCGGGGATCCGCCGTGAAGACCGCGGGTACATCGGTGTAGATCTCGCAGGCGCCCAACTTCAGCGCGGCGGCGACGGCGACCGCCGAGGTGTCCGAGCCGCCGCGACCCAGAGTCGTGATGTTGAACTCTTCGTCGACGCCTTGGAATCCGGCGATCACGGGGACGATGTTCTTCTCGAGCAGCTCTTCGAGCTTGCGCGTGTCGATGTTCTTGATGCGAGCCTTCGAATAAACGTTGTCGGTCTCAATTCCGAGTTGGTAGCCGAGCAACGGCTTCGCCGGAACGCCGAGTTTTTCGAGCGCGATCGTCAAAAGCGCGATCGAGACTTGTTCACCGCTCGCGACGAGCATGTCGTACGCGGAGCCGCGGTACATCGGATCGATTTGGTTCCCGAGAGCGACGAGGCGGTTCGTTTCTCCCGACATCGCGGAGGCCACGACCAAGGGCAGTTTGCCTGCCTCACGCTCGCGCGCGACCAACCTGGCGACGTGCTCGATGCGCTCGATGCTGCCAACACTGGTGCCGCCGAATTTCTTAACGATAGCCCGGGATCTGAAGTCCATGGGGAGGGAATATGCCGCAATGGGCCAATTTTCTCAACGGAAATCGCGACTGGCTGTAAGCCTTGGCCGGAGCCATTTTGGAGCCGCCGTCGGTTGGGGTTGGTAGAATGAGGAAGTCCCCACTATTTAGGATGCCGATGCGTCTCTTGAGCTTCATTTTATCGCTAGCTCTGGGCTGGAATGCCTTAGCCGACTGCGCGCCGAAGGACTTTGCCGCGAAGCTCGGACCCGTTCGCCAGCAAGGAGCGAAGGAGTGGTGTTTCGCCTACGTGGCCGCGGATTTGATCGGTTACAAGCTCGGGATCACGCCGGCGGAGCAGGTGTCGGCGCTCGACGTGGCTTCGGCGAACTACTTCAATTTTGAAGCCGATGGCTACCGGGCACGCCTCGAGGAAGCGCCTGAGGGCCGGCTGAAGCGCGGGCTCGAGATGCACCTCGGGCGCGTGACGAATCCCGATAAGCCTCGCTGTCAGGCCGTATTGACGGCCGGACGTGGAAGCGTTGAGCATGCGCTCGTTCAGTATCACGCGCGCGCGGGTTACTGTAAGGAATCGACGTTGAGATCGCAGCGAAACGCGACGGATGCGAAAGTCTCGGGAGATTACGTCGACGGACTTCTTCGTCGCTTCATCGACGGCCGCGCCGACGAGCAAGACGCGAACGGCTCGTGCACGATTCGCTCGTCCCAACTTGAAGACCCCGGCCCGGATAGGGGCGCGCTCTGGTGCGCTCTCAATCGGATGGCGGCGGACGCGGTTGAGGCGAACGTGAATCGCATGTGTGCCGAGCGCGAGCCGTTCGCGGCCCTTCAGTACTCGGACTTAAAGCGCGAGGACACCGAGGTTGGCGAGATGCTTGAGGAGCTCAACGAAGCGCTCGACGAAGAGGTTCCCGTCGGCTTGGGCTACGACGCTTGTTTTTTAATGAGTGTGGGGTGTGAGGGCAAAGAAAGCTACTCGCACGCGAGCGCCATCGTTGGAAAACGTCCGGGCGCCAACGGCGCCTGCGAATATAAAATTCGGAACTCGTGGGGCGCGAGCTGCCGAAGCTATCCCGAGCCTTATAAAACGAACTGCGCGGAAGACCCCGGTCACATTTGGGTGACCGAGGCCGATCTAAGGCAGTATATGACTCAACTGA
>CAYPFC010000438.1:0-353 GCA_964409815.1 uncultured Pseudobdellovibrionaceae bacterium
TCCGACCGCCAGGGCTTCCGAGCTGTACGCCCGCGGAAAGAAGGGCCTGCAGGAAATCGAGCAGGCCGTGGGCCAGGTCAAAAAATTCGAGGCCAAGCCCCGGGGACTCGTGCGCATCGGTATGCCGGTGGAGTTTGGAAACAATATGGTCATTCCGGAATTGAGCCGTATCGGCCAAGAATTCCCCGAGGTGAACTTCGACATCACGATGGACTTCGCGACCGTTTTAAGCGGAATGGTTTTGAGGGGGGAGCTCGACTTCGCGCTGATCGATAAGTTCCGCGTCGACTCGACGCTCGAGCTAGAAACGGTCGCGAGTGAGACGCTTTTACTGTGCGGTTTGAAAACTTACG
>CAYPFC010000438.1:363-1749 GCA_964409815.1 uncultured Pseudobdellovibrionaceae bacterium
ATGGATTACGTCGACTACAAAATCGGAGAACCCATTGTACGCAATTGGTTCCGCCATCATCTCCATCGCGCGAACATTCACATTCGCGTGCGCGCGCACGTCTTCGACGTCCAGGGCGTATCGAAATTTATTACGAATGGACTCGGACTTGGCGTATTGCCCGACAACACGGTCGATAAGCTCTTGAAGGAAGGCGTCGACTTGCACATCTACGACGGAAAGCTCGCGCCGCTGAAAAACGAAATTTGTCTCACGTACCTGCCGCTCAAGGATCGACCGCTGGCGCAGACGGTGATCATGGATCGCTTGCGCGCCCTGCAGAAGAAGTAATCAACGGAAGCTGATCCAGTAGCGCGCGCGCCCTTTGGACTCGCTCTCGAACTCACCGCGGTTGAGCTCGATCGAGCGCACGGCGCCCTTATTGGATTTCTCGCAGGTGAGGAGCACGCGGGCCATTCCCGCGCGCACGGCCTCGAACAACATGCGGTTCAATACGAGCGCGCCGAAGCCCTCTTTGCGGCGCGAGGGCGGAACGTCGAAAATCAAATTGCCGCCGGTCGCCTCGACTTTTTCATTCAGCGGAAAGCGCATCACGCCGTTTCCGCAGATCGCGCCCTCGGAATCCACCAGCACGTACCGCGTGACCGAGGTCTTGCCCGCTTTCGGGCGCCAATCCATCTTGGCCTTTTCGCTCGCCTTCACGAAGTTGCGGAACGTAAGCTGAGACCAATCGCGCCCGTAAAGCGTATCGAGGTTTTCGGGATCCTTTTCGGCGTAGTCGGCGATCATCGCCAGAAATGCTTTCTCATGTTCGGGACCGAGCTCGACCAAATCGTACTTCATATCACTCTTCCGCGGGGAGGCGCCCGCCGTCGTCACCGAGGTCGACGATTTTTGCGAGCTTCAGGATCGCGTTCGCATAATCCTTGCTGTTGTTGTACTTCATCAGAGCCGGAATGTGGGATTTCTTAGTTTTCGCCTTCCAGCCGTTGTCGCGCAGGTAATTCGCCACGCTCAAGATCGCGTCGTCGGGACGCTCGAGGTCGGCGGCGCGCTTCCTCGAGGTTGAGCGCGCCCACTTCACGTAAGACGAGGGAATAAACTGCGGCATCCCGAAGGCTCCCGCGAACGATCCGCGCAGAGTTTTTACCGTGAATTTATTCCGGATCTGCATCGTCTGCACGGCCTTGAGCTCCGCGAGCGCCCAGTCGGCCTTCTTCTTCGTGCGCTTGGTGATTTCCTTGCGCGCCTTCGGCGTCACCTTGTTCGTGAATTTCTTGGCGCTCGCTTGTAAATGCCGCTGCACGCTCAAGCGCTCGCCCTGCAAAAGATGAAGGTAGACGCTGGGAACGTGAAAGTCGCCGACGTTCTCGCCGTGGCGGGACT
>CAYPFC010000439.1:0-1743 GCA_964409815.1 uncultured Pseudobdellovibrionaceae bacterium
GCCCCACGACGAACCAAACGATCAAAAAAAACGCGAGGCGGAGCGCCGCGAGCGCGAGCTCCGTGCCCACGAGCGACTGGGTGACCGCGACGGTCGAGAGCAAAACGAGCAAGAGCACCGCGACGAGGTCTTCGAATATCAGAACGCCGACCACGAGCTGCGCGAATCCCCGCGCCTTGAGGCCCATCTCCTCGAAGATTTTGGTGATGATCATCGTCGAGGAGATACATAGTAATCCCCCCAAGAAAAGCGCGTCCATTGACGGCCAACCCAGGAGCAGCCCGGCGAGCGTACCCGCAAACAGCAGAATACTCGTCTCGACGGTCGCAGTGATAACGCCGGGGCCGCCAAGCCTCATCAAACGGCGAAAACTGAATTCGAGCCCGAGACCGAACAAGACGAAGATGACGCCGATCTCTCCCCATACCTTTACGTTTTCGACGTCGCTGACGGTCGCGGTGAACTCCACGTGAGGACCGACGATGAGACCGGCCGCGACGTATCCGAGGGTGACGGGCTGCTTGAGCCAGCGAAATAAAATCGAGGTCACGCCCGCGGTCATAAGAATGATCGCCAGATCGTTGATCAGCACGGGCAAATGTTGAATGGTCATTTAAGTCTTATAGGGCTTCGATAAGAGTGTGTACGAACGAGCCCATCCCTTTATAGTTCGCCACGTCGGCGGGCATGGAGACAAGGATTTTTTTCAGGAGGGACCGGCGCTCGGGATCGGCGATCACTTCGGTCATCGGCGTAACGTAAGTTCGAATGGAAAACACGACTTGATTTGTTCGCGACATTCGGCGAAGGGTTTGCCGCTCGCACCGGAAATAGGTCGTCGCGATCACCTTTTCGACCGGGATCGGCCCGTGCGGGACCGGACGTGGACAAAACAGCTCGTCGGAATCGTGGATGGTCCAGTTCGTGCGCCACATGGGTTTGTCTGTCGCTATCCGGTCCAGGAAACCCTTCGTTTGTTTCGCGATCGCGCCGAACCCGGGAACCGGAGCGTGAATCGCGTCGGAGTTTTGTCCGATCTTACTCGCGAGCAGCCAACGCGAAGGAAAACAAACCAGCGCCGCGGCCGCCTTCACGTCCTGCCCCGGAGTCAGGATGACGAAATCCTCTTGAACCGAGATCGCGATCTTCTTCATCGCCTCAAGCGCGCTCGCCGGCCGCTCCCCCATCCGAACGAACGCGCCGACGAGGTCAAAAAGCTCGAGGCACGCCTCTTCATTTCCCGGGGTGATCACTAAGACTTCGTCGAGATGCTCGCGAATCAGGCGCTCACGAAGCGCGATCTGCGCGCCAAACGTTTCGTCACGCTCAAGCCAATCGCTGAGATTCAGCGGCATCAGGCCGAGCTTTGCCTTAAAGGGCTCTTCGTTGATCGGAAAGTACTTCATGGGAGCTTAACTGCTCCCACATTTTAACCCGGGAGGTCAATGGCCGCGCGCGACTCGCTCCAGAACTTGTACGAGGTGCGCCCGCTGAATGGGCTTGGTGAGGTAATCCGTACAGCCGACGCTCAAGCAGCGTTGGCGATCCCCTTTAAGGGCGTGGGCGGTCAAAGCGACGATGGGCTTTTCAAAACCTCTCTCGCGGAGTCGGCGCGTGGCCTCAACGCCGCCCAAGCGCGGCATTTGCAGATCCATAAGGACCACGTCGTAACCCTTGCTGAGCGCCTTATCGATGGCCTCTTCGCCGTCTCCGGCGAGGTCAACTTCCGAGCCAAGGAGCTTA
>CAYPFC010000440.1:0-1736 GCA_964409815.1 uncultured Pseudobdellovibrionaceae bacterium
GCGTTCGGATATTTGCGAATGGCGTTGAAATGCTCGAGCGCCTGCGGGAATTGACCGCGGTTGAATACAATCTCACCGAGAGCGAGGTACGCGTCGGGCACGAGCGGCGAGCCCGGATGTTTCGCGACGAGCTCGCGGTAGAGGTGCTCGGCTTCCTTCTCTTGGCCGATCACTTGGGAAGCGAAAGCGTTGTTGTAAACGACGAGGTCCATTTGCGGGAAGTCTTTGAACTTCGTTTGGATGAGTTTATACGTGTCGACGGCCTTCTTCACCGAGTTGCGGCTCGAAGCCTCGCGAGTTACACGCGGAGCGAGCTTCACAACGGTTTCGGATTCGCGGTGCACTTCGAAGAAGCGATCCGTTTTCGATTTACGCATATAGAGCTCGGCGAGGCGGAAATGGATTTCCGGCTCGAGAGCCGTGCCTTTATGTTTCTTCAAGAGCTTGTGGGCTTGCGCGATGGCGTTCTGCTCGGCCTTCGAGACCATGAGCTCCGCCTTGAGCGACTTCACTTCGTTGCCCTTCTCATCGCCCTCAACGAGCTTGAGCTCGGAGAGCGTGCCCGCTTTTTTCTCTCCGGCCGCGGTCGGGGCCTTCGTTGCGTTCGCGGCAGGCTTGCGCTTCTTCGCGTTCTTAGCGGCCGGAGCCTTGGCGTGCGCGGGCACGACCAGGGCAACCAGGCTCATCGCGAGAACAAGCTGTCTATATATTGTGGCCTGCGACTTCATAAAAATCCTTACGCTACCTTCTTATAGAACTCGTCCTGGACTTCTTGGCTGAGGCTCAAGAAACGCAGTCCATATTGAATGGGAGTGTCGTCGTTAACGAATTTCTTGCTGACCACTTCGCAAACGGCGTTGAACGCGGGGAACTCTCCGCCGCCCGTGAAGTGTACGAACACCTGCTGGCCGGGAACGACCAGGGCGTTATTCATCGTCACGCCGACGCCACCCTTTGAAATTTCGAAGCCGGCGCCGCGCCAGAGGGTCAGATTATCGTGGATGATTACGCGACCATCGAACTTCTTGCGCTTGAATTTGCGCTCGAGGAAGACGTCTTTCTTCTTGGACGCCGTTTTCGAGAACAATGTACGGATATTCTCTTCGGTGAAATCGCCGGTCTCGGCCACGCGCTTCCAGCCGTCGAGGCCGCTGTGCCAAATATAGTCGAACGGGAAAACCACCTTTTGCTGGAGCATCTTTACGACGTCCGTGTAGCTGAACGGGCCGAACTTGTTCTCGCCCTTCAAAACGAACCACTCGGAGATCGCGTGCGCGTCGCCGCTGCCCGAAACGGTCGTGATCGGAACGGCGGGAGGAGTGTCCACGACATTCGAAGTCGCGGTGCGCGCGGGGGTTGTCGTGCCGACGCCGACTGCGGTCGTGGATTGGGGCGGGCGCGGCGGCTTGTTGCTTTTGAGTTTATGAGCCAGGTCCGGATGCTCCATGAGCAAAACCCAGTCCTGCTTGTGCTCGTCAAAGATGTAATCGAAGAGCTCGACCTCTTTCGCGCGAACCTTGCCGACGATTTCGTCTAAGCTGAACGGTCCGGTTTCTTGTCCTTGATGCGAGATTAAATACTTCATATTGCCTTCCCTCTATAACAACAGCGCATCGGTTCACGACTCCCTGGGCTGAAGGCCTTACCCCTCAAATCATTAGGGATTACAGGAGGATGTAGAGAAACGAGTCACTCGCGGGAAGGTTGCGGAAAACTGTCTAAAGGGTGACGGAGGG
>CAYPFC010000441.1:0-1129 GCA_964409815.1 uncultured Pseudobdellovibrionaceae bacterium
TCGCGCGAATGAAAGGCCAGGCGGTAGATGTCGGGATCGACCGTGCCGACCCACTTCATCGTGGCCATTTGAAAGTTGCCCTTCTTGACGTCGTCGTAAAACGTCGCCCACTCGTAGCTTTGCAGTTGGATGTCGAGGCCGGTGCGGCCGAGCTGGCTCGCCAAGACCTTCGCGTTGTCCACGGCCTGCGGCGAGTTCGAAGTCTTTAGAGTCAGCGGTGTCCCCTTAAGTCCGAGCGACTCGATCGTCGCGGCCGCGGCCTTCACGTCGATGCCGGGGTTCTTGAGCGCGTCGTTGAAGTACGGGTTTCCGGGAGTGAGAATCGAGGTCGCCTCGGTCGCGAGCCCTTGGAGCTTGTGCTCGATGATTTCCTCGCGCTCGAGGCTGCGCGCGAGCGCCTCGCGCACGGCCTTCTGGCCGAGCGTCTTGTCTTTAAGATTGAGGAGGATGTACGTCATCGTCAGGCCCGGGTAACGAAAGACTTGGAACTCTTCCCGGCGCTTTTCGAGTTCGGCGATTTTGTCGGCGGGCAACTCGGCCTGCGCGATATCGACTTCGCCTTTTTGAACTTTCTGAAATCGGGTGAGATCGTCGCGGATGACTTTGAAAACCAAGTGCTTCATCTTCGCTCCCGCGCTCTCGAGGCGGATCTCGCTCAAGTCCTGTTTCACGAATTTGTACGGGCCGGTGCCGATGAGTTGTTTGGCGAATTCGGGGCCGGCCGCGATCGTCTCGGCCTTCGGCAAAATGCGGACGATCGGCAAATCGGCGACCAGGAATTTCTCGGAAGGCGCTTTCAGAGTGATGGTCAAAAGAATCTGGTATTTTTCCTTGCCCACCTCGACTTTCTCGATGTTCTCGAGCGACGAGGCGAAGGGTGAACCGGGAGCGCGGTACTGCTCAAACGTATAGAGCAGGTCCTCGGGCGAAAGCGGGCGTCCGTTGTGAAATTTCAGGTCGGTGCGCATGAAGAAGAAGTACTGATTCTTATGCTGGGTCCATTTCTCGCATGCGTCGGGCTGCGGCTCGAAATTCGGACCCACGCGCACGATCGAGTTAAAGATAAGCCCGCCGATCCGGTTGCCATTGGCGTCGGTCGCGAATCGGGGATCGAGCGTCGTGGGCTGGG
>CAYPFC010000441.1:1144-1734 GCA_964409815.1 uncultured Pseudobdellovibrionaceae bacterium
CGTCCTTGAGCCACGTTTCGTGCAGTGGAGTTGAGAGAGCGACGCGACCACGATCCCCAGGACGAGAAATTTTCGAATCAAGCGACGGACCTCGGTTGAAATAGCCGGTTTTACAAATCATGCTATAGTTGGAATGCAAAAACAATTGGGGGACTCCTCGTGCGTATCGTACTCGGCATTTTAATATTTTTAGGCGCTCAGGCCTCGGCCGAGGGCGATCTGAAGGCCCGATTGCAGAAGGTTTTGAAGTCCTATTCCGTGCCTTCGAATCAATTGGGCCTGGCGGTCATCGACTTGGCGCACGAGGGCCATCCGCTCGAGTTCGGCCTGAACGAGAAGCAGGAGCTCATCCCCGCGTCCGTGACCAAAATCGTTACGGCTTCGGCCGTGCTGGCGAAGCTCGGGCCCAGCTTCAAGTTTCAAACGACGCTGTGGACTTCCGGATCGGTTAAGGACGGAGTGCTGAAAGGTGACATAATACTTAAAGGCGGCGGTGACGCGGGCTTTGTGAGCGAGAGCATGTGGTTCCTGGTGAACGAGTTCACGCGGGCGCGGATTAACAAGATCGACGGCAACGTGATCGTCGACGA
>CAYPFC010000442.1:0-1726 GCA_964409815.1 uncultured Pseudobdellovibrionaceae bacterium
GGTAAGTAAGCCCACCGCCGGTCCTGGCCTTACGGTGTGGCACCACTGGCACATCGCCGCGGCCGTGTCGTGCGCTCCTTGCGTGCGCTGAAAGACGACGCCGAAGGGATCGCCGGTGCCGATATACTCGAAGACAAGATACACGCGGTGACCGGAGGGCTCGACCCACGCGAGGTAGTCCTTGATCGCGAGAGGAAATTTGAAATTCGAGGGAACGCGAACGTGATCGCGATCAATGGAGCGGAACTTCTGTAAGAGTTGTTCTTCGGAAGCGATTCTTAACATGCGAACAGGTTACCACGGCGGGCCGCTTTCGCAAATGTGGGTTTTGCCCCGGTTCGAAGAGCGCGCCCAAATCGAGGCGCGCTCTGCAATTTATGATTACATCAGCTTCGTTTGAAGGGT
The DNA here is from genome assembly GCA_964409815.1 of uncultured Pseudobdellovibrionaceae bacterium. Classification (GTDB taxonomy): domain Bacteria; phylum Bdellovibrionota; class Bdellovibrionia; order Bdellovibrionales; family UBA1609; genus JALHOQ01. Next base: position 406 of record CAYPFC010000442.1, read on the forward strand.
CTTTGCATGTTCCAGATGGGACTGAACCGCGCCGCGAGTTTTCTCAAGGTGAGCCTTGAGCTCGGCGTCTTTGGCGCCCGGGATCAGCATCGTGTTGAGCTTTTCGAGGGCTTGCTCATGCATGGTGATTTGGTGGCCGATATACGCTTTGTCGAAAGCGCCCTTATCGGCTTTCTTCAACTCGTCGTTCGCGTTTTTGGAGTTGGTTTTCAGCGAGTCGCTGATGTCCGATTTCTTCGCATCGCTTTTGAGTTTTTTGACGAGCTTCTCGGTGTCCTTATCGTTTTTCTTGTGTTCGTCCATCATCATCTTCGCGAAGGCTTTCACCTCCGGGTTCGTGGCTTTGTCTTTGGCGATCTTCGCGGCGTCGACTTCCGCCTCATTAATGGTCATCAGAACCTTCGCGATCTCGCCGTCCGAGATGCCCGGGTTTGCGGTTTGAGCGAACGCACTTGAGGCGAATACGAACGTAACGGCAATGAAAATGCGAGAAAACATCATTTCCTCCTGGGAAAAGGGTTTTTAAAACGAATCCGGTGGGGGATTTTGCAAGATCGCCGCCATTCGAATCCTGCGTTGCGCAATCGTGTACGGGGCAGAGATCTTGCACGGACTTCGACCTGAATTTCAAACGCACGCGACAAAGGAGATGTGCATGAAACATAACGGAGTTGAAGTCAGCGAATCGGAAACGCCTGTTGCCCGCGCGAGCGGCGGTGGAGGCGGGGCATGGCTATGGTTTTTCGTCGGAGCGGCCACGGGCGCGCTCGCGGCCTTTTTGCTGGATCCCGCGCAAGGACGCGGCCGTCGCGCCTTGATCCGCGATAAGGGTTTATCGTACTCGCGCAAATCGATGGAAGTGGGAGGCCGGGTCGGTCGTGATCTCACGAATCGCGCGAAAGGAATCGTCTCGCAGGTTTCGGGATCGGGAAACATTCCGAAAGTCGGTAACGATCAAAGCGCGAACGTTCCCGGCGGCGAGCCTCAAAGCGACAACAAGTCTTATCTTCAGTAGCCATGGCGGCTGACAAGAAAGTCAGATGGATCGGGCGCGTCGGGTACTCGGCGCGCGCCATCGTGTACGGACTGATCGGCCTCTTCGCTCTGCTCCTGACCCTGGGCGCGGGCGGAACGCTCACGGACTCTCGCGGAGTTTTTCTGCATATTCTACGGCAGCCGTTCGGAAAGTTTCTGGCGTTCGCCGTGGCCATGGGTTTGCTCGCCTTCGCGCTCTGGCGATTGATGCAGGCGATCCGCGATTACGAAAACCGCGGAACGAACGTTAAGGGAATCGCCATGCGCGTGGGATATGCGATCAGCG
>CAYPFC010000443.1:0-1610 GCA_964409815.1 uncultured Pseudobdellovibrionaceae bacterium
TCGAACTCGCGGGTGCGGAAGATGAAGTTTCCGGGCGTGATCTCGTTGCGGAAGGATTTACCGATCTGGGCAATGCCGAACGGGATCTTTTTGCGCATCGAGGTCGCGACGTTCTCGAAATTCACGAAAATACCCTGCGCGGTTGCGGGGCGCAGGTAAACCACGTTCGCCGCGTCCTCGACGGGGCCCATGAACGTTTTGAACATCAGGTTGAAATTCCGGGGCTCGGTGACGTCCGTCGATTGACAGTTTGGGCACGTGACTTTGCCGTTCACCATGGCGGTGTCTTGACGGAACCGGTTGCGGCACTTCTTACAATCGACCAGAGGATCGCTGAAGCCGTCGACGTGCCCGCTCGCCTTCCACACGGTCGGATGCATGAGAATCGCGGCGTCGAGGCCGACGATGTCCTGGCGGCGGGTCATCGCCTTCCACCACGCCATTTTCACTTTGAACTTGAAGTTCGCGCCCAGCGGGCCGTAGTCCCAGCAGGAGTTCAATCCCCCGTATACTTCGCTGCTCTGGAAAATAAAACCGCGACGTTTGCAAAGCGAAACGAGGGTCGCCAAATCTTTGAGAGGATTCACCTGCATGAGGATCTCCGGGGTTGGTCTTTATGGGATATAATTAAGGGGTATAACTGTCAATTTACGACGAAGCTTTTAGAATCTTCGTTCGCCCGGTAATCGCCTTATAGGCCGCGTCCATAAAGGGCCGGGACCCCGCGTCCACGCGCGCCACCGATTCCTCGTAGGCGGCGTCGACTTTCTCGAGCGAAGAGCCGGCCGGCAGACCGAGCACCTCGTAGGCGTCCCACGAGTGGCCGTTGTAGTTGAAATGAACGTTGAGCGGACGTGCCTCCTGCGAGCGAATCTGGGTCGTTTCGTGCGAGCCGGAGTCTTCGTTGAGTTCGGATCTCATGGCCGCCGGAGGAACACTGCCCTTCAGTTCGGCGGCAATCTGGCCATAGTCTCGCCCGCTCGTTTGCGCGTTCTTCTCTCCCACGGCTCCGCCCAAACGCAAACGCATGCCCTTGCGCGGACGCCTGCGCGCAAAAATCAACAATGCGACGACCGTGGCCATCGCATAGTACATCCAAAAATCAGTAGGTTCTACTGGAGGCAAAAGGCCTTCCCCCGCCAATAAGAAAATCCTATCAGTTTGAGAGCAAAAAAGATATGACGAGGCCCTGGTTTCGAGAGGAGCGCGAGATGAACCCCTTCCAACAGCAAGCCGCAATTCCGGGCATCAAGAACATCATAGCCGTAGGTTCAGGCAAAGGCGGCGTCGGAAAGAGCACAGTCGCGGTGAATTTGGCGATGACTTTACAGAAGCGCGGGCTGAAGGTCGGGCTCCTCGACGCCGACATCTACGGACCGTCGATTCCGCGCATGCTCGGCGCCCACAACCAACGGCCTGAGGTGAACGAAAAGCAAAAGATCCAGCCGGTCCAGCGCTACGGCGTGAAAACGATGAGCCTCGGCTACCTCGTGGACGAAGGCCAAGCCGCGGTCTGGAGAGGCCCGATGCTTTTCAAAGCGATGGATCAGTTCTTCCGCGACGTGGAGTGGGGCGAGCTCGATGTTTTGGTGATCGATCTTCCGCCGGGC
>CAYPFC010000443.1:1620-1723 GCA_964409815.1 uncultured Pseudobdellovibrionaceae bacterium
TCGGACTGACGATGGCGCAGAAGGTGCCGGTGACCGGTGCGATCGTCGTCGTGACTCCGCAAAACGTGGCCCTGGCCGACGCGAAGAAGGCCATCGACATGTT
>CAYPFC010000444.1:0-1713 GCA_964409815.1 uncultured Pseudobdellovibrionaceae bacterium
CTATACTTTCATTCGAAAACGTCTCTCGGATTTATCCGGGGACTCCGCCGGTACAAGCTTTGAAGAACGTGTCTTTCAAACTTCAGCGACGCGCTTTCGCCGTATTAGTAGGCCCGTCGGGAAGCGGAAAGACAACCCTTTTAAATCTCGCGTCGGGACTCGATCACGTGAGTTCGGGACGTATTGTTCTGGATGGCGATGAGATTTCGAAGCTTTCGGCGACGGAACTATGTCAATTCCGCCGCGAAAAATTGGGTTTTGTGTTTCAAGCGTACAATCTCTTTCCCGCGTTAACCGCCGTGGAAAACGTCGAGTATACAAATTTGATTCGGGGTGAGAGTCGCGCGGACGCGCGCGCAAAGGCGGTCGAGGCGCTCGAGAGCGTCGGATTGAGCGACAAGATTCATTCATTTCCGGGAAAGTTGAGCGGCGGTCAGCAGCAGCGCGTCGCCGTGGCTCGCGCTCTGGCGACGGAGAGCAAGATTATTTTCGCCGACGAGCCTACGGCGAACTTGGATTCGAAATCGGCGTTTCATTTGATTGATTTATTCGAGCGGCTGAATCACAGCCATCACGTGAGCTTCTTGTTCTCGACGCACGATTCGCGCCTGGTGGATCGCGCGCACCAGAGAATCGAGATCAGCGACGGCGAGCTCGTCGAGAATGCGAGCGCGTCGCGGGCCGCGCGAGGAAGCGTGAGCTCCTTCGCGCTTTCCACGGGCAGTTTAATCGAGGCTTAATTAGAGGATGCGCGGGTTCTGCGGCAGGGGATAACTTCCCCTTCGATGACGACTTGTTTGGTCATTTCTCCGGAGCCGTCTTCGTCTTCTTCGTTGCCGTGTTGAATGTCGTAGATCGCGAACTCCTCGGTGACAACTTGGCCGGGGGCAATTCTTACGGAGCCCTGGCTCCCAATAACGAGATTGAGATAGATCAGCTTCAGTACGGGTTTGTTGTTTCTCATTGAGATCGAGAAATCGCCGGCGCCGTTCTTTTCCGAGCAAGTGTTAATTCCGAAAACGTCGGCGCATTGAAAGCGCGTGAGCGTCCAGCGCGTTTCGCTTTTCTTTGCCAGCACGGTTGCGTCTTTTAAGCCCGCTTTTTGAGTGCCGTTCACCTTCATCTGAATGAACCCGAGGCCGTTACTGTGTTTGGAAACGTCGAATCTGTAGCACTGCGTGTAGGCGTGCGCGGGAGCGGACACCGATAAAGCGAAGATTGAAAGTAGGAGCGTTTTCATCACGTCGTTCCTTCCGGGGCCGGGCCGTCGCTGCCGCCGCCGCTCGATGCGGGTCTGACCTCTGGAGCCGGCTCGCAGGTAGCGACGCGGCCCTCGGAGCCCGGGAAAAGTTTTGTGCTAAAGAATTTGAATGCCGTTGGACATCTGTGCTCAAGCAAGTCGGGATAAGTTACGTAGGCCGCAAAGACTTCGGAGAATTGCTCGTTCCATTTCGTGCGCGCGTAACCTGTGATGTTGCATTTCCTATCGTTCACGAAGCGTCGGTACTGTGTGTACGCTCCGGTGTTTCCGATCTTATGTCCGAGCTCGTGCATGAGGCGCGCGATGTTCTCGCCCTTCGGTGAGCCCGCGCGGCGGCGTACGTTGATCGCTCTCTCGCCTTGGTTCCATTTTCCGGAGGCCGTGACGTAGTTGTAATTCGTGCGCCAGGCTCTCGGAAGACTGTGGCCGAGAAGGCGCTCGATTTGCGCGAC
>CAYPFC010000445.1:0-326 GCA_964409815.1 uncultured Pseudobdellovibrionaceae bacterium
GGGACGGATTGCTCTTTGGCGGCATCGATCGCGAGCTTCAAGCGTGAGTTCCCGGCGGGATCTCCACCGCCGAGTTTCGCGGCGACCGCGATCTCGCGCGCGAGCTTCGTGAAGATGGCGCCTTTCTTTTGGGACGCCTCGAGCTTACCTGCCTTTTTCCAGCCTTTACCCATGGATGCCTGCCTGATATGAGAAAATCTGATGATTGCCGCGAACCACCTAAAAACGCAAGTGTTGAGCGAATCCGGGGCCTTAAGGAAACTTGAGGGTCTCGATCTCGCGCTCGAGGTATTGGTTAATGGCGGCTCGATCGAAGTTCCGCGCGA
>CAYPFC010000445.1:336-1702 GCA_964409815.1 uncultured Pseudobdellovibrionaceae bacterium
GCCGCCCAAGAAGGGTTTGTCGACGCGCGAAGGGCAGGCGCGTTTGGTTCATGATCTCGCTTCGATCGAATTGCAAGCGATGGAGTTGGGCTTACGCACGCTCGCGGAATTTCCCGATGCGCCCCGGGAGTTTCGCGAAGAGCTCGCGGAGGTGACCCGTCAGGAAGGCTCGCACTTTCGATTGTGTCTGGAGGCTTTGGATGAACTGGGAATGCCGTGGGGCTCGTTTCCGACGCACGTGATGCTCTGGCATTCGGTGGCGGGCGATGACTCGCTTTTGGATCGCATAGTGATCGTGCATCGGTATTTGGAGGGCTCGGGGCTCGACGCTTCGGACACGATCTTGCGTCGGCTGAGCGGAGTGAACGCGCGCGAAGCTCTGCGCGCGGTGGCAGTGATTCGTCGAGATGAGGTCGGTCACGTTCAGTTTGGGAGCCGCTGGCATCATCGACTGGTAAGTGAGGCGGGCGGAGATTCCAGCGATGATTTGCGGGAGCGTTTGTCGCGCGTGCTTCACCGAATTCCGCGAAGGCTCGAGCCTATTAATGCTTTGATCCGCGGTCAGGCCGGTTTTTTAGAGGGAGAGTTGGCGGTGCTCGAAGAACTTCGTCAGCGCTGGAGTCAGCCCGATCGAATTCACGGCTCAGCCATCGGCGAAAATCGCTCTTAGGTCTTTGAGCTTCTTGATCTCACTTCGCTTAATAAATCCTTCGGCTTCATAGATATTCAGTCTGACGTAGGCTTTCGCGATCTCGTACGCCTTTTTCCAGCCTTGAACCACGCGCGTGTGCGGGCGGTACTTCCAAAACTTGCCCTCGATTTTAAGCAGAGCCTTGAGTGCGGCGGCGATGTCTCCGGTGAGTTCCCGGATGAATCCGGCCCAAGCTTGCCTTCTCGGGATCTTGATCACCAGGTGCAGGTGATTGCCGACGTTCGCGTACTCGTAGATCCTTACGCCGTACTTATTGGCCACACGATTCACCGCTCGGTCGACGTGTCCAAAGGCTTTCGGTAAGCGCATGCCTCCCTGATTTGCTCGAAGCGTGAGAAGAATCGGGAGCTTCGAATCCAGCGGCCTCTTGGTCTTCGGATTTCCTTTTAAAAGCGAGCCGCCAAACGCCTGCGCGGGCTTTCTTAAGTCTTCGAATTCCAACTGCTTTCGCTTCGCCATCGGCACACTGGGTACCCCATCGCTCCCGAAGACTCAAGCTGAAAGTCAGCGTTCGCTGCCGCGTTTCTTGGGGGCGGTTTCGGAAAGCTCGCTTTGGTTTATTGGACTTAGTTGTCGCGACCAACTCCGCTTGGACCGGATTACCATTTGGCTTACCGCTAGAGTCTGCCGGGCGTGCTTGCCTTAGCGCCGATT
>CAYPFC010000446.1:0-1699 GCA_964409815.1 uncultured Pseudobdellovibrionaceae bacterium
TTCTTCGGCTCTTCGACGACGATGCGGTTTTCCTTGGTGAGCTTCTTCTTTTTGCCATCCACGACGACTTCGGCTTCGCCGGAAACGACGTCGACTTCGGTCTTCCCTTCCACCTTGCGCAAAACGATCTGCGCGTTCTTCGTCGTGGTGAGCTCGATAGGCTTTCCGTTTCCGGTATCGATCATGACTTTTTCGTTTTTAGCGATCTTACCGAGCAGCGTGCCGTAGTTGAGATTCAGGAAGTTCACTTCCTTCTCGCGGCGAAGAACGACGAGGGTGTTCTCGGTCACCGTCATTTCGGTCTCGCCGAGCTTGAGTTTCGCGTTGGCTCCGGCGCCGGCGTAAATCGCGTCGTTGTAGATGAGATCTTGGCCATTCGAAGCCGACTGCCACTTGAGGTCGCCTTCGAATTTCATACGCACGTCGCCGTTGCGCTGAGTGATCAAGCCGATGCGCTCGCCTCTGTCCGCGCGCTCCCCCCACATCCAACCGTCGAAGTAAAACATTCCAGCAGCCAAAGAGAGTATGACTAAAGCTATCGCAATTAGAATTTTGTCTGTGCGATTCTTGCCGCTGTTCAAGGGTCCTTTTCCCATCTATATATGCTCACTTACCTATCGTCGGGAGCGGCACATACATAGACGGACCAAAGGGCTGATTCTCAAGGAAATCCAAGGATCTAGAGAAAGGTTTTAGGACGAAAGGTCAGGAATTAAGGGCGGCCATCTTGACGGGATCGCCGACGATCCAAAGTCGGTCGCCGGCTTCCAGACGAAGGTCCGCCGAGGGGTTGAGCTGGCGGTAGCCCTCGCGCTCGAGCCCGACCAAAAGGCCTTCGACCAGGTCGCGGATTCCGGAATCCCGAATGGTCTTTCCGCAAAGACTCGAGTCCGACGCGAGCACGACGCTCTGAAGTTTCAGCGGACGCTCTTCAAAATTCTCGCCGTCGGCGCTCTCGACGAGGCGGCGAAGCCTTTCAACATCGCCGTCGGCGCCGATCACCGAAACGCGGTCACCGGGGTAGAGGACGTCGACTCCGCGAGGCGCGATGATCCGCCGACTTCCCCGCGTGATCACTGCAATCATGATCCCGAATGTCTCTTGAAGGCCGAGTTTCTCGAGAGTCATTCCGGCAGCCGCGGAATCGGGCGCGACCACGAGCTCAGTGAGGTGCGTGTCCCACGGGACAAGAGGCGGCTCGTTCTCGTCGGATTCTTCGCCTTTGTTGAGCTGTCCGAGGAACCTTCCCTCGAGTATCCGGTAAATCTTCCCGCCGTACGCGTAAAATAGGTAGCCCATCCCGATAAAAATCAAGAGCGTAATTCCGGAGAGCGCCTTCCAACTCAAGTACTGCGCGGTCACAACGAGGAAAATCAAAAACCCGAACCCCATTCGGGCGACGTTCACCGCCATCTCGATCCAGCGAATCCGCGGCAGCTTCTTCGCTTGCTCGCGCCATTTCTTCGACGGCTTCCTTAAGCACATGCCCCAGAAAAACGGAATGCACAAAAGCAGGTCGACCATGAGCCCGACGACGCGAGTAGTGCCCGACGCCCCCAGGACATACTCGATTCGCGGGTAAACTAAAACTCTAGACACCCACGTTGTCGACAAAATCAAAACAAGATTCACGACGACCAGCGGCCCGTAAGCGCGCAAAATACTGACTTGAACTTTAGAGCCTTGGTTCGATTGAAGA
>CAYPFC010000447.1:0-1697 GCA_964409815.1 uncultured Pseudobdellovibrionaceae bacterium
TTTTCAGTGCCTCCATAAGTACGTCGTTCCCGAATGGACCGACAGCGCGAACTCTTCGACCTTCGGCGCGTGCTTTACTCCGCATGGTCACGGACATGACTACGAGCTTGAGGTGTATTTGGCGGGCGACGTCGACGAGAAGACCGGAATGGTTTTGAATCTGGCGGACGTCGATCGCGTGCTCGCGGATGTCGTCGCGAGCCTCGACGGCAAGCATGTGAATTTGGACATTCCCGAGCTTAAGGGAAAGGTTCCGACCACTGAGCGCCTGGCGCACTTTCTTCTTGGAAAACTTGAGGGTCGATTCGGCGGCGCGAAGCTTGTGAAGATTCGATTGTACGAGTACGAGGATCTCTGGGTGGATGTATGGCCGAATTGATTTGGACCAGGCGCTACGCGTTTCAATCGGTCCATGCGCTAAAGCAAGCGCGCGAGAAGCGCCACGGACACGAGTACTTTTTGGAGGTTTCCTTCCGCGGCCGCGAGATCGATGACGTGGATCAGGTCATAAGATCCGTCGTGCTCGATAAAATGCATGCGCGCGAGCTCAAGCAGTTCGCGCACGCGAGCGGCGAATTTCTGGTCGATGGTATCCACGAAATGCTGATGGAAACTCCGCTTAAAAATCGCGTTTGCGCGGTTGCCTTGCAGGAAACCCGAAAGAATCGATTCGTAAGCCGTTACAGCGAGGCCCGCTTTGTCTGAGCCGGTTCGCCTTAACAAACTCATGGCCGAGCGAGGACTGTGCTCGCGGCGAGAAGCCGACGATTTGATCGCTAAGGGCGCCGTGAAAGTCGACGGCGAGCCGGCGCAAATGGGAATGAAGGTCCCCCCTACCGCCAAAATTGAAATCGCGGGCTTCGGGCAAAAGAAGCTCGACGACAAGGTGACGATTCTAATTAATAAACCCAAAGGTTATGTTTCATCGCAGCCCGAGGATGAATATCGTGCGGCGGTCGAGCTCGTGACAGCGGCGAACCAAGATCCGGGCGACAAGATGCGATTCAAGCCTCAGCATCGTCGTGATCTCGCGAGCGCGGGCCGCTTGGATATCGATTCGCAAGGGTTACTCGTGCTCACGCAAGACGGCGTCGTCGCGAAGAAGCTGATCGGCGAGAATTCCGAAGTCGAGAAGGAGTACATCGTTCGCGTTTTAGGAAAATTGACGGCCGCGCAGTTGAAGTCGCTCATGGATGGATCGATGGTCATAGAGGGGCGTAAACTGAGACCCGCGCACGTTGAGTGGATCAACGAGGACCAGCTGCGCTTCGTTCTCAAAGAAGGCATGAAACGTCAGATTCGCAAGATGTGCGAGGCCGTGGGCCTGAAGGTGACGGGCCTTAAGCGCGTTCGGATCGGAAATGTCCGCCTCGGAAATCTCGCCGAGGGCAAATGGCGCTTTCTGCGCGCCGATGAATCTTTTGATTAGTGCGTATCTTGCGTCTCCGAAGAGGCGAGATTGCGGCGGCGTGATCGTTAAGGCGGGGGAGATTGAGGTTTTGCACTTTGCGAAGCGGAAGCGCGCTTGCGAACACGAACCGCCAGCTCGAATAAACCGCGAGTACTTCCGCTGCGGAATTCGGTCGATGATTGGTTAGGGATGAGCGCTTTGAGGAGATTCATCGCGCAGGGCCTTGGGCGGGCGCATCGTATTTGCTTCGATCAGGATGCGGACGACTGTGCTATCGGTGTTTGGT
>CAYPFC010000448.1:0-1692 GCA_964409815.1 uncultured Pseudobdellovibrionaceae bacterium
GCATGACGTCCATGTTGAAGTACCTCGCGGCGCCCACCGACGAAATACCCACGATGGGCTTATCCCACTTGGGATTCGTCATGTGACACGAGACGATCGTGCCGTAGTCGATGCGGAAGTCCGGATTGCGCATCATCTGAGTTTCCAAACCGAGGCCGGCCGCTTTCTCGCAAATCGCTTCCGCGAGCGGAACGTCGACCTTCAAATCGTAATGGTAACGAAAGACGTTCGGGAAAACGGGATCAACCGAAATCGACTTGAAATGCGGAACGCCCAGGAAGTGCGTGCCCGAGTTCGTCCGCCAGTGCGGCGAGTGGACGATCAAAACGTCATAATCGATCTCGCTCAAGGATTTGCGCATGCGCTCGTAGGCCCAGCGCAATCCTTCCCAACCGCATTCGGCGCGCGGCTCGTTCTGCGGAGGGTTTTCGGCGTACACCAAATGCGGCGGATGGGGCGCTAAGCAACCGGCGACGATTTTTCCCTTTTTCATCCCTTACTCCCTTATAGCTGAACGCAAACGGTCTTCGTGTCCGTGAAAAAATCCAGTGAATGCTCGCCGCCTTCGCGACCGATGCCCGACGCCTTCGCGCCGCCGAACGGCACGCGCAAGTCGCGCGTGAGCCACGTATTGATCCAAACGGTGCCGACTTTTAACCCCGCGGCGATCTTGTGCGCCTGCGAGAGGTTCTTCGTCCACACGCTCGCCGATAAACCGTAGGGCGAGGTGTTCGCCCACTTCACGGCGTCGTGCATGTATTTGAAAGAGTTCACCGTAATCACCGGACCGAAGATCTCGGTCTGGTGGATTTCGCTGCAGTTGGTGAGATCGTCGATCACGGTCGGGCGCAAGAAGTAGCCGTTCTTGTACTCTTCCGGCAGCCCTTCGGGGCGACCGCCGCCGCTGATGACTTTTCCGCCGTCTTTCTTCGCGACTTCGAGTAGCGACATGACTTTGTCGAACTGGGGCTTCGAAACCAAAGGCCCCATGAAGGTCTTCGGATCCATCGGGTCGCCCACGACTAGACCATCGACATGCTTCTTGAACTGCTCAAGGAAATCTTTGTAAATATCCTCTTGCACTAAGATTTTCGATCCGCACAGACAGATCTGGCCCTGATTGAGAAAGCTCGCGCGCGCGATTTGCGGGACGACCTTGGCGATGTCCACGTCCTTCATGACGATCGTGGCGTTCTTGCCGCCAAGCTCGAGACTCAGCTTTTTCACGTGAGGAGCTGCGAGCTCTTGAATCTTCTGCCCCGTTGCCGTTCCTCCCGTAAACGAGATCAACGGCACGCCCGGATGTTTGACGAGGTAACTGCCCGCGGGATTCCCCTCGCCCAACACGACATTCACGACGCCCTTAGGAAGGCCGGCTTCATTCAAAATCTCGCCGAGTAAAAACGCGGTCTTCGAAGTAAACTCGGAAGGCTTACATACGACGGTGTTTCCGCACGCAATCGCGGGAGCGATCTTCCACGTCAGCAGGTACAACGGCAAATTCCAGGGTGAGATCAGCCCCGCGACGCCCACCGGCTGCCGTAGAACATAATTGATGGCTTCCCCATCCATGTCGGTGGCCATCTCGTGCTTGTGCAAGATCGCGCCGGCGAAAAACCTGAAGTTCGCGGCGGCACGCGGAATATCCAAGGCTTTCGAAAGCGCCAGCGTCTTCCCGACGTCCGTCGTTTC
>CAYPFC010000449.1:0-1684 GCA_964409815.1 uncultured Pseudobdellovibrionaceae bacterium
CCAGCCCTCGAAGGCTCCGGTTATCGAGCAGCCCGACGAGCCCGTACCGCAACCTCAAAAATACGAAGCCAAAAAAGTCGCGGTGATTCTTGGTCCGGGCGGCGCGAAAGCGTTCGCCCACGTGGGCGTGCTGAAGGCGCTTCAGCAGCAACGCATTCCGATCGAGAAAGTCGTCGGCCTCGAGTGGGGCGCGCTGATCGGCGGATTGTTCGCGATCAAGGGCCAAGTTCACGACGTCGAGTGGAAGCTCTACAAGATGGAGCAGCAGAACATCTTCGAGCCGAAGGGCTTCTTCAGCCGCAAATCAGGCGAGCATTCCATAAGCATTTTGGATGACTTCCTAAAGGACAGCTTTGGCGGTGAAGAGATTTCGCGCTCGAAAGTGGACTTTGCTTGTCCTCAGCGCTCGCTCACGAGCGGTGTCGTGACCTGGCAAAATCGCGGCCCCTATCGCGAAGTCATGAAGCGCTGCCTGCTGTTCCCGCCGATTTTCAAGGCCCAGGGCACGTTTATCGCGGGCCCGTCGCAGGCGACCGAGGCCGTCGACTGGCTCGTTCGTGAAGGTTACAACGTGATCATTCTGGTGAATGTCCTCGGAAGCGCGCAGCCCGTGGCCCAGGACGTCTTACGGGAGAACCTGAACTATGTTATTCTTTGGCAAGAGATCAAGCGCGCTTTGGCCGAGACGTCTCGACTCAATATCGATACGATCAACGTCGATACGAGCAACTACCCGATGACCCAGTTCTCCGCGAAGAAAGAATTGATCTCGATCGGGGAGAGCGCCGGGCAGAGAGCCGCCGGCACGCTGATCAACAAGTACGGCTTTTAAGCGAAAGAATTCAGGGGAGCGCAGATGAGAAAAGCACGCATCAACGTGGAGTACTACAAAGCCCGCCGCCAACGGTTGGGGCAGCTCATCCCGGGTTGTGCCGTCGTTCTTCCCGCGTGGCCCGAATACATTCGTAACGCCGACTCTCACCACAACTACCGCGCGGAATCGAGCCTCTATTACTTGACCGGCTTCGAAGAGCCGGAGTCCGTGCTCGTGTTTCGCCCGGGGAAAACTCCCGAGACCGTGATGTTCGTGCGCACGAAGAACGTCGAGCGCGAGACCTGGGACGGCTTCCGCTTCGGCGTCGACGGGGCCAAGGACGTCTTCAAGTACGATCAGACGCACCCGTATTCGGATTTCGAAAAAGTCGCGCCGGAGCTGCTGCGCGGATGCGAAAAGGTTTACTACTCGATGTTCCGCAATCACGAGTTCGACGCGATCTTTGGCCGCGTGATGATCAGCGTGAACGGCTACCGTCCGCGCTACGGAATGGGCCTGATGCCGATCGAGGATGCGAACTCTTTGCTCTCGGAGCTGCGCATCCGCAAGACGGAGGAAGAAGTCGAACAGATGCGCCTCGCGGGAAGCATTTCCGCCGAAGGGCACGTCGAGATGATGACGAAGCCGGGAATTACGGAGCGCGCGCTGCACGGGATTTTCTTGAAGTCGGTCATGGAGCGCGGGGCCTTTGGCGAAGCTTACGGCGGCATCGTCGCCACGGGAGCGAACGCGACGACGCTTCACTACCGCTTCAACGACGCGACCTGCGAGGCGGGGCAACTGCTCCTCGTAGACTGCGGCGCCGAGTATCTTTACTACAGCGGCGATATCACGCGCTGCTGGCCGGTG
>CAYPFC010000450.1:0-1684 GCA_964409815.1 uncultured Pseudobdellovibrionaceae bacterium
TCCTGAAACGCTACCCCTGGCTCTTGCTGGATTCGAAGAGCCGTGAGAAAATTTCTTTATTCCCGTTCAATCTTCAGGAGACCGCCGTGAGACTAAGCCCTTACCTTTTACTTGCCGCCCTCGGAATGATCGCGTTCCACAACAGCTACGCTTCCGGCACCGAGAAAACGCCGACCGTGCAAGAGATCCTTAAGAAGGTGGAGAGCGGCGGCGCTCCCAAATCCGAGCGCGTTCAACTCAAAATGGTGATCCAAGACTCCGACGGCTCGAAGAAAGAGCGCGTGCTCACGATCTTGCGCAAGAACGACGACGACGCCCGCGCGCTCGTTCGCCTGCAAAAACCGGCGGACCTCAAAGGGCTCTCGCTTCTCACCGTGATCGAGAACGGCAAGGAAGATCAGTATCTCTATCTGCCGTCAGATAAGAAAAGCCGCCGAATTCTCGGCTCGAACAAAAAAGGCAAGTTCCTCGACTCGGAGATCGCGTTCGAGGACCTGAGCCTTTCGACCTACAAAGAGTTCAATAACAAAGTCGTCAAAGACGACGGTAAGCTCATCACCATCGAGAGCCACGCGAAGCCCGACTCCGAGTCGAGCTACGGCAAGCTGGTCACTTGGGTGACCAAAGGCGACTACCGACTCGAGAAAGTCGACTATTACGACAAGCGCGGAAAGCTGCTCAAGCAGGCGCAATTCAAAGGCTATAAGAAGGTCGACAACAAATACTGGCGCGCGAAGCAGCTCATCGTTCACAACGTCCAGGAAAAGAAGAAGACGCTTCTAACGATGCTCAAAGTGTCGTTTAAAGAGATCGACGACGACGAAGTCTCGCTCGCCGCGCTCGAGGATTAGTCGATCGCGCTCGTCGCGCAGCTGGCGGTCGCGGGCGCGTAGTGCTTGCAGATCGTTCGTTCGTGAAGACGAAAGAACTCCCGGTGCGCGCAGTACTTCAATAAAATCCCGAGCTCGATGATTTCCGGATCGGCGTACAGGGTCTCGAGCTCCATCGTCACGTCCACGCCCCAGAGCCTGCGAAACGCTTTCTCCATGCGCTTCATCGTCTTTTCTTGCGAGTAACCGGGCTGACTGAGCAAATGGCGCGAGAACGTCCCGCTCTTAATCGAAAGCCGTCGCCGCTCCCCGTACTTCGTGTACTCTCCCGCCGAAAACAGCGCGCGCCCGTCCGCCATCTGAAAGTGCTTCACCCCGATCTCGATGTCGTTCTCGATAAGCCCGAGCTCGAAGTCGCCGCTCGCGGAGAGAATGTATGTGTAGGCACCGTCGGGAACCTCGTTCACGTCGGGATTGACGAAGATGCGGCCCTCACGCCGGGCGATCTCGATGTGCGAAATGTCCTGATTGAGCTCATACTCCGGATATCCGCGAATCTCCTTTGAGCTCGCGTAGCCGGTCTCCCACGTCGTCAGGGAGGGGGCGCCGGAGAAGGCCTCTTGAAAATAAGCGCGGACGTCTTCCCCGCGGGCGGCGAAAACCGGGTCGCATCCATATATTAGGAGAATCCATAGGCCCAGGGCGTAGCGCATCGGCCGCTTGTAATGCCGCGCGGCGCCCTGGTCAACGGGAGAGGGCGCGGAATCGGCCTGCCCGTTTCCTTTTTTCATAAGGAGTCCTATGGGGACCCATAAATCCTAAGGCGCGCCGGCCCGCCCGTTGCTCAGGACCAC
>CAYPFC010000451.1:0-1669 GCA_964409815.1 uncultured Pseudobdellovibrionaceae bacterium
GAGGTATAAGGACTGGACGTGGCGTAAAGAAAGGCGGCATGAGTGTGTCCGTAAGTATACGAATTTATGATATTTTATGAAAGAGGCATAATTTCTGATAAGTTATATTATGTTACGTCAAGTCTTTTGTACGGTAGCTCCTGAGGGTTCTCAAAACCTCAAAAATCCGTAATATGGTCTGCATGTCCTCACTGCCATTCATTCATGAATTCGGGGTTCCCGAAGGTCGTCCGGTCGTCTTTTTCCACGGTTTTCCGGGCTCTCACAAACAAGCCTTTGTGCTCGAGCCTTGGGCGAAGACCTATAACTTGAGAGTTTTGTCCGTCGACCGACCCGGATACGGGTTTTCGCCTCCAAAATCCGGCACAAATTTGAGGGATTTCTTACCGAATCTTGAGCGCGCGATAGATCAACTTGGTGTTCAGCGCTTTTACCTGGTTGGAGTTTCCGGCGGAAATCCCGCCGCCATGAGCGCCGCCGGCTATTTCGGCGATCGCGTAGCGGCCTTAGGTAGCGTTTGCGGGCTTGCGCCGTTCGATCAAGCGAAAGATCGGTTCCGTGAGTTTCATCGCCGCGGTTTAAATATCGCGCGCCGGGTTCCGCGATTTGTGATGAAACCCTTGCTCGAGAACCGACTTAAAAACTTTAGGCCCGAAGACCGCATGGAATTTCTGATGAATTGGCTCGATCCCAGCGATCGCGAAGTTTTAAGCGATCAACAAACGCGCGCGGTCTTGATCGAATCGCTGAACCTCTCTGCCCGTCAAGGCGCCCACGGCCTGGTCTTTGATCTAAAGAGCTTTGCGAGCCCGTGGCCGCTCGATTTTCAGGATATCCGTTGCCCCTACTTCATTTGGCACGGTCAAAGAGACCGTATTCTGCCTTGGCAAATGTCGACCTTCCTCAACGAGCGCGTGCCGCACTCGAAATTGAAGCTTTATCCGGGTGAGGGACATTACTCGCTCGCGATGAATCGCGTAGCCGACATTCTGGGCGATCTCACGAGCATCGCCGTCTAAATTATCCGGTAGTCCTTAAGCTCTTTGAACAGCGTTTCGACGGCGGTCTTTAAGACAACCACGGTCGGAACCGCGAAGAGCATTCCCCACATGCCCATGAGGAGCGAGCCGCCCAAGATCGCGATCGCGATCACCAGCGGATGCAAGTTCACCGCGCCACCGAGCACGAAGGGCGCGAAGATCGCATTGTCCAGTAGGTGGGCGACGACCACGAGGATCACCACGTACACCGCGAGGTCGTTCGGATCGAGGCCCGGTAAAACCGGTGTGACGTTTTCGGCAATCAGCGCGTAACCCAGGCCAATGATCATTCCGATGACCGTTCCGAGGAACGGAATCGCGTTCACTAACCCCGAGATCACGCCGATCGCGACCGCGATACCCACTGGGATTCCGATCAAGATAAAGCCGATCGTCAGGGTTAGCCCGACAAG
Source organism: uncultured Pseudobdellovibrionaceae bacterium (assembly GCA_964409815.1). Lineage (GTDB taxonomy): Bacteria > Bdellovibrionota > Bdellovibrionia > Bdellovibrionales > UBA1609 > JALHOQ01. Next base: position 1,454 of record CAYPFC010000451.1, read on the forward strand.
CGCGCACTCGAGCAATGTTCCGCGCAGATAGCGACCGACGGCTTCGTCGAGCTCATCGAGCACGGTCAGCGAAAGCTCGAAGTAGCGATTCGGGATCAGGCCCAGGAAGTAGCGGCGCAACTGTCCGTTGTCGAAGCCCAGAAAGATGAAGATCAATGGCGCGAGAATCCAAACCGAAAGGCCTTCCATCAATCCGCCGTGGCCGGAGTGCATCGA
>CAYPFC010000452.1:0-1668 GCA_964409815.1 uncultured Pseudobdellovibrionaceae bacterium
AGCGCCGGCGACGAGGTCGCGGCCTTTGATTTCCATCGAGCGCTCTTCCTCGAAAGGATACGCGTTTCCGATTTGAATTTTGATTTGCTCGGCCGAGCGCTCACCGATGAGCAAGTTGAATTGACGGCGGACATAGTTGACGATCGCTTCGTCGAATTTATCGCCAGCCACTTTAATCGATTTGCAATACACGATACCGCCCAGAGAAATCACGGCAACGCCGGTCGTTCCCCCGCCCATGTCGACAACCATGGAGCCCGTCGGCTCGGTGATCGGAAGGCCGGCGCCGATCGCGGCCGCCATCGGCTCTTCGATCAGGTACACTTCGCGAGCGCCCGCGGAGTGCGCGGATTCTTTTACCGCGCGCTTCTCCACCTGAGTGATTCCGTAAGGAACGCAGATGATGATGCGCGGACGGATGAACGATTTCTTCTGTCCCGTGGATTTTCCGATGAAGTAGCGAAGCATGGACTGCGTGACTTCGAAGTCCGCGATGACGCCGTCTTTGATCGGACGAATCGCCACGATGCTACCCGGAGTGCGCCCGAGCATTTCTTTGGCTTCTTTGCCTACCGCCATCACGCGGTTCTGCCCGCCGCGCGCATTTTTTTGAACAGCGACCACCGAGGGTTCGTCGAGGATTATGCCGCGGCCCTTAGCAAAAACGAGGGTGTTCGCGGTGCCCAGGTCGATCGCGATATCATTGGAGAAATACTCAGTAATTTTGTCTACAAATGCCATGGTTCAATAACTGTAGGGTAGCACTTAGGTCGGGTCAACCCGAGATAGTGGCGGCGAGTTCCCAAGCAATTTGATTTTGCAGAGCATTAATTTCGTCTTTTCGGCGCTCGCCGTTCCACCCGAGCGCATCTCCCATGGTGTTCGCGATGGCCGTCGCGAACGGAAGGCCATGATCTTTGCGACTCAAAACCAAAGGTGTGCGACGAAAGTAAAAATCGGTCAAAGCCACGCACATCGTGCGTTCCACGGCGTGCAAAGCCTCCGCGCACCAGATCCACTCTTCACTCCCACTTCGCGCTTGCGCCCGATCTTGAGCGCGCCGGAGGATCTCGATCCCCTCGATCCCGTGGCGATCCGCGAGTCTTGCCGCCGCTTCGGACGAGAGGTCGAACGCTTTCGCCCATCGGGGGGCATCCCGACGTGCCCGCTCGAGCAGCACTTCGGTCACGAGCGGATTGAGCGGCTGACGCGTGTGCGAGCGTCCGAACCTCACCTGCTCGTCGGGAGTAAAACTGTGGAGAGCGGTATCGACCGTTTGCCGAGCCATGTTGCGATAGGTGGTGTACTTGCCGCCGGCGACGAACGTGATTCCGCGCGGGTCGGTCCAAATCGAGTGTTCACGACTCGTTTTACTTTCCGTTTGCGCGCCGTCGTCGACAAGCGGACGAACTCCGGCGTAACAACCGATGATGTCGCCGTGGCTGATCTTCACGCCCGGGAAGTAACGCTCGATCACCTGCAAAAGATAGCGTACGTCTTCCTTCTCGGCGCGCACTTGTCCCGGATCGGCGGGGAAATCGGTGTCCGTCGTCCCGACGATCACCATCTCGTGCCTCGGGATCGCGAACACGATACGTGACTCGGCCCCCATAACGACGGCGTCTTTCAACGGGAAGCGCTCGCGACTGAAGGTGAGATGTACGCCCT
>CAYPFC010000453.1:0-1661 GCA_964409815.1 uncultured Pseudobdellovibrionaceae bacterium
CCCGGCTTCACCAGAATCTCGGTCGGGATTTTCGCTTTGCCGATATCGTGGAAGAGGCCCGAAAACTCCAAAATCGCCTGCTCAAATTCATTGAGACCGATCGCCTTCGCGAGTTTGCGCGAGCCGCGGCCGACGCGACAGCAATGGTAATACGTGAACGGGTCTTTTTCTTTGACCTCGCTCAACAGTTGTCGCGCAACTTCAAGGGACCAATCGGGAATATCATCCCACGCCACTAAATACCTCTTGAGGACTTACTTTTTTATTATCGGCTCATTCTGGGAGCCACTAAAAGAAATCCACGCGCCCGTCCCGAGTTGAGACACTGGACTTAGAGGTAGGGCTTTAGGAACTCTCCGGTGATGCTTTGCTTGCTCTCCGCGATCTTTTCAGGCGTGCCTACGGCGACGATCTCGCCTCCGCCACTACCGCCCTCCGGCCCTAGGTCAATCACGTGATCGGCGGTCTTGATCACGTCGAGATGATGCTCGATCACCAAGACCGTGTTGCCATGGCCCGCGAGCTCCTGCAAGAGATCGATGAGCTTCGCGACGTCCTCGAAATGAAGCCCGGTCGTCGGCTCGTCGAGAATGTAAAGCGTCTTTCCGGTATCGCGTTTCGAAAGCTCGCGTGAAAGTTTCACGCGCTGGGCTTCCCCTCCCGAGAGCGTCGTCGACGATTGCCCGAGCGTCATGTAGTCAAGACCCACACGGTGTAGGGTATCGAGCTTTTTATGAATGTGACGGTGGTTTTTAAAGAACTCGGCCGCTTCCTCGACGGTCATCGCGAGAATGTCTGCGATCGATTTCTCTTTGAATTTTATGTTCAAAATCTCGCGGTTGTAGCGGCGCCCTTGGCAGGTCTCGCACTTGACGAAGACGTCGCTCATGAAGTGCATCTCGACGCGAATTTGACCGGCGCCCTGGCATGCCTCACAGCGCCCACCCTTAACGTTAAAGCTGAAGTGTCCCGGACGATATCCCCGCATCTTCGCTTCCGGCAACGCCGCGTAGAGATCGCGGATCATCGGGAAGAGACCGACGTACGTCGCCGGCACCGAGCGCGGTGTACGGCCGATGGGACGCTGATTGATTTCGATAACTTTGTCGACGTGCCCGAGGCCCGAGATTTTCTTATACGGCGCGGGCTCGAACGAAGCGTCGTTGAAGTCGCGCGCGAGGATTCGGTAGAGCGTATTCTTCCCGGAGCCCGAAACCCCGGTCACCGCGGTCAGAGTCCCTAGCGGGATCTCGAGCGTGACGTCCTTCAGGTTGTTCCCGCTCGCGCCCTCGAGCTTGATCTTCTCGCCACTGCCTTTGCGCCGCTCTTTGGGAACGGCGATCTTGCGCTTGCCCGAAAGGTATTGGCCCGTCACCGAATTGGGATCGTGCAAAAGGTTTTGCGGAGCCCCGATGGCCATGACTTCGCCGCCAAGACGGCCGGCGCGCGGGCCCATATCGATCAAGTGGTCGGCCAGGCGAATCGTTTCCTCATCGTGCTCCACCATTAGGACGGTGTTACCGCGATCGCGGATCTCTTGAATCATTTCGAGCAAACGATGGTGATCACGGGGATGCAGACCGATGCTCGGCTCGTCGAGCACGTAAAGCACGCCGACCAGACCGGAGCCCACCTGCGTCGCCAAGCGAATCCGCTGCGCT
>CAYPFC010000454.1:0-1651 GCA_964409815.1 uncultured Pseudobdellovibrionaceae bacterium
AATGCGTTCTCGACGATCGCAATGGGCATCCGCTGCCGGTGGTGTTCCTGCTTTTGCATCTCGCGCACGTTTTAGATCTGCCGATGGCGCTGATTCAAGCGCGCCACCATTTCCTGCTGAAGTGGGTGAGGTCGGGAAAATGCATCTATCTCGATCTCTACAACGAATGTAAGCCGCTTAGCGATCAAGAGATCATCCAGGTTCTGAATCGCAGCGCTTCGAACCTGGAAGTGTGGAGCGCGAAGCAGCTGATGATTCAGTACCTCGAGCTGCTCATGCACACCTTCGAAGGCTCTCAAAACCTTCCACAACTTCACGTGATCTACAACCTACTGCTTCAGATGGATGACTCGAACACTTCGGTGCTCGGCCAGAGAGCGCTGCTAAGGCAAAAACTCGGCTTCACGCGCGAGGCCCTCTCGGATTTGAAAAGATATTTTTCCTTTGTCGAAAAATCGCACGCGCCCACCGAGCTTCAGCAAGCCTGGCTCGAGCTTGAGAGCGCCCCCGAACCCGCGCCCCGCGCCCCAACGGAACATCTGCACTAAATTATTCGGCGGCTTGAATATCGAAATCGAGATGGATCTCGCGTAGGCGTTCCAGAATTTTCTTCGCCTTCGAGACACAGTCTTCGCGGATTCGCTTCACGGTGCTCTCGTACGCGGGATCAGGCTTATTCGGGTTCGCGAAGCTGAGCTTTTCGAGCGCCACGCATTTCGAGGCAAGCGTGATGCGTACGCGATCGCCTTCGATGGAATGAATTTTCGTCTTGCTGCGATCGCCGACGAGTCGCACGTGGCCGTACTCGGGAAGGCGCACGCGCACATCGCAGAACGCGATATGGTTATGCGCGCGGTGAAAATACCTCGAGTCGCCGGCAATGGCTTGCTCGCGCAGGTCGACTTCCATGGTTTGGATATTCTCGCAATCCTGAGCCTTCGCGGTATGCCGGATGCGCTCGCCGACATTCAAGTCCGCCGCGAAGGCCGGGCCCACAAAAAACACAGCGAAGAGAAGCGCGCGCATAAACACCTCGTATATATTTTGAGTGTACGCGTCTCGAAGAGCTCGAGTTCCTCCGTCGCGGAAGGGGCGGGTCCCAAAAGCTCCTGGAGGAGCTGCATTTCCTTCGGCGACTTCGCCGACTTCTTGGGCTTGTCGAACATCGGATCGATGTATACCACGTCCGGGGCATCCGCCGGCTTGAGTTTTTTGAGCCATGTACGGGCGTCGGCCTCATAAAATCGCAGACTCAAGAATCGCGCACGCAGCATTTCGTCCTCACGAATCGCGCGGTCAATTCCATCCTGTAGGACGCGCGCCACCAACGGCGAGCGCTCGAGCGCGACGACCGAGCATCCCAGACAGAGCGCGAGCACGGCGTCTTGACCGAAGCCCGCCGTCGCGTCGACGACCTTCAGCGCTACCTTGTTCACGCCAAGCGCACGACGAAAGATGTGATTCCGCGGCAGACCCTTTTGAAAGTTCGTTCGCCACGCGACGGTGAGAAAATCGACGTAATAAGGCTTACCGCGTTTCGCGTCGTCGAACGCAAGTCCGACGCCGGCCGTGGTTTCCACAAGTTTTACAGCCACTGAGCTCCCAACGCCAAAATCCACCAAAGAGTCCACGCTAAGTGAGAGCCTAAGGC
>CAYPFC010000455.1:0-1637 GCA_964409815.1 uncultured Pseudobdellovibrionaceae bacterium
TTTCCTTAAGGATGATGCCGGCGTAGATTTGCGTTTGCTTGTGCTCATCGGCGCGCTTTTGCGTCCACTCTTTATAGCCCGTCTTATACTCACGGCCAAAATATTTTCCTGCGTGACTCGCATACGTGCCAATACTGCCATGAGAAATTTTCGGAGAAACGACTCACGGTCGATCACGTGATCCCGCTCAGCAAGGGCGGACGGCACGAGTGGACGAATGTGGTCACCGCGTGCTCGACATGCAATAACCGCAAAGGCGACAAGTCGCCCGAAAAAGCGAACCTTCGCCTACTCAATCGCCCCGAGAAGCCGCGCTGGCTGCCCAATCGGGATTTGGATTTAGAGGGCAATCGCCTGCCGAGCGCGTGGCGGCCTTATTTAGCCGCCCGCTAGCTTCTTAAGTTCTAATCTAGAATCTGGAACTGCGAGTCCGGTCGCTCGACCGAGTTCAATGGATAATATAAAATCAGTTTGCCCACGCCCGTTCCGCGCTGAAGCGTCATCGACGTTCCGCCCGTGGGAACGGCCGTGAACTCGTCCATGCCGAAATACGGCTGGGTGAGCGCGAGGGGCATGATTTTCGTCCACGCGCTCGAGTCGGCGCCCAGGTAGTCGTCGCCTTCCACGTTGTCGCCCGCTTGATAGAGCGTCGCCGCTTGTACGTTGATCTCTCCGGTCGCGGTCTTCGCGATCAGGTTGACGGGCGCCTCGATCACCGCGAGCGTCGAGTGATTGAACGGCGCCATCGGCGAGACATTGAGCGCCGCCGGCGTGTAGTCGATGGCCGCTTCTTCGCCGCGCGCGATCGCCTCTTCGTACGCGAGCCGAATCGCGCGCGCTTGGGCGGCGTCGAGCAGCACGGACGCGAAATCGAAATTGCTTAGGCCTTCGATCCCCATCGCGGACACCCCGCCGAGCTCCTGCTCGGCGACGCCGTCGCCATCCACGTCGATCAGGACCACCGGCTCGCACAAGTGCCAGGTGGTCACGGGAACGAAAAGCTTGAAGCCGAATTGAATCACGTCCACGTCGCCGTTCTCGGTGGTTCGGCGAATAATGCGGTAACCGACCGATTGCAGGTCGCAGCTGCGACCTAGCCACGGCTCGGAGCGGGGAGCGTGCGGTTTGGCTTCGTCCTCGCCCAGAAGGTTGAACGCGAGCGCCATACCTTCGCGCGGGCTCGTGTTGTTCAGCGGGAGGAAGGGGCCGCCGACGGTCGCCGGCGAGCGAATGTTCGAGGCGAGGGTGCGAATCGCGAGCGCGGGAACTTGCGCGACGATCTTTCCGCCCCGGTTAAAGAAAATTCGGCCGTTCAGCTCCGCCGCCGAGACCGCATCGTGCGCGGCCGAGAACGTCGCGCTCACTTGCAGCTCGACCGTTTGCCCGGCCGGCACCGAGACCGAAGGCGGCACGCTGAGCGTGAGACCCGGAGTCGCGCTCGTCGACAGCTTGAAGTTCGCGTTGCGGTTGGTGAAGTTGCGCACCTTCAACGTGAGCTGTCGGGTGACGGTCGTTTCGACGGCGATTTCGCCGAGGCTGAGTCCCGCGGGTTGGACGACGATCGGCGACGTGAGCGCCGGCTCGATCTGCACGCGACCCGCGCCCTGCAGGCTGATCGGAACCTCGCCCTGCGCGTT
>CAYPFC010000456.1:0-1163 GCA_964409815.1 uncultured Pseudobdellovibrionaceae bacterium
TGTCCAAACCCTCGATCAATACGAAGCTTTCGCTGAATTGCGATCTAGCGAAGGAACGCATCGGCTGGACCGTGAAGACTCCGCTCCGCGAAGGCGTTCGTAAGACGATCAAGTGGTACCGCGAAAACATGCCGACTCAGGGGTAGGGAATGGAAATTCGTAGCGCGCTCATTACTGGAATTACGGGTTCGGGAGGGAGCTACCTCGCCGAATACATCGTTCACCAACAGCCTCAAGTCGCCGTTCACGGGATTGCGCGCTGGCACTCGACCACCGGACAAAACAACCTCGAAGAAATCCAATCGAAGGTCAAAGTCCACGAGTGCGACCTTCAGGATCTCTCGAACGTTTACCACGTTCTGAAAGAAGTGAAACCGGACGCGATTTTCCACCTCGCCTCTCACGCCAACGTTCGCGTGTCGTTCACTTCGCCGCTTTCGGTGATGAACAACAACATCGAAGGCACGGCGAATTTGTTCGAGGCCGTTCGCATGGCCGGCATCGATCCGATCATTCAGCTCTGCTCGACTTCGGAAGTGTACGGTCAAGTCGATCCGAAGAACGTTCCGATCAAAGAAGATTGCCCGATCAACCCGTCGAGCCCGTACGCGGTTTCGAAGGTGGCTCAGGATCTTTTGGGCTACGCGTATTTCCGCTCGTACAACATGAAGATCATCCGCACGCGCATGTTCGCGTACATCAACCCGCGTCGCCGCGACTTGTTCGCGACTTCGTTCGCGCGGCAAGTGGCCTTGATCGAAGCGGGCAAGCAGAAAGAGCTCTTACACGGAAATCTCGACTCGGTTCGCACGATCATCGACGTCCGCGACGCGATGGAATCCTACTGGGTCGCCTCGATGAAGTGTAAGCCCGGCGAGGCCTACAACATCGGTGGTCCGACGACGATCACCGTGGGCGAGTTCCTCGAGCTCTTGAAGAAAGAGTCCAAAGCTCCGATTCCCCACCGCGTGGATCCGGCGCTGCTTCGCCCGGCAAAGGCTCTTCGGCATCGAAGGGGATTTGCGTCTTGCGGCTCATCGCGGCTTGCGGTTCACCAGGGCGACGCCGAACATCGCCAGCGCCATGCCCAGCAGCGCCAGCGCATTCAATTCCTCGCCGAACAGGAAATACGCCACCAGCGCCGTGCAGGGCGGCACCAGGAA
>CAYPFC010000456.1:1173-1634 GCA_964409815.1 uncultured Pseudobdellovibrionaceae bacterium
GCTGCTTCGTCCGGCGGACGTGACTCTGCAGATTCCCGACACCTCGAAGTTCTATGAAACCACCGGCTGGAAACCCAAGCACGACTTCGCGGACAGCGTGAAGATGCTCATGGATTACTGGCGCAAACAAATCGCAATGGGCAAAGCTTAAAGGAGATAAGCGATGGCACAAAAGATTCTCGTCACTGGCGGCGCAGGCTACATCGGTTCAATGCTGGTCCCGGAGCTTCTTAAGCTCGGTCACCACGTTACGGTCATCGACAATTTCATGTTCAAGCAAGCCTCCCTCGGCCACCTTTGCCAATTTAAGAATTTCGATCTCATCAGCGGCGATATCCGTGACGAAAAGCTCATGGCTCGCGAGATCCCTAAGGTCGACATTTTGATCCCGCTCGCGGCGTTGGTCGGCGCTCCTCTTTGCAACAAGGATCCGATCGCGGCCGAAACCGTGAATTTGAAAG
>CAYPFC010000457.1:0-1616 GCA_964409815.1 uncultured Pseudobdellovibrionaceae bacterium
ATAGGGCTTACCGCGTTTCGCATCGTCGAACGCGAGTCCGACGCCCGCGGCGGTTTCCACGAGTTTTACAGCCACTGAGCTCCCAACGCCAAAATCCACCAGAGAGTCCACGCGAAATGTGAGCCTAATGCCCATCGCGAGGAATTGACCAACGAGGAAGATAGCGGAGATGCGGACCTTAGGAAACGGTGCACGGTCAAAATTAACGGAACGCTAACCAAAGGCGCCAGGGCCAGAAATACGAGGGGTACGCCGAGCCAAATCGCCACGAGGGGCTGAATGACGAGCAGCACGGCGCCCTCGAGCGCGCAGAATTTACGGACTTGATCAAACGATAGGTAGCCAAGAAACGAGCGCGCCTGCTCGGGCTTTGCCCGAAATTGGTTCTCGAAGTGGCGCGTCTGGAAAACCCAAAGCGTGAGCGCGCCGAACGCGAGCCCGAGAACCAGGTCGCGCGGGTCCGTCTCACCGAAGCTTGCGAGCGCGATGCCCATCGTCAGCAACGGGCCGAAAAGCAAGAGCAGCGCGAGATCGCACCATCCGCGGCGCGCGCCGAGCGATTGCACCACGATCGTGAGCGAGCCGGCCGCGATCAAACAAAGGCCGAAAAGCTTCACCGGCGCGTTCAAGAACGCGGGCAATCCGAACAAGACAGCGAGTCCCACGTTCGCCCACGCCCAGCGTTTCATGTCGACGGCACGAACCCAGCCCTTCTGAATCAGGCGCGAGCCGCGCCGGCGATTCAAACGATCGAATCCACGGATGTGATCTTGCACGTCGTTCATTAAGAATACGGCGGTGTGAAGGAAGAAGATTCCCACGAGCGCGAGCCAAGACGGCCAGCGCGCCCAATCCCCGTACGTATCGAAGTGCGTGAGCCACGCGGCGATCGAGGGCCCCAACGTCAGAGCCCAAAGCTCGGGACGAGTCGAGAGCAGGTAGCTCTTCCACCAGGCGGGAATCTCGAGATTCTCGACAGGCACGACTCGAAAGGTGACTCGCTCGCGCGCGGTCTCGGCGTGATAGGTCTCAACCGGAAGCGCGCGCGCGTCGGCCGCGAACGTGCCAAGCAGATACGATTGAAAATCGGGATCGTTTTTCGTGAGAGTGATGAACTCCATCACTTCGCCCGGCGAAAATAGAGCAGGCTCGGAAGTCCGATGAGATCGTTAACGAGTCCGCGCTCGGAGGGTTCTAGGTATTTCTCGAGCGAATGGGCTTTGTGTTCGTAGAGGCCAATGATTTGGCGGTTCATCTCGTCGAACTCTTGAACGGCGTGATTGAAGTTATCGACGCCCAAAAGCTCTTTGACCGCGTCGAGAGTCTCGCACGCGCGCAACTTTTGCTTTTTCACGTCGTCGAAATCGCGCGAGAGGTACGCGCCGAACGAGTTCAGGTAACCGGACTTCAAATCGCCGAGCAGCGCTTTGCCTTCGTCGTTGCGAATGTCGAAATCGAGCAGGTCGTCGCCGCGCTGGAAGAGCAAACCGAGCAGCGTACCCATCTCTTCCAGAGTCTGGTGCAATTCCTCGTCGTAATTTTCCTTCGCGATAAAAGGCGCGCGCAAGCACCACTTAAAGAGCGACTCGGTTTTTAAATCGTGGACCTGATCGAGT
>CAYPFC010000458.1:0-1612 GCA_964409815.1 uncultured Pseudobdellovibrionaceae bacterium
TCATGATCTTCATCTTGTTGTCGCTCGCGTGCGCGGTGATCGTGCTCAAGATCATGTTTAAAGGCTACTCGGTCCTCCTTCAGTCCTTATATGTATTGGTCGTCGGCAATACCCTCGCCCTCGGGGTGATGGGAGCCTTCGGAATTTCGTTCAACATTCTCTCGAGCACCACGCCGATCATCATCACGGTATCCTCTTTGGGAATTCTGACCCATTTGCTCGTCCGCATGGGAGAGGCAGCTCACCTCGGGTTCGAAGAGCGCATGCACTTCCTCTGGGACCTGGTAAAGGAAATCTCGACGGTGGTGTTGCTGACCGGGCTTTCGACCGCCGCGGGTTTCGCGTGCCTGATTCCCTCCGACGTTCAGGTCATCTCGGATTACGGCAAAGGCGTCGCGATCGGTGTTCTGGTCTCGAGCATCTCGACGATGCTGCTGATCCCCGCGCTTTACATGTGGGTGAAGTGGCCGATCCCGCGCAACTTCCTGCACGAACCGAAACGTTTCGCCTATTTGATTTCCCGCTACGCGAAGTACATCGTTCCGGGCATGGCCGTCTTCACCCTCGCTTTCGCGTGGATGGGCCGCGACCTCAGCTGGACTGCCAAGCTCTTCGACGACTTGCCCACCGGGCACGCAGCGCTCAAATCGACGGACCTTATCAGCCGAAAACTCGGCGGCGTCGCGACCGTCGACTTTATGGTCGGCGGAGATAAGCTCTCGGATCCCTGGAAGCAACCGGTGAACTTAAGAAAACTCCGCAGCGTTTCGCAAACCCTGCGCGAGCGCAAGGACGTCGGCAGCGTGCTCACCGTCGCCGACTTCCTGGGCACGGGCGAGAAACAGGATCTTCCGAAAACCCGCGGCGGAATCGCCGAAATGCAGTTCCTCTACGGCATGTCGGGCGAGAGTCCGCTGAAACAATTCCTTTCCTCGAACGAGAAATGGACGCGCGTCGCGGTTCGCCTCCCCGATCTTCCGGCGGACAAGAACGCCGCGGTCATCGCCTCCATCCGCTCGAAACTACAAAACACGTTCCCCGGCATGACCGTGCGCTCTTCACGCATCGAGGCCATTGTTCCGCCGATGAACAAAGAGCTTTCAAAACACCTGATGTGGGGATTCTTCGAGGCGCTCTTCTGGATCGTGCTCGTGCTCGCGGTCGCGTTCCGCTCGCTCCGTTGGGCGCTCGTCGGCGTGATCCCGAACCTCGTCCCGCCCGCGATGCTGCTCGGGTTCCTTTGCTTGTTCGATATTCCGATCAAGCCCGGAATCGCGATTATTTTCTCGATCAGTCTGGGAATCGCATTCGATAACACGATCTACATCTTGGGCCGGTTGCGCGCGCTTCTGAAAGAGCGTCCACGTGAGTCAACTCTCCCCATTTATACTCTCATGAAGAAAGAAACGATGCCGTGCTTGGTCTCGTCGATGTGTCTGTTCGCCGGATTCTCGATATTCTTGTTCTCGGTATTCCCGGTGAACAGATTGTTTGGTTTATTTGTCTTAATCTCGATCATTGCCGGACTTTTGGGAGATCTGGTTTGGTTGCCGGCGATCCTGAAACGCTACCCCTGGCTCTTGCTGGATTCGAAGAGCCGTGAGAAAATTTC
>CAYPFC010000459.1:0-1612 GCA_964409815.1 uncultured Pseudobdellovibrionaceae bacterium
GGCTTGATCGTGACGTTCTCACCCACTTTGCATCCACCCATGATGCTCGCCTTGAGCCCGATGTTCGTGCCTTTGCCGATCTCCACCGGTGCGATGATCAGGTAACCTTTCTGGCCGTAGTGGGCGAAGATCGTGGCGCTTCCCCCCACGGTCACGTAATCGCCGAGCGTGATCATGCACGGGTCGGAGATATTCGTCGTATTAATGACCACGCCTTTGCCGATCTTCATTCCCATCATTCTATAGAAGAGAATCGTCATCGGCGTCGGCGTGATCAGATCGAGGAACGTGTAGCGCACCATATAGGTCAGCCCGTTGTGAATGTACCAGGGCGCCGCCGCGATCGAGTACCACGGCCCGCGAAACGGTTTCGGCTTGAACGGAAAGAGGAAGTTCACGACCGGCACGATGAACATCAACGAGAGCCCGTAAGAAAAAAATCCGAGCGCGAGACCGCAGCCCAGAAGCGCGTAGTACGCGTAATTCGAAAGTCCCGTCGCGAGCTCGCGGATCGATTCGAAAACGAACAGGCCGACGCCGGCCGCAAGGCCGACTGACCCGATACACATCACCGCGAGCGGGATTAGAAAAACGAGGAAACCTAACGTTCGAAAACGCCTGAGGAAACTTTCCGCATAGCCGACAACCCCCGGTTTATCCGAAGTGGTCGTAAGCACGTCCTCGCGTCTCAGTTTGGGCTCACCCATGCCTATATTATCGGCGCTTTTTATGCGGCGCTCAAGACCGTCTAGTCCAGGTCGTGGAATGACGATTGCTATCTCTTAAACTATCTAGCGAAGGAGTTAGTCATGCGTCCACTCAATCAAGAATCCGAACAACTCGCCGTCGAGCCCCCGACTTTAGGCGCGGTCGAGAATGCAGCTGACGAAGCGAACATCTTAAGTGACCAGGATGAAACCATGATGTCGGACCCGAGCGCCGAGGATCCCAACTTGGGCAGCGACGGGACCGAGCTCGACGAGCCCGGCGAGTTCGCGCGCGGCGAGATCGATGTGAAGGAGCAAATGGATCGCACGATGGCCGCGATGGATGCGAATCTGCACCGGCCGCGGGACACCAACATCACTCCCCGCTCACGTCAGGTCGACAGGAACGATGTGACGGGAAGCGTGCCGGGAGAAGCGCCCGACAAACCAGTTCTGCCGCACAAGGGTGGATCCACTGGTGCATACACCGACGTCGGCGCCGGCCGCTCGGGCGTCACGAAATCGCACTGATTATTTTCTCATGTACTTGCGGATCGCCGAGAGTAACTCGTCCACGTCGACGGGCTTGGCGATTCCCGCATCCACTCCGGTCTGCTTCACCTTGCTGTCGACTTTGCCGTCGGCGGTGAGAATGATGATCGGAACGGACCTCGCCTCGCCGAGCGCTCCGCGCGCGGCACAGAACTGAGCGCCGTCCATTCGCGGCATCATCCAGTCGAGCAGAATCAAATTCGGAAGCTCCTTCGTCTCTTTCAAAAAGGCAATCGCCTCGAGACCGTCGCCCGCGCACGCGACACGAAACCGCTCGGACTCCAGCAGAAACTGCAAAGATTCGCGAAGGTCCAGATCGTCTTCAATGATGAGAATCAGCGGCGCGCCACTCA
>CAYPFC010000460.1:0-1607 GCA_964409815.1 uncultured Pseudobdellovibrionaceae bacterium
GAATGCCAGAAGGCCGAGGCGAAGTTTTCGTGGTCCGAGCTCGATACGGGTTTCAAGGCCGGAATGGCCAAGTACTGCACCGGCGATAACGTGTTCCAAGTCGGAAAGGCCGGTAAGCCGTTCTCCTACGACATGTGCGACGGCGAGAGCGAAAAGAAGATGCGCGCCCGTTACACGGAAGGCCTGCGGATTTTCTGCACGCCTAAGAACGCGTACCGATTCGGCTCCTCCGGCGGCGTCTACGAGAACGTTTGCCCGAAGGAGCACGAGGACGACTGGCTCGCCGAGTACCGCAAGGGTCGCAAGATCTGGCTCGCGGCCGTAATCTCGGAAAAAGAAAAAGAAGTCACGCGCATCGACGGCGAGGTCGCCCAGCTCGAGCGCCAGCGCAACAATCTGACGTACCAGCAGTCGACGCTCACCCGCTCGACGAACGTCACCCGAAAGCGCGTCTGGGATCCCGTGACCCGCACCTACAAAGAGGAAGTCACTCAAGGACAAGACGAGCAGACGAAGCATCGCGCGGATCAGCTCTCGAGCGAGATCTCCAGCGTGAACTACCAGATTCAAAACAAGCGCCGCCAACAGGGAGACCTGAACACCGAGCTCAGCAAACTGCGCACGGAGATGGCGACGCTTTGAAACTTTTCGCGGTAATTTTCCTGTTGGCTTTCACGGTCGATAGCCATGCCAAAGTTTCGGGATCGCTCAAGTCGTCGAACGACTACTATCCCTACTCCCTCGGCGAACCCACGGACGATCTGACTCCGTGGCTCCAGCTCGAGCTCTCTGGAAAACAGAGGATCACGAAGAAACTGCGTTTCGAGTGGAAAGGGCTCGCACTCGCCAACCTGGAAAGCGAATCCCAACCTGAGCAATTTTACGGAGATTTCCCCGAAGCGCATTTCGAATGGCGCGCCAGCGGCGAGACCCGCATCCGCGCCGGCATGAACACGCTCAACTGGGGCGTCGTCGACATCACCTCGCCGTCCGACGTTGTGAACCCTTCCGCGTTCTTTCATCCTCTGCGCTCGATCAAGCGTGGCTCACCCATGATCGAGCTCGACTGGGACAAGGAAGTCATCGGCGTCCACGCGATCTATATTCCGCGGCAGCAGCGCCCGCTCCTTCCGAGCGCGGACTCGCGTTGGCTTCCGCGGAAATTTCTCGTCAACCTCACCGACGGACAAGAGCGCGTCAATCTCCCGCAGTTTCTCGAATACGATTTCGAAAAGCCCGACGAGCTCGACAACGCTCTCGACCACAACGCGGGCCTTCGTCTGAGCTCCCACCTCGGCCGCTTCGATCTCTCGTTCATGCACTTTGAGGGCGCGGCGCCTTCGCCCAAGGTTCGCCCGACGCTCGTTCTGGATTTCATCGGAAACGAATGGTACGCGCGCTCGCCGATTGTGCTGCAGCCGATCTCGTACCGCGTTCGGACCTCCGGCTTCGGGATCGTGTGGGCCGGTGACGAAGTCATCGTGCGCGCCGAGAGCGCCTACCAACACACGGTCTCGGATAGCCCTTTGGTGCAACCCTGGAGCTGGGCCAACGTGCTCGCCGTCGAAACCAACGTCGACGCCGGATCGAGCACGATCACCGTGCTC
>CAYPFC010000461.1:0-1606 GCA_964409815.1 uncultured Pseudobdellovibrionaceae bacterium
CGCTCGCGGGCGTCACTCAGGCGCGTATCACGCGCAAGAAAGATGGCAAGTGGCTCGTGCGCTGGAAAGGCGTGAAGGGCGCGCCGGATTGGGTGGAGAGCGACGCGCTCCTCGTTCAGGGCCGCGGCCTTAAGGTCGGCAACGAAGATGTTCCGCGCGATTTGGAAATTCACGAGGGAAAATCGGGCCTCGACGTGATCGTGAACCTCGATCTGGAAACGTATTTGGCCGGAGTGATTCCGTCCGAGATGCCGGCGAGCTGGCCCATGGAAGCGCTCAAGGCACAAGCCATCGCCGCGCGCTCGTTCGCCCTCCGGCAGAGGCAAGATCGCCGCAGCCAACACTTCGACGTCGACTCCACCGTCATGGATCAAGTTTATAAATTCCTTCATGAGGCCGAGGCGAATCCCGCGATCAAATCGCGCATCAACAAGGTCGTGCAAGAGACTCGCGGACAAGTTTTGGTCGATACCCATCAGCGCGTATTGAAAGCGTACTACTCGGCGGACTGCGGTTGCCAGAGCGAGGACCCGAAGTTCGTGTGGGGCACGGTCGAAGCGTTTCAGTCGGTGAAAGATCCGACGTGCGCGAAACGCAAGCCCACGTCGTGGGATTTGAGTCTCGATCGCTCGGATGTGCGCATGAAATTGCTCGAGGAGCTGGGATTGCCGAAGTCGACGAACCTGAAGACCATGCAGGTCAGCGGGCGCACGCCCTCGGGTCGCGTGAGCGAAGTGATCGCCGCGTTCGACATCGAGGGAAAATACCGAATGGCGAAATTGACCGCGCAGCAGTTTCGCAAGATCTTCGGCTTCGAGCGCATTCGCAGCGCCGATTTTTCTCTGAAATGGTTCGCCGATCAGCTCTTGATCAACGGCACCGGCCTCGGTCACGGCGTCGGTCTTTGCCAGATGGGCGCGCGCTCGCTCGCCGACGAAGGCATGGATTACCGTGCCATTTTGAAACTCTACTATCCGCGCGCGAAGCTCATTACCCGTCGACAAGCTTAACAAGTGTTACGTCTTCGGCAGCGGAGAGAAACGTCTCACGCTGAGACGCTCTAACGTCACGGATACGCGTAGGTTTTCCTCGGCCATGAGGGCGTTTCCGGAATGGCGTTTGCACCCTATAATATAGAGTATGGTCAGAGTGGGAATGTCCCTTCTTATTTTGATTTTAGGCGCGACTCTCGCGCGGGCGGAAACCACCTCCGCGCCTGACCTCACCGGCGTGATCGGTGACTACGCGGTGGAGACCGGGACCCGCGGCGCCGTCGCGAACCGACGTCTGGCCGATCAGCTTTATAAACAATCTTTAGAAGATGAATCCAACGCGTGGAAGTCGTTCCCGCCGAATATCCCGCTGCTCTCGCGCGCGCTCGCGAATAGCAAGGACGCGAAGGCCGCCGACGATCAGGCGAAAGAGTTCGCGCGCGCGGCGATTTGAAGCGGAAGGTTGCAGAGACTACGAGATCGTGCGCATCACTCTTTTAGAAGTGGAAGAAGCCTCAGCGTGAGAAATGTGAAGAGCGCGATGACAGCGGCGACATCATAGCTGCCCAGTCCAACCGCCGTGCCGATCGCTCCCGTTGCCCAGATGCTTGCCG
>CAYPFC010000462.1:0-1577 GCA_964409815.1 uncultured Pseudobdellovibrionaceae bacterium
GTCATGCTCAATCGTCGTATCCATATCATACTGGCCGTGGACCCGGATGAGTTCTTTTCCCGGGGTGTCGTCCATGATCATTTCGTTGTAGCCGGCGCCTTTATACGTCTTCGACTTCATGCCGGAGATGACTTTGTTCGTCGCGTTGTCGGCGCCGTCGAGGCCGAAGGGCGGGGTTTGTTCGGCGTTGTAGACGCGGCCCGTAATGAGCGGGCGGTCGGGGTCGCCGTCCAGGAACGAGACCACGACTTCTTCGCCGATGCGCGGGATGTCGATGCCGCCCCAGCCTTTGCCGGCGTGGATTTGCGAGACGCGAATCCAGCACGACGTCTTGTCGTCTTTCTTCCCTTCGCGATCCCAGTGGAACTGCACTTTCACGCGGCCGTGCTTATCGGTGAAGATCTCTTCGCCTGGCGGGCCGGTGACCACCGCGGTCTGCACGCTTTGAATCAAGGGCTTCGTCGTCGCGCGCGCAGGGCGGAACGTCACCGCGTCCGGAATGCAGCGAAACTCGTTCGTGTACGCCTGCACTTCGCCGGCTTCTTCGTTCCAGTAACTGTTTTCGTTGCCGGCGTGATGCTGCACCGCCGTGATCACGTAGCCTTTGTCTTTCTCGCGCGGCGAGTGATGGCCCGTCATTTTGAACTTCGCGCCGGGCGAAAACGAACGGCAATGCCCTTCGCCTTGCACGACGTCGAAGCCGGCTTCCTCTTCTTCCATTCGCAGCTTGGCCGCCGCGTCGCCGTCGCCGCGCTCTTCATAACCGCCGGGATATTCGTACTGTTCGTACTTCGAGATGCCGTCCAACTTCACCACGCTCGAAGTGTTGCTCATCAAGCTCGTGGAGGGCGTTTCGAAGTTGTAATCGGTGTGCGCCCACTTGCCGGTGCGGAACTCGTATTGATGTTCCCAGCGCCAGATGTGATCGGAGACGAAGCCTTCGGTGAGCTTGCTCTTGAACTCGACTTCTTTCTCTTTGGCGTCTTTGCAGGCGTCTCTATGATCGGCCACGACGAGCGTGTGTTTGCCTTTTTCGTGCTGGAAGAAGTAATACATCCCTTCTTCTTCCATCAACCGCGAGACGAAATTGAAGTCGCTCTCGCGATACTGCACGCAATAATCCCACGTCGGATGCTTGCCCTGCAGATCGAGCTTGAAGTGCGTCAGGCCGAGATCGCTGAAGATCTGCTTGATGATGTCCGGGACCGATTTGCTCTGGAAAATGCGGCAATCCGTGGTTTTTGTCAGAAACCACAGCCACGGCACCACTTCCGCGCGGTAGATGCTCAAGCGATCGCCGCGCCCGCAGTACGCGAAGCGGCTGACGATGCCGTTGAAGTAGCGCGGCTCGCCCTTGGCGTCCTTGACCCAGAAAGTGACGTTCTTGCCGACGATGGCCGGCGCCGGGAGTCCGTCGTCCTCGGAGAGCATCTCGAGATCGAAGCGAAACAGCCGCGACATCTCCTCGCGCCCCGACAGCCGCATGAGCAACAGCGCATCCGCGCCCAGCGGCGTTTCAATGCCGAGCTGATGATTTTCTTGCGTGTAAGGCATGGGGGATCGGGGCGTTAAGGATG
>CAYPFC010000463.1:0-1559 GCA_964409815.1 uncultured Pseudobdellovibrionaceae bacterium
CCTCGACATTATTCCGAATCCCGAGCTCAAGGCCCTGACCGGGATGCTGATGGCGCTCTCGCTGGTGAGCTGGGTCTCGCTCGCGCGAGTCGTGCGCGGACAAGTGCTGCAGGTGAAGCAGATGGCCTACGTCGAGGCCGCGCGCTCGATGGGCGCGTCGAGCGTGCGCGTGATCGCGCAGCACATCCTGCCCAATATCCTGGGACCGGTGATCGTATTGCTGACGTTCCAGATTCCGTCGAACATCCTGTCCGAGAGCTTCATGAGCTTCTTAGGCCTCGGCCTACAGCCGCCGTACTCAAGCTGGGGCGTTTTGGCGAACGACGGTTGGCGCTCGATGACGTCCTATCCGCACTTGATGATTTCTCCCGGGGTGGCGATCTTCGTCGCCATGCTCGCGTTCAATCTCTTAGGGGATGGTCTACGCGACGCTTTCGATCCGCAAATGCGCGGCCGCGCTTAGAGCTTAGGTCGTGCCTTCCGCGGGAGCGGGAGGCACGTAGGTCGGACCGCTCTTAAAGCGGTACGTGGAGCGCGGGCATTTCGCGCGCCCGCCGATGTATCGACTTTGAAGGCTTGCGAATACGAGTGCGTCGACTTTGTGAGTTCCAGCCCCCAGCTCCATGCACATCGAGGACTTCACGGATCCGTAGTTTCCGCGCGCGACCGCGGCATCGACCATCCCGCGGATTTCGGAGTTGGCCATGAGCGAGTTGAGCATGAGATCGCCAACGCCCGCGCCGTAAATCGGCGAGTTCTTCATATTGAGTCCGGTCAGGCAATTGTTCGCCATTTTCTCGGTCGCTCCGAAGGTTCCGTAGCCGTTGTAACCCTGATAAATCAACGCGAGCCTCGAATAAGGATCCTTCACTTTGCGTACAAAGCGTAAATTGCGCGCCTCGTTTTGTTTTAAATTCAAGAACGCCGCGGCCATCGCCCCTTGTATCTCTCGAAGCAATCGTTGGTGGGGCTGCACCAAAGGTCCGTTAATCACGATATATTGCTTCGGGACGTTGATATCGGCACAGCATTTTTCTTTACACGCTTCGGCGTTGATGGCGCTCAATCGGAGGCGATAATCCGGGCTCGAGGCCAGCGTCGCGGTATCCAGGCCGATCGTGTAGTTCTCGCCGGTGTTCGCATCCGCGCCGAAAAGATTCAGAGATGTTCGGTTGGGGCCGCTGGAAAGGAGCGTCTCTTTGAATTTGTATTCGATCACGCAGCCGTCGAAGGAAGCCTTGTGCGAAGACTGTACGGGTTTTCCGTCGGGACCGTTCGGATAGGTCACGGTTTCATCCACTTTATAGCAACGGATCTTGCGCGCGTCTTTTCCGAAGAATCCCAATTTGGTCAAGGTTTTAAAATGTTCCTCGGATGCGAGCATATATTTTGTCGTGGTGACGTCATTCGGTACGCAGTTCATGACCGCGGCTGGAGCGATGGCGTCGAGGGGCGGAATGCCGTAGTTGCTCAGGTAGCTGATTCGATCGGCGTCAACGGGCGGCGCTTCGATGAGGATCGTAGCAAGAACCTGGTAGGGGTCGACCCCGTAGCGAACG
>CAYPFC010000464.1:0-505 GCA_964409815.1 uncultured Pseudobdellovibrionaceae bacterium
CCGAGCATCAAAGTCTTTCGCGCTCGGCTTATCTCGTTCGTAACGTGATCTCGCGTCTGCCTACGCCCGCGGGCGAGGTGGTCGAGATCGGCTCTTATAAGGGAAATTGTTTACGAGAGCTTGAGAAAGTTTTCGGATCCGAGAGGTGCTGGGGCATGGACATCTTCGACTATGGTCCGCACCCCAAAAAGCTAATCGAAGATATCAGAAATTATTCGGGTACGCACGCGATCGCGCTCGGCTGGAACCAAACTTCCCAATGGGCGACGAATCCGCGCTCGAAAATGGCGGCGCATACTTTTTTAACCAAGAACACCGTCCCCGGCGGCTTTTTGGTCGAAGACAACCGCCGCTGGATGCCGCGCGATATTCGCGTTCCCGGCTTCGAAGTCTTCTATGAAGACCCGGACTACACCATATTCAGAAAAGTTTAGATTACGGCGCGCGCATCCGACGTAGGTCGGAAAGCGCGTTCGTCAGCAATACTCGTCCTTGCGAGGCATTC
>CAYPFC010000464.1:565-1549 GCA_964409815.1 uncultured Pseudobdellovibrionaceae bacterium
GAATCTGCGCGATCGTTGCTCCAGGCTCGGCGCCCAATAGAAGCGCGGCCGCTCCCGCCACGAACGGAGTCGCCATACTGGTACCGTCGAGAGCCGCCAGCCCGCCGGGCACGCTCGAGACGATCGAGTCTCCGGGCGCGAAAATGTGCACGCTCTTTAAGCCGTAATTCGAATAGTGCGACATATTTCCGTAGAACCCGATCGCGCCGACCGTGATCTGGGCGGGAAGATCGAGCGAGCCTGGGTAAGTCTTCGTGCGGTCGATGTTGTAGCTTTCGTTTCCGCTGGCGGAGACGAAAATCACGTTCTTGGATTCGAGCGAGAGGATGGCCTCCCTAAGGCTTCGCGAGCAGCCGGGGCCGCCCCAGCTCGCGTTGATCACGCGCGCGCCACGCTGAACCGCGTAGTGAATCGCGCGAACGCCGTCGGTCATCGCTCCCGAGCCGGTTTCATCGAGGAACGCGAGCGGAAGAATCTTGGCCTGTGGAGCCACTCCCTGAACGTAGCTCGCGCCTTGCGCGACGGTGTCGTTATGTTCTCCCGCGATAATTCCCGCGACGTGCGTGCCGTGATAGCTGTAATCGCCGCGTAAGGGCCTCGAGCGCGCGAAGTCGTACCCGAGCGCATCGTCGACGAAGCCGTTGCCGTCGTCATCGACGCCGTTCGTGGAACGGTCACGGCCGCTGCCGTCGAGGCCTTGCTCGCCCGGATTGGCGGCCACGCGGTCGCGCAGCTGGGAGTGGCTGAGATCCATTCCCGTATCGATCACCGCGACGGTCACGCCCGCGCCGCGGACGTTTTGCTGCCAGAGATGGGCTGCGCCCACGCGCTCGGCGCCCCAGTTGTCGGCCCAAAGGCTTTGCTGGAGCTTCGCGCTCACGGGCTGAGAGTTTCGAACGTAAAAATCATGCTCGGCGTACTCGATGGCCTCGAGATTCTCGGTCAGGAAGCCGTCGATGAATGCTTCTTTGGACTCGGCGTGGA
>CAYPFC010000465.1:0-1532 GCA_964409815.1 uncultured Pseudobdellovibrionaceae bacterium
TCGACGATACCTATCAGCGTGCGCAGGAACGCGATTCGCGAGTCCACTTTCGCGCGAAGAACTCGGAATGAGTCTCCCGGCTCCTGGCCGAACTTTTTAAGGAGCGAGTTCACGCCGTTATCCCCGAGGCCGCTATACGTGTAGCGGTGCAGGTCGAGGAACGAAATTTGTACCGGAGGAGGCGAGTTCGTGCGGCCGAGCTCGTAGTCGCAGATCGCCTGCAGTGACCCATAGATCGCCGAGCCGAAGAACGAGCGGTCGTACTCGTTCACTTGCTTGCGAAGCTCGTGTATATTGTCGTCCAAATACTTCGAGAAGATCAGGTCGAAGAACGTCGCGCGCGGGCTTTGTGCGTCCGATCCGTCCTTCGCCGAAAACGCCATCAGCGCGTCCGTCGAAAGCATATACTCCCAGCTATACAGGAGCATGAAGCGGTCGAGCGGCTCGGGGTCCTTGCCGAAGCGGAACCACGGAGTGGCCATGCCGCCGTCGAAGAACGCGTCAAGAATGGTTTCGGCGTTGATTTCGATTCGGCCCCACCAGGTGTTAACGATGATCGATCCTCTCATTTTCGAAAGGAAGTACGTCATCACGGTCATGTTCGGGTACACGCTCAGGTAGTGGATGTTGCGGTTGACCGATTTGATCATGCGTGAGGTTTCGTTGAACTCGGAACTGACGATGTTCTGTCCCTTGAAGTAGGAGCCCATCACGCGCTCGAGGAGGTCAATTTGCTCCTGGATCGTGTGCCAGCGCGAGGTCAGCTCGCGGCTACGGGTCGTGGCTTCCTCGAAGACTTTGTCGCTGGTGATCGTGGACGAGTTATAGATTCCCGCCATGTAGACGTTGGTTTCGACCACCATGTGAAGGAGGTAAACCTTCATGTACGTGACGATCATTTTGGGAAGCTCGGCCTGCGTACGGGCGCCGGGCGCGTTCTTCAGAACCATCTCGACTTCAGCGGAGTTCAAATGGCCGCGGAAGAGCCGGTCCACGACAAGAAAGTACTCGTTATAGAAAGACGAGTCGGGGTTCTCGATCTGGCGGCGGATCTCGCCCATGCCCAGATTGTCGAACAGGCGATCGCCGACTTTCGTTTTGATTTCGGCGATCATTTGCTGGAACGTCGGACCGAACGCGTCGGCTTCCTTTTGCGATTCTCGAATGGCGAGTTTGACCGCATCGCTTAGCTGGGTTTTCGCGGCGTCCTTATATAAGCAGCACTTGGTGCCGAACTCGAACATGATGCGAGTGCCGTACTGAAATATGTCCGCCTGGCGCTGAGAGTACACCCACGGATTGAAATTTTCGACGAACGCCTTGAACTCGCTTCCCATGATGTCCTCGGGCTGGTAGCGGGCAATCAGCGTCTCGAATATTTTCGAGTGGACGTCCGCGAGGTAGCTCGTCGAAATGTCGTCGTCCGTGACTCCGGAGGCGGCCTCGTTGCGGCGATCGTAGGCTATCAGGAACGCGAGGGCGCGCGCGTGCTTCAGGTACGCGAACGCGAATTCGCCGTCGTAGTTGCGGTT
>CAYPFC010000466.1:0-1531 GCA_964409815.1 uncultured Pseudobdellovibrionaceae bacterium
GAACTGATTGTTCTTCGGATACAGAGTCAGCTCGGCAAGCTTGTCCACGTCAATGGCGTGATTGACGAGATCGTCGGGAATGTTGCGGAAATTGCGGAGCGAATTCGGAGTCGCGCGTGTCGCCGCGCCACCCAATTGGGTCATCGGCATAACGAGCGAGCGCTGGGTCGAAGCCACACCCGCCGCGAGGGTGATCGGAGCGGCCTGCGCGGCCAGCTTTTCCTCGATCAGGTTGTCGTAATCGTAGCGGATGTATTTCTTGATCGTACCGAGATACATGACCGTACGGGCATGCAGAATCTCACCCGTCAGCGGGTTCGAAACGTGAGGTCCGTAGCCGATCAAACCGACCGCGAGCGGATCTTCCACCATCACGATCATGTTGTAGTTCAAGTCCGCCGAAGAGATTCCCTCTTTGTAATCGCGGAGCTCGAGACGCAACTTCGTCTTCGCTTTCGCCAAGCCGTTATTGATCGTCGCGAACGCCTTATACGTGGCTTCCTTGATTTTCTTATTCTCGGGCTTATTGAAATTCTCGGTCAAATAGTAAACGACCGTTTTCTCGGGGTTCCAACGGTCGAACATCATCTTGCGGCTCTCGACCACGTCGTTGTTGTCGACGTCGAGCTCGTCTTTTTCGGTGTTAAAGAACCCGAAGTTGCTTTCGTCCGTGCGCGTGTACTCGACCGTTTTATAGTCTGGGCTCGCCAGCTGGTTCAATTTCTTGAACGAGTGCTGGAAGCGAACGGTGAAAGTGAACGAATCGAAGCGACCGTCGAAATCGGACCAGTCGGTGCAGAACGGGCTGCCCGTGAAGGTCTTGTCGATGATGATGTTGATTCCGGTCTCGGTCCAAGTCGAGGAGACGAGCGCCGAGCTGGTCTCTTTGTAGCAAGCTCCGCCGGTGATCCAGTTTTGGATCTCGGTGGGCAGGAAGTTCACTTGCTGCTGGGCGAGCTCTTCCGGTTTTAATTTGAAGAAGCTGCGCTTTTCCCAGGGGATCTCGTCGTTCTCTTCTTCGTTACGCGTGCAATCGCCGAATTCGTCTTCGACGCACTTATAATCGACATGCTCAACCGGAATGGTGAGAACGGCCATCGCGTTCGTTTGGTTCTCGGCGCGCTTACCGTCGCCCATCCAGAAGGGACGTGCGGCCGTCGAGCGGCGCGTGCTTTCGAGCGAC
The DNA here is from genome assembly GCA_964409815.1 of uncultured Pseudobdellovibrionaceae bacterium. Classification (GTDB taxonomy): domain Bacteria; phylum Bdellovibrionota; class Bdellovibrionia; order Bdellovibrionales; family UBA1609; genus JALHOQ01. Next base: position 1,184 of record CAYPFC010000466.1, read on the forward strand.
GAGCCGACGTAGATGTACTCCGCGTTCGGATCGTTGACCGCGGGGCTAACCGTTAGCACCGACTTGTTGATCTGTTTAATATGCAGGTCGGTTTTCGGCACCGGCTTGAAGGGACGCTCTTTCGTGCACCCCGATACCGCCAATACGCTCGCGGCCAACCCAACCGCGATTCTATAAAATGATTGCTTCATACCTGTCCCCCTATTTCCTAATTCCAAACCCATATCAATAAACCGCGCGGACGTTCGCATAAACGACCGAGGTGTTGCCGTCGAAAACCGAGATGTCATAGTCCGTGCCGTTGGCCTTCAGGGCGTCGCCGCCGTTCGAGTGACCCACCGTTACGCT
>CAYPFC010000467.1:0-324 GCA_964409815.1 uncultured Pseudobdellovibrionaceae bacterium
GTTGCCGAAGAACTCGCCGTTGTACTCCACCTTCAACGGAAGGTGAACGCGGCCGTCGATCCAGGCGCCGCCGAGCTCGTCCTCGGTCACCGCGAAGGGACTGAACGCGCTCGAGGGCTTGCTCTGGAAGAATCCGAATCCGCGCTCGAGCTCCTCGGGAATCAACCCGCGAAGCGAGACGTCGTTACAAATCATAAACAGAATGACGTGCTTTAAAGCGTTCTCGGGGGTCACGCCCATGGGCGTGTCGTCGACGATAACCGCGACCTCTCCCTCAAAATCCGTCCCGTGCGCGAAATCGATTTGCGGAATGTCTTCCGTTGG
>CAYPFC010000467.1:334-1529 GCA_964409815.1 uncultured Pseudobdellovibrionaceae bacterium
ATACATGAGCGGAATGGTCTCGAGCGCTTCGGGGAGAGGCGCGCCGCGAGCCATGCGCACGAGCTTGATGTGATGAATGTAAGCCGAGCCATCGGCCCACTGGAACGAGCGCGGAAGCGCCGAGTGCAGCTGCTCGGAGTCGATGGCGAACGCGTTCTTGGCTTTGCCATCGTTGAGCTGGCGCGAAAGCTCCTCGAGCTTCGGCTTTGCCTCGTTCCAATTCTCAATCGCCTCGCGCAGGCTTGGCGCGATGCCGGTGGCACGCACCGCTCTTTGATTGTCCTTGGAAACGACGATAAGTTCACCGTCGCGACTGGTTTTCGACTTCAGCGTTCCTAGTTTCATGCCCCCATAAAAGGGGCTGCCCGCGGGTTTGGCAAGCGCATAATGCGGCGTGTTTGGAGGTTCTCGATGGCATTGAAGCTCTATTCCTATTTTCGAAGTAGCGCGTCCTATCGGGTGCGGATCGCCCTTCACTGGAAGGAGCTGAAGTTCGAGTACGTTCCCGTGCACCTCGTGAAGGACGGCGGCTCGCAATACAAGCCCGAGTATTTGAAAGTGAATCCGATGGGCCACGTGCCGGCGCTCGATCACGACGGCGTGTTGATCGCGGAGTCGGTCGCGATTTTCGATTACCTGGACGCGATTTTTCCCGGGAAGAATTTGTTTCCCTCGCAACCGCTTGAGCGCGCGCGCGTTTTGCAACTCGCGGAAGTCATCAACAGCGGGATTCAGCCGTTGCAGAATCTGAAAGTGTTGAAGTACGTGGAGAAGGATCTCGGATTAGGCAAACCCGAAGCCGATAAGTGGACCGTGCACTGGGTGAGCAAGGGAATGGCGTCGCTCGAGAAATTGCTCGAGCAAACGGCGGGCACATACTCGTTCGGCGGAGAGGTCACGGCCGCGGATTGTTTCCTGGTGCCCCAGTGTTTCGCCGCCCGCCGCTTCGGCGTGAAGATCGAGGAGTTCCCGAATATTTTCCGCATCGATGCGAATTGCGCGAAGCTGCCCGCGTTCCAAAAAGCGCATCCGGAGAAGCAGCCGGATTACGCGCCTTAGGCGCCCGGCTTTCGATTTTTAACTTTGGTAATCCAAACCAACGCCACTATGAAAGCGGCGGTGATGGCCATGATCGCCGCTTCTTCGATTAATATACCCGTCCATTGCTCGAGCATTTTGTCCCGTCAAATTATAG
>CAYPFC010000468.1:0-1512 GCA_964409815.1 uncultured Pseudobdellovibrionaceae bacterium
AGGAGGCACTCATATGCGTTCGCCTTTACAAAAACAAAGTCATCCCGACGGAATATTCCCGCATCAGGTAGTAGTTGTGAAAAAATCCGATCATGAGCATTCGGGTCACCGAGAATTGCACTCCCCCGAAGGTCTCGAACTTCTCGCGCTCGCCCCAGCGAAGACTGCGCGTCTCGTAGTCGTAGGAGGGGCGATCCGAGCTCTCGCGACGGTTCGCGAGCGTTAGGATCCAGCGTTTCAGCAGCAGGCTTCCGGTCAGTAGCGAAACCGTCGCCATGTCCTGTTCATCCTCGAAATGCAGCCGCATGTGAGAGTAGTCGACCGCCACGCTACTCAGCGACAGCCCAAGTGAAAACGTTTCGATCGCGTACTTCAGATTCGCGGTCTCTTCCGGGATCCAAAAATTCGGCGTCATGAGGTAGTTGTCTTTCGAGTACGAATACCCGAAAGTGGCGGGGCCCGCGACGAACTGAAGCCCCCCGCCGGGATTGATGTCCTCGGTTTCTTTGTTGTACTTGCCGATCAATCCGAGGTTTACCTGAAGGCGCTTCATTCCACCCTTTTTGTTTCCGTAAAGTCCGACCGCCCCGGCAAGCGAAACTTTTTGCGATTTGAATTTCTCGCTCTTGTCGAGCCGCTCCTCGTACTCTTCCTCGTTCTCGAACCCGATCGGACCGAAGAAGGTCTCCTCGCCGTTCGAGGCGGAGATCGCCGCGCCGACGCGCCCGAGTCCCTTTACAATCCCGAAGTCCGCGCTTCCGTCATACACAATGAGCTCTCCGCCCCAAGTTTTCTCCAAGGGAACCGCGGAGGGGTTGATTCGAATATTGGAGCTGCGCGAGGGATACGCCGGCGACGAGCTTGAAGCTCCGCCCGTTTTCCAGCAGCGCTCCACCGCGGGATTGCAGAGCTTGGCGAAAGAGAATTGACCGGCCAACGCGAGCGCGGCCAAAACGAGAATCTTCACCCTTTAAAAATATCATTCCGCCCACCGGCTGAGAGGCCCAGATTTATCGCCGGCCCTTGCGCGCGATCGCCGGCTTCCGCTCGGCGCCGTGAGCTGGGCTATGGATGTAGCAAGTGACTGTGCGCTTTGAGCCCGGTACCGAATACTTCATCTGGACCGTATTCTTTAAACTCGCCGTATCCAAGACCTGAGAAGCCCGGCGCCGGAGCGTTTTTCCGTCGGCGTCCTCCTCGTAGATGCTGAGGTACGCGATCCAAGCTCCGGGCTGATAGGCCTTGGCCATGACGTGCGAGGCGACGCGGAATCTCTCTTTCCCCGTGCTGATTGGACGATAGTTGGGAAAGGGAAACGACTGCACGCTGTAGGTCGGGGGTAACGCTTCCCCGACTCGACCGAACTCCTTCGAGGGCTCGCGCACCTCGAAGTCGATTGCCATGTAAGACTTTTGACCGTCGTCCTTGGCTCCGCAAAGAAGCTTAACGGGAGCGAAGCCCTTCGCGTCCGCCGCGAACGCGGGGATCGCGGCCAGCGCGAATGCGATCGTG